>DATKMS010000356.1:0-13570 GCA_035541735.1 Candidatus Margulisiibacteriota bacterium
AAGGATGACCGCACAGTGGTCCTCTTGTGCCGATGCTGCGTCGGAGGGCATCGTCGTTTGCTGCGTAGCAACGGTCGCGAGGCTGCAGTGAAAGAAGGACTGCGCCGCGCGACCTACGGTGACGTCTCCGACCTCGGCGCCTACATCGGCCAGACACTGGCGTATCTGGTCACCACCGAAGATCATCGTGAGGGCGCGCTGAGCTTCGTCGAGCGCCGCCCACCCGTGTTCAAGGGACGGTAGCGACTCGACGCTACCGGTCGTCCACTATTTCAGCCGGTGCAGTTCGTTCTGGATGGTTTCGGTCAATGTTCAGAGCAACCCCCTCCTGGTCGCAGATGTTGCGGGTACCTGATGACAACAGCGTCCGACGCCTGCAACCGTAGTGACTCAGGGATAGGGTGCGGCTGCGAGCCACGACCCCAGCGATCCGGGGGTGATTCGGCTAGCGCAGGCGGGACAATCGCACATAACCCTGAGGTTCTTGCGGTAGTGCGCAAGTCCATGGATGACTCCGTCGTTCTGGTCGAAGCGGTGGAGGAAGTGCCGGATCAGGCTCGCATCGCGCTTCTCGTACAGCAGCCAGACGGCGTACGCAACGAAGTCGGCCAGCTGGAGGAGTCGCGTTTCCTTCATGCTTGCAAAGTACGGAACGTCGGCGAGGTTCTTCAGGATGCCCCACTGCGTCCCGAGCTGCCGGAATTCACGAACCCATACCTTTGCGCGCTTGTCGAAGCGTCCCTCGGAGAAGATGAGCAAGCCGCGTTGCGGGTCACTCCCGCCGGGACGGTGGCGCCGTAGGAAATGATCGAAGCGATTACAGACCTGCTCGGTAGCGTGCTCGACTGCGCTCTCGCCCCATAGCTGTGCGTCCTTCTCGACGATGGCGGCGAAGAGAACCATTCCCTGCGGGTTGGCGTCGCGAATAGCCTCGCAGATCTCACGGATCAGGTCTTCTCGTTCTTGCTCTTGCACGCCACGCCAGAATCCTTTGCCGGCACGCATGGCCGACGCGTGCCACTCGATCGGAGGGGAATTCGGGAAGTGCCGTTGCTGCAGGGCATCCAATGCGCTGGCGAGGTGGAACGTGACGCGCTCGAAGACGGCCGCTCCACCAAGGACGAAGTGCCGATCTGCGGGGTTGTCTTCGTTTCCAGACTCATCGAGGTACAGTAGGTACATGGCTGTCGCGAGGGGAAAAGAAAAAGGCAACTGACGATGCCCCGTGGGGCATCCCGGGTCCCAGAAGGGGAACCCTATCAGTTGCGTCCAAAACGTAGTCGAAGTGCGTGGTTGAATGCAAGCCGATTCAAGCGAAAATAGGAAGCAACCACCTCGACGGCCACCGAGCCCTGCTTCATTCCGCAGCTCTTGGCGAAACCCTTTGGCGTAGAGGTCCAGGGAATGGGCTCCCCAGCAGAGACGCGCATTGCTCCGCCAGTTGGAGAGGCGTGTGCAACGAGCAGGTCTGCGTGTCTTGGTGGCTCAGGAGAATGAAGAGCTATGAAGACCTGCGGTAATCTTGACCATAGGTACGGTCGTAGGGATTAGGGAGCGGGATCGAGGATTGAAGGTAACAAGCATCCACCTTGGAGAAAGAGGTCTCACAACTCTGCTTCATCGTCCGTACCCGACTGCCCGATCTCCGCAAAGCCAGCGGGCATCTCCAAGAAATCCACAAGGCGCCGTAGATCGCGGACCTTTTCGTTTGTGCTGCTGTGCGTGATGACCGCGAAAGACGTGCCGCGGATTGGCACATGCCCGTAGACCTCACCAGATCGTGGATTCACGAAGTCCGTACGGGGCCGCGTTGAAATCAACGGTCCGCGGCCCAACCGGAACGACTGTAACTTGGAAACCAGATCCGGGCCGAAATGTTGTATCAGTCGCGCGAGGAATGCCGACATGGTCTGGGCCGACGTGCGCTCCTGTAGTGTCTCCGTTGGCCGATCCACGCCCAGTTCAGTCCATCGCAGCGTCACCGACAAGCTACCTTGCGGAGTACGCCCACGGCCGGACCGCACAGGCGCGAACAGATCTCCTTCGTCCGAGGCGACCTCGGCGACAGGTTTGTATTCCGGGCCATCGGACGGTCGTGGCCATAGCGATGCAACCCGCGAGCCAAGTTTCCGCCCTCGCTCGAGTAGGCTAGATTCGTTCCATACAGCGAAGCGCGCCAATTCGCGATTGAGTGACAGGTTGCTTCGATCATAGTCTCCGCGCTTTTCTTCGAACGGTCTGTTCGCAAGCTCCGGATTGTAGCCGGTGAGAGTCAGGTTCGGCAGCGTGTGCAACCACCGCTGATGAACGCGCTTCCAATCATCTCCTAGCGCCCGCCGCCACGCTCTACCGTGGCTATCGTCACCGATCGTTTGGGGCATGATGTGCTCGATTGACAAGCTGCTTAGGTCAACTGACTCTTTGTGCCCGAAGGACTCCTCCAACGACTCCAGAATCAGTCGGCACTTCCGTCGCTCACGCCGATACAGATCGAAGTCCTGTAATCGTGCCAGGAAGGTGCGATCATCCGGCCATCCCTTCTGCAGCCAATACTCCCGCAGACCGTCGCGTGCACCGGCCCTTACCGAGTTGATCGCGTCGGCAAACCAACGCCCGTACCCGCGTGTCGATTCCCCGCAGATTGTGCGACGCAAGACAAAACTGATGAAGTCCTCCAAGCACTCGATCAACTGGTCTTCGCTTAGGGTGTCCGCAGCGAATTTGTCTAGCAACACGAAGAGTAGCGGGTACGCCGTCGTCACATCGATAAGAGCGATTCGTTGCAGGGCGCGGCGCACGCGTGGGTGGTCACAGGTATGTGGGCGTTGCAGCCATAGCTCGTAGCGGGCGAATCGCTGCAGCTCCTTAACCTGCTCGACCGGTGAGAGGCCTTGATTGCGGTTCTGTTCCTTGAATCCAACGAACGTCGCGCGATTCTTGGAGTAGACTCCGGTGCGCATCAAGTAGTTCCGGAAGAATCCGGTTGATGAAAGGGCGTCATCCTCTGCGGTTGCCAGAAACTGGGCTTCGAACGGCTGCCAGTGCTCGTGCTCGAAGTCGTCCTGCTCCTCCAACGGGACCTGCATGAAGATATAGTTGCGGATGAGGTCTGACTCTTCGAGGGGTAAACCCGTCGAATTGAGGCTCTCGAAGATTTCGTACGGGTTTTCACCCTCGATCGTCACGGCTACGAGGGAGAGACGACCCGTAAGGGCGACAAACAGCCGGCGCAGGGCAGCGGGCGGGTGCTCCTTCGCAAAGCGGTCCCATGCCTTCTTGTAGAAGTTGAGGCAGGCATTGATTCCCCCGCTGCCGTCTCCCCTCACTCGCCGTTCGTTCGCAGCGGTCTTCGCCCTCCGCTCTTCCATGATATCGAAAAATATCTCTCGATCTCCTGTGCGAGGCACGACCTTGAACCGCTGGGTTCCCTTCCGTCTCTTGTTTGTTAGGTAATCTTCCGCAATCTCGTCTGCCAGTTCAGCCTCGTGGTGCCGGCGAGCGACGTCACGCAAGCCTGCCAATGCGAGGGTGATCGTCGTTAGTCGCTGTTGCCCATCGATCAATTGGTACGGTGTTGCCTCGCCAGGAACAGGCCGGAACGGCGTGCAAACGAGTGGGCCTAGAAAGTGCTGGCTGCTGTCGTCATCCAGTAAGGCGATCACATCGTCCAAGAGTCGCTGCCAGTGCTTCCTCTGCCACTCGTAGTGTCGCTGGAAGAACGGAACGAGGTATTGGTCTCCAGCGAGGAGTATGTCGCGGACCGTTTTAGCGCGGGCATCCATAGCACAGGGCTTTCAGGAGGGGTGAATCCTAGTCTGCGTCTGCCTTCGACCTCAAGAGCGGCCCATCTAAAATCCATCTGAATGTCGAATGTCGCCTGTTGATCAAACCGAGGAAATGCGCCAATGAACGATGGCCCGATGAACCGATCGCAACAGAGGTAAATACCACATGGACCTCTCCTACACCCCCGAACAAGAGACCTTCCGCAGGAAAGTCCGCGCCTGGATCAAAGCCAACCTGCCGCCGCGCGAGAAGGACAGCTCGGGCATCGAGTACGGTGACCCGAAGCGCATCGCGGCGCTGAAGGCGTGGCAGCGCAAGCTGTACGACGCCGGCTACGTCGCCATGGGGTGGCCGAAGGAGTACGGCGGACATGAGGCGGACGTGGTGCAGCAGACTATCGTCAACGAAGAGCTGCTGCTGGCGCGGGCGCCGGGGCTGGTCGGGATGATGGGCATTCAGATGGTCGGGCCGACGCTCATCCAGTTCGGTACGGACGAGCAGAAGCAACGCCACCTGCGCAAGATCCTCACCGCCGAGGAGATCTGGTGCCAGGGGTACTCCGAGCCGGGTTCGGGCTCCGATCTCGCGTCGCTGAAGACGCGCGCCGACCTGGTCGGTGACGAGTTCATCGTCAACGGGCAGAAGGTGTGGACCTCGAACGCACAGTTCGCCGATTGGATGTTCTGCCTTGTCCGCACCGACCCCAACGCACCGAAGCACCGCGGCATCTCCTACATCCTGATCGACATGAAGTCCCCCGGCATCACCGTCCGCCCGCTCATCCAGATGACCGGCGATCCCGGCTTCAACGAAGTGTTCTTCGAAGACGTCCGCGTGCCGCGCAAGCATCTGGTCGGCGAGCTGAACCAAGGTTGGCTCGTGGCCAACGCAACGCTGGCCCACGAGCGCAACATGCTCGGCTCGACGACACGCACGCAGCAAATGTTCAACGGCCTGCTGCGCCTGGCGCGCAGCCGCCAACGCCACGGCCAGCCCGCCGCGCAGGACCCGGTGGTGCGCCAGCGGCTCGCCGATCTGATGATCCGCGTCGAGCAGATGAAGTTCCACGCCTTCCGCCAGCTCACCGACAGCATCAAGAAACGCCCGCCCGGCATCGGCGCCTCGGTGAACAAGCTGGTGTCCACCGAACTCAACCACGACATCGCCGCGCTGGCCATGGAGCTCATGGGCTCCTACGGCGCCCTGGCGCGCACCTCGCGCCACGTCGTCGACCGCGGCGTGTGGCCGATCGAGTTGATGTTCACCCTCGGCCTCATCATCGGCGGCGGCACCTCCCAGATCCAGAAGAACATCATCAGCGAGCGCGGGCTGGGAATGCCGAGGGAAAGCCGTCGATAGTCGAGAGTTGAGAGCTGGAATCCGTCCCCCAAGGTTGCTGGCCTTCTGACTCTCGACTGAGGTTCGCTATGGATTTCGGACTATCTGAAGAGCAAGAACTATTGCAGCAGAGCGCACGCGACTTCTTGGCGCGTGAATGTCCCACGACCTTCGTGCGCGAGATGATGCGCAGCGACGACGGCTTTTCCCGCGCACTGCACGAGAAGATGGCCGGGATGGGGTGGACCGGCCTGATCATCCCCGAGAAGTTCGGCGGGCTTGGCATGCAAATGCTCGACCTGGCGACGCTGGCGGAAGAGCTGGGCCGGGTCGTCGCGCCGGGGCCGTTCTTCTCATCGTCGGTGTTGGCTGCCATGAGTCTGGTACACAGCAGCGCCAATGCGTTGAAGAAGGAATGGCTGCCGCGCATCGCCACGGGAGAGGCGATCGGTGCGCTCGCTTTCTTGGAAGAGAGCGACCGTTTGGACGCGGCCGGCATTACCGCGCGTTGCACGAAAACTCGCACCGGGTATCGCCTGCAGGGTACGAAGATGTTCGTCACTGATGCGCACATCGCCGATGTCCTGATCGTCGCGTGTCGCAGCCGCGGTGCCGCCGAATCCGGCGTCAACCTCCTTCTGCTCCCGCGCGACACGCCCGGCGTCTCTGTGGCGCCGCTGCACGGCATCGATCAGACGCGCCGGCCGTGTGAGGTCATCTTGCGCAACGTCGAGGTGCCGGCGAGCGCGCTGCTGGCTGACGAAGGCAAAGGCTGGAATCTGCTGAGGCGCGTGATCGACGCTGCCTGCGTCGTGCTCGCGGCGGATAGCCTGGGTGGGTCGCAACGGGCGCTGGAGCTGGCCGTCGAGTACTCCAAGGTGCGCGAGCAGTTCGGGCGGCCCATCGGTTCCTTTCAGGCGGTCAAACACATCGCCGCCGAGATGGTGAGCGAGATCGAGCCGGCGCGGGCGCTCGTCTGGTACGCCGCCTATGCGTACGATCACGAACCGCGGGCGGCAGCGCGTGCCGCGTCGATGGCCAAGGCGCGCCTCAGCGACGTATACTGCCGCACCACCAACCGCGCCGTGCAAATCCACGGCGGTATCGGCTTCACCTGGGAGCACGACATGCACCTGTGGTTCAAGCGCGCCAAGTGGAACGAGACCGCCTTCGGCGACGCCACGTTCCATCGCGAGCGCCTGGCGCAGCTCGCGGGTTTCTGAAGGCTGGTCGCTGGTCCTTGGTCCCTGGTCCTTGGTTTCTGGTCCTTGGTCTTGGGTCCCTGGTTTTCGGTCCCTGGTTTCTGGTTGAAGGCTCTTTAACCAGGGACTAGAGACCAGGAACCAGGGACCCTTTTATGATCATCCGCGATCCCGTCCACGGCGACATCGCCTTGAGCCCGCTCGAAACGGAGGTGCTCGACCTTCCTGAGATGCAGCGCTTGCGCGGCATCAAGCAGCTCGGCACGGCAAGCCTCGTCTACCCGGGCTGTCTGCACACGCGCTTCGACCATTCGCTGGGGGCGAACGCGCTTGCCAAGCGGATCGTCGCGGCCGTGCGCGCCGCCGGCACGCCCGTCGACGCCGACCTCGAGCAGATCATCGGGGTGGCGGCGCTGCTGCACGACGTTACGCACATCCCCTTCGGGCACACGCTCGAAGACGAGCGCAGCCTGTTCCCGCGTCACGACAAGGGCCTACGCCTTGCCAAACTGTTGAACGGTGCGCTCGGGGACCGTCTGCAGGCGCTGCGGTTGAAGGACGAGGTCACGGCGATGCTGCGTGACAGCGCCAGCGTCCCTGCCTGGGCGCGGCAAATCGTTTCGAGCACCATTGACGCGGACCTGCTCGACTACCTGCGCCGTGATTCGTACTTCGCAGGCCTGGCGCAGAACTACGACGACCGCATCTTCCGCTATTTCGTCGTCGACGACGGCCAGCTGGCCATCAACATGACCAAGCACGGCATGGAGCGGCCGGACGCGCGCTCCGAAACCGTCCAACTGCTGCGCATGCGCTACTTCCTCACCGAGCGCGTCTACTACCATCACACCAAGGTGGCGGCGGGCGCGATGATCTCCAAGGCGGTGGAGCTGGCGCACGAGCACGGGCGTCTCGGGGAAGACGAGCTGCTGCCGCTCAGCGATGGACAACTGTTCGAACGCCTGCGCCTGATCCCGACGGCCGAGCGGCCCGACCCGCGCATCGTGCGCCTCGTCGAGCAGCTGGAAAGGCGTACGTTGCTGAAGCGCGGCTACGTTGTGTCCGCGCTGACGGTTCCGCAGGCTGACCGCCGCCGGCTCGTCGAACGCTTCCATACCTCCGTTGAGGAGCGGCGCGACGCCGAGCACGCGCTGGGGCGTGCGTTACACTGCGACCCGTCGGAGGTCATCATCTACTGCCCGGCACTCACCGTCATGAAGGAGGCAGCGGCGCTGGTGCGCATGCCCAGCGGCCTGGTGCGGCTCAACGAAATCGATGAACCGGCCGCGGAGATCAAAGCCCTGGAGGCGCGCTATGCCGCGCTGTGGCGACTGTACGTCTTCACACCGCCGCAGTGCAGCGACCAGGCCGCGGGCGCGGCACGCGAGGTCTTCGGCTACCCCAGCGAGCACGCCCATGGATCCGTTTGGCAGGGATATGGTCCAAGTACGCCTATACGACCGCCGATGGGACCCAACCGCTGACTTACATCCTCACGGCGAACGTTGTCGGGAACACGTGCGACAGAAACGGATCCTACGGTGTCGCGATAGAGGGCGGGGGTACGGAAAGGTCCGAGGCGCGCCGATTCATCCAGACATTGACCGGTACCTTCGAGGGGAACGCCTTCATCGACAACGGGCGTGCCCCAGCACTGTTCACGACCCATCGTCGCGACGCACCACCGCACAAAGCCAACGCGGTGCCTCTCCCCGGCCCGAGAGGAGGTGTGCCGCCTGCTCAGACTCGGATCAGCTCCACGTGCCGGTCCGACGCCACCGCGAGCGGTTCGATGTCGTTCGGATCCGAGGTGACGATGAGATCGCCGTCCTCTGCGAGGAGGACGAGAGCGGCGTCGATCACATCACTGCGTCGTGCGCTACCGAGCAACTCGCCAGCGGCACGGCCCAGCGTATCATCGAGAGGCCGAACCTGGATGCCGGCAAGCGCCTTCGCAAGCAACGCCTGCTGCGGCCCCCGCCCCCGCCAGGCCTGACCGACCACACCACCGTGTGAGACTGGGACCTCACCCACTAGCTGCGCCGCTTTGAAGCGGCGCCACATCGCGCGGTCGTTACGTTCGAGCGCGATCAGCGCCCCGCTGTCGAGAACGAGCCTCATGCCACCCCGCGACGGCGGCTTGTGCGAGCCGGTGGCCGAGGCATCCCTCGAACGACGATCGCATCCCGTCGGTCGGCGCGCGCCTGCGCCGACAGCTCTTCAGCGGAAATCGCCCCAAACATTTCCTCGTAGGAGGCGACGGCTTCGGCCATTGCCTTGAGCCGGCGCTCCTTGGCAGCTCGCTCGGCCAGGGCGAGGTTCACCCAACTGCTGAGCGACTCGGCCCGTCCCGTGGCAACGGCGTCGTTGCCCGCTTGGATGAGAACTGGGTCGACCGTTACGGTAAGGCGCTCCTTGAGACGCTTCATATTTTTCTTCTAACAAAAGTATGATGATCGTACAACCCACACCAGGCGACCGATCTGGGCAGCTCGCCGCGCAGACGCTGTCGCACAGCTCGTTCTTCGAGTGTCCAGGCGTCGGCCACGGCGCCCTTTCAGCTTCAACCTCGATTGCGCGCGGGACATCACCCTGGCGTTCCAGGCCGACCCACGCCGCCCGGTTGACCGGAGCTGCATCGCCGCCATCCCGCCTGTGCACTTCGTCGGATCGTGAGATCGGCTAACCGTTGGCTTGCGGGCTCGTCGAACGCTTCCATACCTCGGCACAGAGCGCACAGAGGAGACGCGCGGAGGGGAAAGGGCGTAATTCCCTTGCGCTCCGTGTTCTTTCTCGGTGTTCTCTGAGCCTCTGTGGTTCATCCCCTCTTTTCCGGCGCCTTCGCCTTTCGATTACTGATGCAACTGGCAATAAGCTACCGCTGATCGACTGAACATGGCAAGACGCAGCGCAAGAGAAACCAGATGGCGAAGGCCTTGCGACCCACCAGGGCTGCTCGACGAACCGACCGTCGCACTTGATGGGCTCGGTCCTAGTCTACAGCCTGTCGGACTAGGAAGCCCATAGCGACCAACCCTGTCCTGAGCCCCGTCGAAGGATGTACGTACGCCGCGGCGCTCCGGGCGACCGCGAGCGTGCCGCGTCCCTGCTCGAAGCGGCGCTGGAACAGTTCCGCGCCCTCGGCATGCCGGGATGGATTCGGCGCGCTGAGAGCTTGCTGAGTGAGGGCAAGGAGTGGGTACCTCCCGTGCACCCTGGAGGGGAACCGCAGACGGGTCAACCTCCTCCTCGCCCGCTCCTTGGTAAGGAGGGGGATCGGCAACCAGAGACCAGGGACCCAGGACCGGGGACCAACACCTTCCGCCGCGAAGGGCATTTCTGGACCGTCGCCTACGCCGGGTCGGTCGTACGGCTGAAGGATACCAAAGGGATCGAGTACCTGCGGCATCTCCTCCAGCAACCGGGCCAAGAGATCCTGGCGCTCGATCTGGTGACACTCGGCCGCCCGTCTCCTGAAGGCAAACGACGCTCGTTCCGATCGCCACGGACGGATACGGACGTAGGTCTTATCCTGGATCCGCAAGCGCGGTCGGCGTATGCGCAGCGCTTGCGCGACTTGCGCGAAGAGCAACACGAGGCGGACGCGCACAACGACATCGGCCGCGGGGAACGCGCGCGGGCAGAGATGGAGATGCTGCTCGCGCAACTGCGCGGCGCGGTCGGTCTGGGCGGCCGCGATCGCCCCGCTGGCAGCAACCTCGAGCGCGCCCGCTCAGCGGTCGGCAAACGCATCCGCCTTGAGATCCAGCGCATCCGCGCCGTCCATCCAGCACTGGGACGCCACCTCGCCGCGACCGTGAGGACGGGGTACTTTTGCACCTACGACCCCGAGCGCGATGCGGCGGTGAAGTGGGAGCTGTAGGTCCGAGCGGCACACCTCAAGAGACACGGGCGCAAGTTGATGATCCGACTCAGGTCACGATCGCCGGCCAGTCCGCGGGCGGCTGGTCAGTGTGCACGCTGCTGGCGTCACCGCTCTCCGACGGGCTGTTCCGCGCGGCAATCGTGCAGAGCGGCCAATGCGGCAATGCGCGCCCGCTCACGCTCCCGGAGGGAAGCCCGGTGCGGAACGATCCGCTCTTCGGCGACACCACTATGAGCGCGGCGATCAGGTTGCCGCGAACGCCGGCTGCAGCGAGGACGCGACCAAGCTCGAGTGCCTCCGCCACGCATCCGCCTCGAGCCTGGTGCAAGCGTACGCGGCACTGCCGCGCGCTGGGGACAACGAGCAGCCCGCCAATCCAGCGATCGACGGCTACGTGCTGACCGAGCAGCCGGTCGTGATGCTGCGTCAGGGGGCGGCGGGCGGGCGCGCCTTGATGACCGGCACCGTGGCCAATGAGTCGACGTGGTTCTCTCGGGGCTGGGAATCCCTCATCAGGACGCCCGCGACCTACGAGACGTTCCTGCGCCTTGCCGCAGGGAACACGCGCGCCGACGCGCTGCTGCCGCTCTACCCTGCCGCGAGCTTCGTCACCCCGGCGGAGGCGTTCCGCACACTGATTGATGATGCGACCTCCATCTGTCCGACGCTCGACACCGCGGACGCCGCCTACGCCGGGGGCAGCCCGGCCTGGGTCTACCACCTGACCATCTCACCGGTGTACGGGCCGGGCGCGACGCAGCCTGGGCTGCGCACGTTCCACGGCCTGGACCTGTACTACGTGTTCGGCACATACCCGCGGCTGGGTACGGACTACGGAATCGTTGTCGGCCCGAACGACGCGGCGCTCAGTGCGTCGATGCAGAACGCATGGGGCGCGTTCGTGAGGACGGGGGTGCCATCGACGACGCCCGCGTGGCCGGCGTATGAGCCGGCCACGACCGGCGATCTGGCGAGCGTGTCCGTGCTGCAGTTCGACGCGTCGAACCAGGTCGTGTCCGGCACCGCCTTCCGCTCCGGACGCTGTGCGGCGTTCTTCCCCGTTGCCAACACGCTCGACGCCGACCGCGACGGCGCCACCTACGAGGAGGACAACTGCCCCGGCATCGCCAACACCGATCAGGCCGATGCCGATTCCGACGGTGTCGGCGACGCCTGCGACATTGGCGGGCAACGCCGTGCCGCACATCTGCACCACTAGCCCGCGTCGAAACGCAAGCGCGGGTCTGACCGAGCCAGCCGTCACGAACGGTTCACCCGGGTCCAAATTCCTGTGACGTGGCGCCGCATTGCTGCTTCAAATAATCATGATAATTTGAAGCGCATGTTCAAGCGGACGCTGCATCTGCCGGCCGCAGGCACCGAGACGTTCTTTCTCTGGGGCCCGCGCCAGACCGGGAAGACCACGCTACTCAGACAGACGTACCCGGACGCGTTCTGGATCGATCTGCTCAAGGCGGAAGAGTATCGGCGCTACTTGCAGAATCCGGAACGGCTGCGCGAGGAGCTGACCACCCGACCAGCCGTTCGACAGGTGGTGGTCGATGAAGTCCAGAAGGTGCCGCAGATCCTGGACGAGGTGCACTGGCTGATCGAGAACCGCCGCGTGCAATTCGCTCTCTGTGGATCGAGCGCCCGCAAGGTGAAACGCGGCGCCCAAGTTCTACTTTGCCGACGTCGGCATGGTGAATCACCTGACGCGGCGCGGCGTCTTGCAGCCCGGCTCCGAGCTGTACGGCAAAGCGTTCGAGAACTGGGTCTTTCACGAACTGACGGCGCACAACGCCTATAGCGATGCGTTTGCCCGCCTGAGCTACTGGCGCCTCGCCAGCGGGATGGAGGTCGATTTCGTGATCGACGACCTCCGGGTCGCCATTGAGGCCAAGGCGACACGGAAGGTCACTACCGACCACCTCAGAGGCCTGCGGAACCTCGCGCAGGACCATCCTCGTGTCGGGCAGCGTGTCATGGTGTGCCTCGAACCGAGGAATCGGAAAACAGACGATGGCATTCTGATCATACCGGCGCGAGAGTTCTGCGAGCGCTTGCGCGCTGACGACTTCTTCTGATCTTGAACCACCGTCCCTGTTGGCCGTTGATTCCCTCCGCCAATGCGTCATCATTCAGCCGATGACGCGGCTCGTTCTCGTCCGCCACGGCGAAACGGAAGGACAGTCGAGCGTTCGCTACCACGGACGCACCGACGTTCCTCTGAGCGCGCTCGGCCGCGCGCAGATGGCGTGCGCGCGGGAGGCCCTGGCCGACGAACGATTCGACGCGGTGTACGCCAGTACGCTGTCGCGCTCCGTCGAGGCTGCGGCCATCATTGCCGGTGCAGCGGCGACTGTCACCCGCGTTACAGGCTTTGACGAGATTGATTTTGGCGACTGGGAGGGTTTGACGGCCGAGGAGATCCGCGGGCGCGATCCGGAGCGCTACGCCCGCTGGGTGGGACCGCGCACCGACTTCGCGTACCCAGGCGGCGAGTCGGTCTCCGCCTTTCGCGCGCGCGTCGTGCGCGCGCTGCACGAGGTGCTGGCGCAGGCGCCGCCGGGGCACCTGCTGTTCGCCGTGCACAAGGGCATCATCTACTCGGTCCTGACCGAACTTTTGCAGCTCGACGAGATGCAGCGACGCACGCTGACGGTGCCGCTGGCGTCGATCCACGTCGTCAGTCGCGCCACCGCGCGCGGCAACGGCGGCTGGCGGGCCGAGGTGCTCGACCGCACCGATCATCTCTGATGGCCTTTCACCTGCCCACCTTCCGTGTCGTGCGCAGCAGCGGGCTGCCGGCACACGCCGAACCGCGCGCCGGTGTCGAGCTGTCGCCGATCAAGGATATCGAGCTGCGCGCCAGCCGTATCCCCGGCGTGGTGTCGCTCGCCCAGGGGATTCCCAGCTTCGACACGCCGCTGCCGATCAAGCGCTATATCCAGCAGAAGATTGCCGAGGGCGTGTGTGCCAAGTACTCGGTAGCGCCCGGCCTCCCCGAACTGCGCGAGCTGATCAGCGAGACCTTGGTGCGCGAGGGCATGCAGTACGATCCGGACGGCGAGATCCTGGTGACCTGCGGTGCCATCGAGGCAATCACCGCGACCTTGCTGGCGACCGTGGGTCCCGGCGACGACGTGCTGCTGGCGTCGCCAACCTACGCCTCGTATCTGCCCGCCGTGCGGCTCACGGGTGCGGTGCCGCGCTTCGTCGCGCTTGATGAGGACGCGAACTTCGATCTCGACACCGATGCCATTGCCGACGCGGTCACGCGCCGCACGCGTGCGATCTTGTTGTGCAACCCGAACAACCCCACGGGTACGATCTTCTCCACCGAGCAGATGGCGCG
>DATKMS010000357.1:0-2699 GCA_035541735.1 Candidatus Margulisiibacteriota bacterium
GTGAGCAGACCGACCTGCCGTTCTTGGTGCGCGACGACACCGGCCGCTTTCTGCGGCAGTCGGACATAACGCCGAAGGGCCGCGATGACATCTTCTACGTCTGGGACCTGAAATCGGCGCGTCCTGTTGAGGCACCCGGCACGCCGGGCAAGTGGAGCGACTCGTTGGCGCTTGGCGACGTTGTGCCCGCCTTGTCGGGACGGTTCGATGTTAAGACCACCGCCACAAGCAAGGGTTCCCTCTCCCGGATGGGAGAGGGTCAGGGTGAGGGGGATTCAATGACCTCTTCTCACCTTAGCGTGCGCCCGGTGATGGAGCGGCTGCGCGAGCGCGTGGCGATGTACACGCCCGAGTACGTGCAACGCGTCACAGGCGTCGGCGCGCGCACGCAGGAGCAGCTGACCGAGCTGCTCGTGACATCGAAGCGCACGCTCATCTACGCCACCTGGGGTTCATGCAAATCGTACCATGCGGATCTCCTGCAACGGGCGCTGATCCTGCTCTCGGCGTTGCGCGGACAGCACGGGCATACGGGTTCCGGTGTGCGCTTCGCGGCGTGGATCCCGTTCGAAGGAGAAGACGCTCTGCTGGGCGTGCAGCCGTCGTGGGTGCAGCGCCAGATGCTGCGCGTGTACACGCCGCCGCCGCGCATGATGGAAGCGGCAATCGCAGAAGCCTCACGCACGCGGCTGACGTGGACGCCGTCACACCTCTTTCTCTACGTGCACGGTGGGCTCGCCGAAGCGCAAGACGGTGCCGCGCAGGATGCGACGCTGCCGCGGCCGCCGCGCGCCTACTTTCAGGACGCCATCGAGCGCGACTGGCTGCCGGTGCGCCCGCGGCCCGACCGGCCGCCGCGCGTGCTGATGACGTCGGGCGTGAATCCGCTGCGCCGCTGGCCGCTGCCGCAGGTGATCGAGCGGGTGCTGTGGCCGAAGCTCAAGCTCATCGTTGCCGTCGACACGCGCCTGTCGACCACCGGGTTGAAGGCCGACCTGATCCTTCCTGCCGCCGGCTACTACGAGAAGCGCGGCATCAAGTACGCTGTGGCACTGGCGCCGTACGTGGTGTTCGGCGACCAGGCGGTGGCACCGCTCGGCGAGTCGAAGCCGGAGTGGGAGATCATGGCGCTCCTCGCGCGTCGCCTGCAGGAGCGGGCGCGCGCACGCGGGTTGAGCGGGGAGCTGGCGACCATCTACGATCGTTTCAGCGACAATGGCCGCTTTGGTCCGACTGACGACGGCGCGGTGCTCGACCACATCTTGGACGGTTCGTCAGCGACGCGCGGTCTGAGCTGGCCGCAAGCGCAAAAGGCAGGCGCGATCCAGGTACGCTCCGTCGGCGGCTGGGGCATCACCAGTGCCATCGGCAGCGAGGTCGAGCCGCAGGGCAGCTTGAGTCCGTCGCGCATTCACGTCGAGCACAAGCACGCGTGGCCGACGCTTACCGGGCGGCAGCAGTTCTATATCGATCATCCGTGGTTCTTCGAAGCCGACGAAGTCCTGCCGCGCTGGAAGCCGCTGCCCGGCGTCGGCGGCCGCTACCCGATCTTGCTGACGGGGGGCCACACGCGCTGGAGCATCCACGCCATCTGGCGCAACCAGCCGACGCTGTTGCGCCTGCAACGCGGCGAGCCGTCGCTGTGGATGGCCGTCGAAGACGCGCGCGCCCGTGGCATTGCCGACCACGACGTGGTGCGTGTCCACAACGATCACGGCACGTTTGACGTGCGTGTGCGCCTTGCACCGAGCGTCGCGCCTGGCGAAGCGATCCTCTACCACGCCTGGGAGCCGTCGCAGTTCCCCGGCTGGCGCGGCAACATGGAAGTGGTCGCCTCGCCGTACAAGCCGGTACACCTGGTCGGTGACTACGGCCACCTGCGTTACCGCGCCTTCAGCAGCGGCCCGGAGCATGTGCCGCGCGGTGTGCCGGTGGAGATTGAACCCGCGGAGAAGGCCGAATGAGTGGTGCATTGTAGATGTTTGATCAACGCACACGAGTACTCAGAACGCCGCTCAGCGCTTACATATAATATATACAACTTACCACGCATACTTCAGCACTTAAGCTGATCAAACCAGTCGAGGGCAGTCGAGGGATCGCACATGCATGCCACGCATACTCTTCAATTGACTGGAGCGTTTCTTCCGAAAGTCCGGCCCGGCTCTGGCGCAGCACCACTGCGGTAGTACTCACTCTGAGTGCATTGTGGCGCACGGCGGTGGTGCAGCCTGGCGGCCGCGAGCAAGACTTGGAGGACAGCACACGGTCGCTGCTGGTGGCATGGGGGCTGCGAGGCGCTGCCCAATGTGCCCCGCCAGTCGGACTCGCTGCGCTGTGCGGACGGACTTGGGCGCGCACGGTCCACCTACGTGCGCCGCCGTCCCGAGGACACGGTGCTGCACCGGGTGGTCCGCGAGCACCTTGAGACCTTCCTGGCCGAGGCGCGCCTGCGCAGGGGCGGTGAGGGACTTGCCGGCTCGTGGAAGAAAATGGAGAACCGGAAACCGGAAACGGAAAACGGGAAATGGACAATGAGCCGGAGGCGACTGTCGAATGTGCGCACCACCTGTCGCCTCTCGTGACCGGCACGCCCCGGAACGTAGATGCCCTTGAGGGATCCTTCCTCCAGTT
The DNA here is from genome assembly GCA_035541735.1 of Candidatus Margulisiibacteriota bacterium. Taxonomy (GTDB): domain Bacteria; phylum Desulfobacterota; class Binatia; order HRBIN30; family HRBIN30; genus DATKMS01. The sequence continues at coordinate 2,635 of DATKMS010000357.1, forward strand.
GGCGCGCCATCCGCCCGACATCGAGCCGATCGGTCTTGACCTGCAACCCTGGCGCCCGCTCCATC
>DATKMS010000358.1:0-2356 GCA_035541735.1 Candidatus Margulisiibacteriota bacterium
CGGTCGACGTCAAAGAACGCCGCAACGCGCGGACCCGATGGGCCGTCATCAATCTCACGCGTGATGTGGTCGTACACCGACACAAGTCAACTTATCTGGTCTCGAGTCCCTACTCCCCTCGCCGGCCGGTCACGATCCAGGCGGCGGCCGCCATACGCACACCGTCGGCCGTCACATAGGGTTGCAACGCTTCGCGAATGGCTGCCGTCACCGCTTCGAGCGCGCCGGCGGCGGCCTCGCGCACCGCTGCACCCGTGGGACCCATCTGCAGCAAGAACTGCACGGTCTGGTCGATATCGCTGCCGCCGGCAACCGTCACGGTGTCCTGCAGCTCTTCGAACCCGAGATCCGTGAATCCCGCGGCGCTCAAGATGCCGCGCACGCGCTCCGGGTCGGCGAACGCGAAGGGGCCAGGGGCGTGTGGGTTGGCCGGCACGGGGATGCTGATGTGCTGCGCTGCCGCCATCATCGGCACGCACATCCACGGATTCAGGTGCACGGCTTGCCAGGTGACAAACGCCAAGCGACCGCCGGGCCGCAATGCCTTCAGCAAGTTCGAAAAGGCTACGTCGGGATGTGCAAAGAACATCACCCCAAACCGCGAGAACACCACATCGAAGCTGCTCGCATTGAACGCGTGGGTCTGTGCGTCAACGTTCTCGAAGAAGGCATTCTGCAAGCCGGCCTCCGCGGCAGCGCGGCGCGCCCGTTCCAGCATGACGCTCGAGATATCCACGCCGGTCGCTGTCCCCTTCGGCCCGACGCGCCGCGCCAGCTCCAGCGTCGTGCTGCCGCAGCCACATCCGACGTCGAGCACGCGTTCACCCGGCACAAGGCGCGCACGCTCCATGGTACGCAGCCCGAGCGGCAGCAATTGCGTGTTGATCAGTTCGTGAAAGGTGACCCACTTCGGACCGCTGGTCTCGTTCCAGTACTGGATCTGCTCGGCGTTCGGCCCGGTATATTCTATTGGCGGCATCGTGGGACCCTAGACTGCGAGCGGCGGCCGCTGCCGGTGCCACTCGGTGGCACGTTCGTACGCGTGTGCGATGCGCAAGACGGTAGCTTCGTCAAACGGGCGGCCGGCCAGCTGCAAGCCGATGGGTAACCCTGCGGGCGAGCGCCCGCACGGCAGGGCGACCACCGGCACGCCGGTGAGGTTGAACGGCATCATGTTGCGCGCCAGCGCCGTGGCGACATCGACGGTGGTGGCACCGATCTGGACGGCATGCTCGGTGATGCGTGGCGCGGCGACCGGCAAGCTCGGGACGATGATGGCATCGACGCGCTCGAAGGCGCGCGCACATTCCGTCGCCAGCCGGGCACGCAAGCGCTGTGCAGCCACCATCGTTGTGGCCGGCACCAGACGGCCCATTTCGAGCAGCGGACGAATGTCGGCGCCATAGTCTGCAGCGCGGCTCGCCAGGTGCCGCGCATGATAGGCCGAGGCCTCTGGCATCATGATCGCCAAAACGGCAGCCTGTGACTGCGGCGCTGACGGAATCGATACCGGCCGGACGCGCACGCCCAGCCGCTTCAACGTTTGCAGCGCGGCGTCGAAGGCGCTGTGCACAGTGTCATCCAGAAGATCGAAGAAATGCTCGCGGGGTACACCTACCTTCAGCCCGCGGACGGGACGGCGCAGTGCTGAACGGTAGTTGTCGACGCGGCGGGTGCTGCTCGTCGGGTCGCGTGGATCCGCCCCCGCGAGCGTGCCGAGGAGGATGGCGGCATCTTCCACGGTCTTGGTTAACGGACCGACGTGGTCGAGCGACCAGCTGAGGGGGACCACGCCGTGGCGACTCACACGGCCGTAGGTGGGCTTCAGCCCGACGACGCCGCAGGCGGCTGCCGGAATGCGAATCGAACCGCCCGTGTCTGTGCCGAGGGCGCCGGCGCACAGCCCCGCCGCAACGGCGGCACCGGACCCACCGCTGGATCCGCCGGGAATACGTTCGAGATCCCACGGATTTCGCGTTGCGCCGTAGTGCGCGTTGTTGGTCGTTACTCCGTAGGCAAACTCGTGTAGGTTCAGCTTCCCGAGCACGATCGCGCCGGCGCCGCGCAGGCGTTCCACCGCCGTCGCGTCGAAGCGCGGCACCCAGTCGGCGAGGATCTTGGAGCCCGCTGTCGTGCGGACACCCTTGCTCGCGAAGAGATCCTTCACCGCCAGCGGCAGGCCGTGCAAGGGCCCGCGGCGTCCCCGGAGGCGATCCAAGCGCCGTGCATCGCGCAGCGCGGCGTCCGCGGTGACCGTGATGTAACTGTTGATGCGTGGGTCGAGACGCTCGATGCGGCTGAGGAAGGCGTGCGCCAGCTCAACGGCACTGACCTGGCGGCGCGCCAGCAGCGCCAG
>DATKMS010000359.1:0-3811 GCA_035541735.1 Candidatus Margulisiibacteriota bacterium
TTCGCGAGGCTGACAGCGGCCGGCTCCTGCGCAGGCTCGGCGTTCGGGTCGACCTCGACGCACCAGGCGGCGCGTGCGCCGCTGACATCAAATGACCGACAGCGGGCGCGCGGGTTGACCGTGCGGACGATCGCGTCGAGCGCGGGGTGCGGCTCACGACGCTCAGCCAGCAGGGCGACCCACGAATGAGCATCGCCCTCGGCAAACGCCGCACAATCGCCAATCCAGCAGCGGACGGTGCGCGCATCGCGCTCGACGTGCAAGTCGACGTAGGCACGCGGATGGAAAGCCGGGTGCAGCTGGAAGAGCTTGGCGATGGCCTCTGCATCGGCGGCCGCGGATGCACCGCCCCCGATCTGCATCGCCGCGGCAACGCGTTCGGCGGCGAGGCCGCCGCTGCCAATGAACTGCTGCGTGGCGATCTCGCGCGCCGCATCACCGCCCCAACGCTCGGCGATCGCTGTCATGAACGCGCGCACCAGGAGGTGGCCCTGCAGGCAAAACTCCTGGGCGATGCGGACGAGGGCGGCGTGCGAGAAGTCCTCGAGCAGGAGATCGGGATCGAAGGCGCCGGAGTAGTCAGCGCGGCCGCCGGCATCGGTGCGGCGGGTTGCTTGCGGAATCTCCAAGCGTGCGAGCTGTGACTGCCGCACCACTTTCGTCAATGCGATCTCCTCGATCGGCAGCTCGCCAGGTTCGATGCGGACCCGCCAGTGGCAATGCGGCTCGCGGTCGGCCGGCATCCGCGGCGGCCGGTGGATCGGCCGCACCCGCGCGCGCGGGTTCGTCGCCACCGCGGTCGCGTCGAACGTCGGGTCCTCGATGTGGTGGCACATGCCGACCACGAACTCCTCGCCCATCGGCTCCACGTCCATGAGCGCCCCGCAGTACGGCAACCAGAACTCGCCGCTGCCGTCGTCGTTCACACGGAAGCGGAAATCCAGAAACCCGTGCGGTGCGCCAACGTCCAACTGCAAGCCCTTGAAGATGGTGGCGACATCGGTGCCCTCGAAGTGCAACGCGCGTTGCATGCGCTGCGTGTAGACGGGACTGGCGCCCATCCACTCGGCGATGGCGATCTCGCGCATGGCGGCGGCGCCATAGCGGGCGAGCACCTGCGGGATACCGGCACGATCCTGGAGGTGCGCGGCGAGCTGGTACTCGCGCGCGAGCACCGCGAGCGCGGGACGCGAGAGACGCTCGATGCGAAACTGGGGATCGAAGGTAGATTGGTAGTCGTCCATTGGGTCGCCCGCGGGTTGTATACGCACCTCGTATCGCGAACAACCCCAGCCCCTTGCCCGGTCAGGGGCTGGGAACTGAGAAGGCGGGCGATGATGTCCGAAAGTTGCCAGACATCGGGCGCGGCAGAGCGTATAAAGGGGACCATGGATTTGAATCCGGCGCGGTGTTACCAGGCGATTCTCAGCAGGGACCGGCGCTTCGACGGGCGGTTCTTCACCGGGGTCGTGACCACGGGCATCTACTGCCGTCCGGTGTGTCCGGTGGCCCCACCGAAATTCCAGAACATGCGCTTCTTCGCGTGTGCCGCTGCGGCAGAGACGGCTGGCTTTCGGCCGTGCAAACGTTGCCGCCCGGAGACGGCGCCGGGAACACCGGCGTGGGTGGGAACGTCCGCGGTCGTGACGCGCGCACTGCGGTTGATCTCGGAGGGAGCGCTCGACGACGGGAACGTCGGCACACTGGCGGACCGTCTCGGTATCGGTGCGCGGCAGCTGCGCCGGTTGTTCGCCCAGCACTTGGGTGCCTCACCAACCGACATGGCGCGGGCGCGCCGGGTGCATTTCGCACGCTCGCTGATCGACGACACCAACCTGCGGATCACCGAGGTGGCGCTCGCGGCGGGCTTCAGCAGTATCCGGCAGTTCAATCACGCGATACGGGGGACGTTCGGCGCCTCGCCCACGGCGCTGCGGCAGCGTCGCGCGCCCCACCGCGCGCCGGCCAAGCTCGGCGGCGTGGTTGTCCGCCTCGCGTACCGCCCGCCGCTGGCCTGGGCTCCGATGCTGCGTTTCCTCCGCATGCGTGCCATTCCGGGTGTCGAAGTTGTCGCTGACGGAACGTACAGTCGCACGATCGAAGTGAACGGCATGGCCGGCCGTATCGCGGCCTGGCCCGACGGCGATGCGCCGGCTCTGCTGGTGCGCATTGAGCTGCCGCGGCACGACAGCCTGATCGAGGTTGTCGAACGCGTCCGGCGCCTCTTCGACCTGGACGCCGACCCGTTGCGGATCAGCGAGCAACTCTACCAGAGCCCGCAGCTGACGCCGCTGATCGAAGCCTTGCCCGGCGTCCGCGTGCCGGGTGCGTGGGATCCGTTCGAGCTAGCGGTGCGCGCCATCCTCGGCCAGCAAGTCACGGTGCGCGGTGCAACCACCCTCGCAGGCCGACTGGTTCACCTGTTCGGTACTCCCATCGATCATGACGGCGATGGGATGACGCACCTGTTTCCACATCCGGAGACGCTGGCAGATGCGGACCTCCGGCGAATCGGCTTGCCACGCGCGCGCGCCGCGACGATCCGTACGCTGGCGGCAACGGTTGCGCGTGGCGGCCTCGCGTTCGATGCGTCCAGCGACGTCGAGGACATGGTGACTCGGCTCTGCGCGATCGACGGGATGGGTCCGTGGACGGCACACTACATCGCGATGCGTGGCCTTGGTCAACCTGACGCGTTTCCGTCCACCGATCTCGGCCTGCGGCGCGCATTGGGCAACGGCCAGGCCCCGGTGCCGGCTGCGGCGGTCGCTCGGCTCGCCGAGGCGTGGCGCCCATGGCGCGCCTACGCGGCGATGTACCTCTGGCTCGGTGACACCGAAACGACACAAACGTTGAAGGAGGCCTCATGACGTTGGAAGTCGGAGAGTTCACATCGCCGATCGGAAAGATCGTAGTGGCAGTCCAGGGCGGTCGCCTGTGTGCGCTGCGCTTCGACGAGCATTGGGCGCCGATGCAGCAGCTGCTCAAGAAGCGATTCGACCCGGTGGAGTTTCGCAAAGCCGCCGACCCCGCCGGCGTGATCACGTCCCTGGCGAGATACTTTGCGGGCGACTTCGATGCGCTCGACGCGATCGGCGTCGACAGCGGCGGCACGCCGTTCCAACAGCGCGTGTGGAACACATTGCGGACGATCCCCGCGGGTCGCACCGTGTCGTATGGCTATATCGCGGCGGCGATCGGCGCTCCGTCGGCGGTGCGCGCGGTGGGCGCGGCCAACGGATCAAATCCGGTCGGCATCGTGGTTCCGTGTCATCGCGTCATCGGCAGCAACGGCCAGCTCACCGGCTACGGCGGCGGCCTGGAGCGCAAGCGCTGGCTGCTGGCACATGAAAGCGCCCAAGGCGAGTTGCGAGTGGCGTCATGAGCACGCACAGGAACAGTCCAAGCAGTTCCGCGACTGAGGCACCCACTCATGTCACCATGTTGATACGCATGTCTATGACACAAGCTTTCCGGCTGGCGCACCCATCGGCCGCCCAGGGTAGGCACAAAGACGCCAACCCTGGGCTATGTCCCGTAACGCCTTTGGCGTAAGGACTGCGCTCATCTTGGTGGTCAACAACGTCACTCACGGTGACCAGAGGCCGAGGCCATCGGGAAACTGGAGGTTCTTGGCGATGGTCTCGGGTGGATTCGGCACGCCGGCCGTGAAGGTGATACGGCGCAGCGAGCCGGTATGGTTGCCGGGGCCGATGCCCGAGGCGCCAGCCACGATACCGATGTCGGCGTAGTAAAGGGTTCCATCCGGTCCGACGGTGATACCGAGCGGCGTTCCCGTGGAGAACGGCTG
>DATKMS010000360.1:0-6451 GCA_035541735.1 Candidatus Margulisiibacteriota bacterium
AATCACGTGCAGGACGACCGCCGGCCACAGCAGAATACCGGTCAAACCGCCTGCGAGGCCGATGTAAGCGAGATACAGCGTGACCGTCGCGCTGTAGATCAACATGCCGACGAGCGGCGGGCCCGGCCAGCAGGCGACGCCCAACGCGATCAGGGCGATGCCGGTCACGCGCGCGACCGGGATGGTAACGCCGGTCAGTTCCGCGCCGAACAACAGGCGGACCACAATCGGCGGAGAGACGAGCAACGCGAGACCCGTGAGCGCCTCACACACAGCGGCGACAGGAAGCAGCTTCTTCATTCCACGCCCTTGATCCGCAGCGGCTTGCACGTAGCGTAGGCGGCGTCAGGGAATCAAGTCACACTCGAACAGTTTGTTCGCGATCGGTGCTGCCACGCGGGCAAGGAATTGCGTCCGCAGTTGCGAATCGTCGCGCAAAACCTGCAGTGCACGCTGCCTCATCTCGGCGCGTTGTCCGATTGGTGGTTGGCTGCGCTCCAGCGCCAGAGTTTCACAGGAAGAGTTCTGGTAGTGCGCTATGACTCGCGCGGCGACCTGGTCCATGACCGGCTCCTGGGACGGCGCCCCGGGCGGTGGTAGTTCTACCTGCGGTGGCGGCGCGCCCGGGTACCCCATCTGCTGCTGCGGCATAGGCGGCGGCGGCATCTCCGGGACCTGCTTGGGCGCACACCCTTCCAGCAGGGTGAGCCCGACAACGGTCATCACAGCGAGCATGCGCTTCATTGTCGCTCCTTCTCCGGTGCGAATCGTTTCAGTCGAGCGCCTAGTCCCCCGACCCGCTCGGCGATGGCCGGGAGCTGCCGGCGCTCCGCTTCCATATACTGCGCCATACTGCGCCGGACCGAGGTCGAAGGACCCGTTCTCCTTCAGGACTGGCTTCCGTTGGAGGAGGCCAGCACCTTTCCCATCTTTGTGTCGATGTGAATGATCCAGAACGCCTCGACATCCTCTTGACTGATCATGGCTACCACGCCCACCTGCGGGGCAAAGAAATAGTACGCGGTGTCCTTCGTATGGGCAGGCCCTACCTTCCCCTCATATTTGAGACGCATCAGGATCGCTTGGTAGCTTCCGGCAGGCACGGTCACCTGGTACGTGCCGACGTACGTGTACGTGGCGTTCAGCGTTCCCGAATAGTCCTGCCTCTTCGGATCGTCGAGGTAGTTCACCGACACCGTCTGGGAAACCTTACGCGTCTCACCCGGCTTGATGCCTTTTATGACGAACGGATTCGCCGGCGTCGTGGTCACCACGACGTCTTCCTCGGAGTCAGTCACCGCGGGCATCGTCAGATCGCCCGCGACGTTCTGCTTGATGAAGCCGGCGAGCGTCGGCGAGATCCCAAACCGCCACGCCAGCGATCCGCCGGGCCGGTTGCGCTTTGCAACCTTGAGCGCCTGCGTGTTCCCTTTGTGAGATCCGGCGGTGACCTGGTAGGTCGCTGCCCGCTCCTGCAACGGGAAGTAGACCGAGGGGTCCGTAATGGGAGTGCTCGGGAGCGCCTGGCCCACCACCCCCGGGCCGAGCCGCGCATCGATCTCCTGCTGATCCTCGGCCGGTAGAGGCAGCACGACGCCGTCGGCGGCGAATAGAGGGCGGTGGGGGACAGCGGCGACGGTCAGACAGCAGAGCATCGCCACTACGAACAGACGGATCGCGTTCAAGGAACACCTCCTCGTCACTCGTTTTCGCTTCTGGGCTAATCACGCGCGCTGGCTCAGCGTGGACGCAGCAGGATTTCCGTACGGCGGTTGCTCGCTCGTCCCTCGGCGGTGTCGTTGGAAGCTACGGGGTGATATTGTCCGGCCGAGATGCCGCGTAGCCGCGTCGGATCGACACCTTTCTCCTGCAGATAGCGCACGACGATATCCGCGCGCGCCGCGGCGAGATCCCAGTTGGTCGGGTAGCGCTCGGCAAGCTCGCGGCCGATTTGCAGGTTGTCGGTATTGCCGACGACGTCGATCTCGTAGGTGTCCGCGGCGAATTGCGGCACCACCTTGTCGAGCGCAGCACGCCCCTTTGGCGTGAGCTCCACCGCCCCCTCGCGATAGAGCAGCGCGCCCGACATGCGGACGCGGATACCGTCCTTCAGCTGCTCGATCTGCACCTGGTCGGCGCTGATCTCCGACCGCAGCGAGGCCTCGATGGTCTCCTGCGTCTGCAGCATAGTGTTGTACGTCGACTGCCTGACGACGCAGCCTCCAAGCAGCGCTGCGACTCCCAGTAAACACACCGGCGATACCGTCGGAATCCTTCCACGCTGCATTGGCATCCTCCTCTGCTTAGTAGTTGGCGCTTCTGTGCGCCGTTGTATCTCCCGCGAGCCCTCAGGGAGCCGGTACGACGCGATAGTAGACGCCGTTCGCCCCGTAGGATGGCAGGAACCACGTGTTGCCGCACAGGTAGTAGGTCTTGCCGCCGACGTTGGGTTGGGCACAGCCGCCCGGCAAGGTCGGATAGACGGCGCCCATCGCATAAGCGGTGTTGGTGGCGCCGGCGGCGTAGCCTGCGGAGTAGGCATTCGCAGTGGCGGCTTGGGTTTTGGATGAGGCAATCGCCGCCCCAGCGACCACGCCGACCGCGGCCCCCGCGGCAGCGGCGCCGGCGGTGGACCAGCCGCCGCAGTCGCCGCAACTGGAGCCGTAGACGTTCACCGTGGTGGGCGGATGGTACGGGTAGTAGGCGGGTGGATGGTACGGGTAGGGGGCGGGTGGATGGTAGACGGTCGCGCTACCGCCGGAGGTGTTGGTGTAGGTCGTGGAGTCTGACCCGTAGTGATGCGTCGCGGTGTCGCCGTACGCGTTGGTGTGCTCGGTGCCCTCCCCGTATTTGTGCTCCGTACTGCCGCCGTACGCGTTGGTATGTTCGGTCCCGCCCCCGTATTCGTGCTCCGTACTGGTGCCGTACGCACTGGTATGCTCGGTGCCCTCTCCTTGTTCGTGGGTTGTGCTGCCGCCGTAGCGGTTGGCGTGCCCCCAGGCCGCAGCCGGCCCACATGCGAGCGCCGAGATCAGCAGACTTACGAAACCACTGAGCATCGTTTTCATCATGCCATCCCTCTTTACTGCGGTTTTTTTGCTGCCTTGCCCTTCATCGGCGGCCTGCCCTTGATCGGCGGACGAAGCCCCGGCGGGAGTTTGGCCGGATCGGCGAACTCGATGTGCGCCGCGCTGGCGGCTTTCGACGACGCGAATGCATCCGCCGCAAGGGGACCGTCGAGTTGCCAGTCGGAGAGTTCCAGCTGGTGGCGCAGCTGCGCCGGGTCCTTGCGGTACACCGCGCGGACCATGCGCGGCAGTTTGTCCTCGGCACCGATCCAGATCTGTATGAACACGTCGTTGTTGGCGTACGCCAGCATGTCCGTCGTCGTTCCGCCCACGACGTGGGACTGGCCGATGTAGAAGGCGACCTTCAGCCCATCGGCAATGTCCGCATAGGGGTCGGCGACAATCACGTCGGTGAAGGGGAAGTAGATGGCGGCGGAGTCGAAGGCCGCCTGCAGTGTCGCGTCGATCGTCGGCGGCGCATCGGCAACGGCAACCAGGTTCGCGGCCGGTTCGAAGGCCATCATCGTCTTGCCGTCGTAGTAGAACTCGGAGGCGGGACCATCGCCGGACGTGATCACTTTGAGCTTGTCGGGTCGTTGCAGGGCGACCTGGGACTTCGTCGTGTAGACGAGCGGCGGGCCAAGACGGCTCGGGTTCTCGTACGAGACCACGGCAGTGAACACCATCGATCGCGCCGCGGCCAGACGGGCGCAAGCGGCCTTCAGGATGTCGATCGCCTTGGGCTCGAGGACCGGCTCGACGGCGGGCACCGCTGCCTTCCGCGGCGACTGGGCGCGCTTGGCCGCGCGCGGTGCTTTCGGCGTTGCTTGCGGCGCGTCCTGAGCGCCCGCACCGGCGGCGGTCAGGAGAACACTAAACGCGAGCGGCAGCATCCATCTGTAGGAATTAGGTCGGATCATCACGGCTCCACGTCAGAGGTTGCACCCGATCATGGGAGCAGTCCGCACTCGAACATCTTGTTGGCGATAGGCGCCGCCACTTTGTTGATGAATGCGGTGCGCATTTGCGGATCGTCCTTCAGCAATTGGATGAGGTTCTTTTCCTCGTCCGTCTGATGCCCTTTTTTCTTCCACAGCTGCTCGCAGGTAGCCTGCTGGTACTTCTGAATGACTCGGTCCGCGACCATGTTCATGAGCGGGGCATCCTGGGCGCTGGCGACACCCACGAAGAACACTGCGGGCAGAAGTGCGAACAAGTAAGCGCGTTTCATCATGGCTCCCTCTCCATCTCAGATCACGCTTCGGAGAAGCAGGGACATCCTGCTGCCCGGGTGTCTGTTGGCGTCCGTGTAGGCACAGTCACGACATCGAATCCGGAAAGTTCCCGGCAAATCCGTGGGCATCTCCTCTACCGCGGGCTGCGGCTGCGCGCAACACAACGCCAATGCAATCGAACCGCAGCTCGTCGCGTCAGCGGCGGGCGGCGGCCATCGCCGCGCGGCCTACTAAACTCATCCGATCCAACCCTGTTGTTGGAATCGCTGCTTGAGCACATCGGCGATTTCCTTAGCCGTCGCCTTGGCTCTGCCCTCAACCTGGCTGCTGCCGCTCGCCTCCCCGTACACCTTCATCCCGGTGCTGACGATGAGGCCGGCCGGGTTTGCCGTGGCAGCGAAGGTGACCAATCCCAATGCCGCCCCCGGAGTTTTACTTCCGCCGGAGTCCAGCGTGCCGGAGCCGAGTTTGCGCAGTCCCTGAGGCGTCATCTGAAAGCCTTCGACCGCCGTTTTCAACTCGGACGCCCCGGCGCCGAACCCGATGGCGACGCGCTCGGCCGCGCTGCCCTCGTGGACTGAAACCAGATAGCCGCGGAGCACAATGTCGTTGATCTGCGGCATCGTTCCCGCCCCCGCCCGAGCGGCCGGCATTCCCATGCTTTGAATCTCCTGGACCAGTTGCGCGGCAATTTCAGCGCCCAACTGCCGGCCGGTGGCCAGTTCCTCGGGAGTTTGGGACGCGTCGGCAACCTGGCCGGCAATCGCGGAGCCGGCCGGAACATCGGCGGCCGTGGCCGCGAAGTCGTACACCCAGATCTCATTGGGCCGCGGCAGTTGTCCGGTCACGAGTTCTTGGCGGTTGCTGACCTTGGTCGAGGCGCATCCAACGGTCAGGAGCAGAGCAAGCAGAGACAGAACGCTACGGCTTTGAGATTTCATCGCAAACCTCCGTCGGAAAGTTGGTGCTCTTTCTTGATCATGTCTGTGTCTCGATTGGCTCGATCACACTACTCTTCCCTTTTTGCACCCAGACTTTGCTCACCCAGGAAACAGAAATTGCACTTGGAGCCGCAGCTGTCAGTCCGGGCCGAACTCCGGCGTCTCGGCGTTGTAGGTATCAACGCACCGTCCCGCCGACTTCATCGAGCAATCGTCGCAGTGTTTCCACGAGCTCCTCAGGCGACTCGAAGCGCGCTCGCCGGCCCGAGCTCATGTGTTCGACACGACCCGAGTAGGTCGGAACACCATCCGACATGCGGGCGAACTGAACAACAAACGCCCTCCATGCCGGCAAGCTTGGTTCCTCTGCCGCTACGGGTTGGTCGTTCCGCTTCACGCACGCAGCCTCTCACGAGACGGGCGGGAAGTCCGGAAATCTACCTGAAATTTGCCTGAAATTCTCCGTCGAGTGATCTGGCGCGTGAGCGCCGCCCGCGACGCTATCGCGCGGCGGGTGACAGCTGCTGCAACAGCGCGCGCGCGTCGCTCAAGTCGGGACTGGTCGCGTCGGGGCCGAACCACTGGCAGATCTCGCCGAGCAGGGCACGAGCGTCGCTGTTCTTCCTGGATCGCTGCAGCCATCGCGCCAGGCTCGTGGCCGCACGCAGCTCGAGCGACCTCGCTTGCGTTTCGCGAGCGGTCTCGAGCGCACGTCGGAAACAGTCCTCTGCCCGGCCGGCTGCGGCAGCTCTGTCCTGCCGGGCCCTGGCGCGTTGCACCTTCGAATCATCGGCCCTGGCCGCAGATGCATTTGAGCCTTCACCCCCCGCCTGTGCCAGGCATAGCTCCCCCTTCAAACGCCAGAGCTCAGGCCGGTAGCTGCAGTCGAGTGTCGTCTCGGTCAACAGCAAGCCGTCGTCCACCGCGGCGAGGCCGGCGGCGATTTCGCCGGCACGCATGCGACCCTCGGCGAGCCAGCAGAGGAAGTGGGTGGAAAGCAGACCCGCCCCCATCTCCCTGTGTACAGCTCGGGCCCTCTCCAGCTCTGCTATCCCTGCCTGCAGCTCTCCGTCGCACACCCGTGCCCATCCATGTACCGCCCATGCAAACGCGCGCCAGTACGGAAACTCGTTTTCAGCGGTGCAAGCGACGAGTTCATCGGCCAGTTGCCGAGCGCCGTCGACGTTTCGGCACAACAGCTCAACCA
>DATKMS010000361.1:0-28195 GCA_035541735.1 Candidatus Margulisiibacteriota bacterium
ATATAAGGCCGACACTTGGTCGAGGGGTTCGCCATGGCCAGGATGGTGTGGCGTGATCGAAAGGAGGAGGGTAATGCGTAGGCAGCGAGGGCTAGTTGGGCTCATGGGACTCGCAGCACTGGTTGGGCTAGGGTTAGCCAGGCCAGCCGCAGCCGTAGTCACTACCGAGCAAAGCGCGTCTATCTTGGTGTTTCCGAAGGTGATCGCCGACGGAACACGCGACACGATCATCCAGATTACCAATACCTCCAACAACTTCCGGTACGCGCACTGTTTCTATGTGAATGGCGCGCTGACCAATCCCTCCCTGCCGGTGAGTGCGCTGAACCCACCGCTGTGGACGGAGATCGACTTCGACATCTGGTTGACCAAGCAACAGCCGACCCACTGGGTGGTGTCGACCGGCCGCTTGGACAATCCAACGGAGAAGAATTGCCGCAACAATACTCCGTGTGTCACCATGGGAGACCCGACCGTGATGAGCGGCGGCTCGCAGGCCGACTGCTGTGATGCTGGCTTGGATCCCGGACACGTGCCACCAGTGGTGCCGGGCTTCACCGGCGAACTGAAGTGCATCGAAGTCGATGAAGGCGGTGTCCCAGTTCCCGGCAACGCGCTCAAGGGTGAGGCGACACTGGAGGAGATCGCCACCGGCGATGTCTCCAAGTACAACGCGATTGGCCTGAAGGGCTTCGACAACAACGATCGCAACGCCGTGCTCTGCCTGGGCGGTGGGAGCAGCGACGCGTGTCCGTCAGGTGCTGAGTACGAAGGCTGTCCTGCTACCTGGATCCTCGACCATCCGGCAACCGGTGCGCCTGATCGAGTTGTGGAGCAGCAACCTTTCTGCACAAGTCATCCGTGCAGTTCGGTCACAACGAATATCACGGTCGTGCCCTGCACCGAGAACTTTGAGACGCAGAAACCCCCACCGGTTACGCTGCAATTCAAGGTCTACAATGAGTTCGAGCAGTTCTTCTCGGCCTCAACGTCGTTTACGTGCTGGGGCTCCTTCGACCTGGGGTCGAGTGATCCGTTGGCAAACGGGATCAATCCGGTGTTCAACGCCGCCAATCTCGGCGGTGAGATCGTTCAAAGCTTCGTGCGTGCGGCCCAGGGTACGCCCGTCGGTGTGATGATGGTCATTGAGGAGACCCACAGGGACGATTTCGGTAACGTTGCACGTAACGCTCAGAACGCTGTCACGTCGTTCCAAGACATAGCAGGCCAAGACCTGATCACGCTCCCCATCGAGCAAGCCGGACAATCACAGTGATGCGGGTGTGCTGATGACGCGGCGTCCGAGAATGGCGGAAAGGAGATTACACATGGGAAAGGTGCGATGGGCAGGCTGGACGATGGCGATCGTGACGGCACTGACTGTCTCAGGGGCGGCGGCGCGGGCGGATATTGCATCGGATAAGCCGGCGGCGATCGTTATCTATCCGAAGATTGCTGTGGATACTACTAAGGGTGTAGACACGGTGGTGCGGTTGAGCAACACCAACCAGGCGCAACCGATCCTGGCTCATTGCTTCTACTTGGATGCGAACTCGCACTGCTCGGGCGGCGACAACGAAGGGGCCATCTGTACCAGTGGCGCCTCGGTGTGCACCTCAGGCGGGCAATGCATTCCCGGGTGGCAGGAAATCGACTTCCGGATTAGGCTGACGGCGGCGCAACCGATAGAATGGAAAGCTTCCGACGGCCTGAAGCAAGGGCGTACGTGCAACGGTGGTAGCAACGACGGGAAACCGTGCAAGGTCGCAGATGATTGTCCAGGTGGTGGCAGTTGCCCGCTTGGAATTCCCCTAACGAGTGGGGTCTGCCAACTCAATCCGAGCAAGCCGTGCGGGGTTGATCAGGACTGTTCACCCTTTCCGGGTGGCACGTGCACGACCAGCAACGGCGGAACACTTATCCCGGGCGTGCCCGAGGATCCGTTCGTCGGCGAACTCAAGTGTATCGCGATCGACGAGAACGGCGTGCCGATTGCGCGGAATGACCTGAAGGGCGAAGGGTTGCTTGAAACCTCAACCGAGACCAATCTCGATGTCGCCAGCTACAACGCAATCGGCGTCCAGGCGACTGGCAATCAGATCGATCCGCCCAATGTACTGACCCTCGGCGGCCAGCAGTGTGATAGCGGTGACAATGCGGGACTCCCCTGCACATCGAAGCAGGATTGTCCGAACGGTACTTGCGTGCAGATGGGCGAGTACAACGGTTGCCCCAACTTCCTGATCCTGAATCACTTCTTTGAAGATGCGGACGATCCGGTTCCCGGCTCAGAGAGCACGGTCCAAACCAACCTGGTGTTGGTGCCATGCTCCGAGGATCTGCTACGGCAGATCCCCGGTGCGGCCGTTGTGCAGTATCTCGTCTTCAATGAATTCGAGCAGCGCTTCTCCACGAGCAAGTCAGTGACATGCTTCCAAGACACGCGGCTGTGCAAGCTCGACACGCCAGACTGCAGCCGGTCGATCTTCAATGTGAATACGTCGGGGACCCTGACGGGACAGACACGGATCAACCCGATCGGAAAGGCCCCGCTCCCAAGTGGCTTGTTGGGAATTGCGGTCGAAACGCACACGAACAGCAATGTGCGGAGCGCCGCGTTCAACCTGCACATGCAGGGCGCCCGGAGCGCTACGGACACGATCACGATCCCATAAAACCACGCAGTGGTCGGGGCTGACAAGGGGCGGGTGGCCGAGCAGGCATCCCGCCCCTTTCATTTTCTTCACCGTGACCGTGCCCAACGTGATCCGGTGCAGGTTAGGTCCGGTGGCGGCGGACTCTATCGCTGACCAAGGCGAGCTTCGACAAAATCGATGACCTGCGCTTCGAGGTGCACGTCGTCGAGGGCGTTGATCTCCTGGATGCCGGTTGGGCTGGTGACGTTCACTTCGGTGAGGGAGTCACCGATGATGTCCAAGCCCACGAAGAACAGGCCGTCCTGCCTTAGCCGCTCTGCCAGGGTGTCGACGATGACCCGGTCGCGGTTGGTGATATTGGCCTTCCTGCACGTACCGCCGACGTGAATGTTGCCCCGGTGCTCATCTTCGCGCGGCACGCGCAGCGTCGCACCGAGTGGTTCGCCGTTGAGGACGATCAGGCGCTTGTCGCCTTCGCGAATCTCCGGAAGATAACGCTGGCCCATGATGGCGCGGCGCTCGTTGTCGGTAGACATCTCCAGGATTGCGTTCAGATTCCGGTCGCTGCGGCGAAGGTGGAAGACGCCTGCCCCGCCACATGCGTCGAGGGGCTTGATGATCATCTCCCCGCCTTGAGTGTCCATGAAGGCCTTGAGGCGGTTGATATCGCAACTGACGATGCTGGGTGGGATGACGGTCGGAAAGTGCAACGCATAGAGCTTCTCGTTGGCATCGCGCAAGCCCCGCGGATGGTTCATGACGAACGTGCGTGATGCGTCGGCAAGACTGAGAACGTGCGTTGCGAACAGGTATGCGAGGTCAACCGGCGGGTCCTTGCGCATGAACACGGCATCGAACCAGTTGAGCAATTCCGTACGCTCCTCGAACAGGCGGTAGTGGGGCACCGCACGGGCGACCTCTGCACGCCGGAGGCGTGCACCTGGCCGTGCCGCGTCTACAAAGAGATCCGCAACGCCGCAGAGGTACACTTGGTGACCACGTGCCTGGCTCTCAAGCATGAAGACGAACGTCGTGTCCTTGTCGGGAAGGACCCGCTCGATGGGGTCCATGACGAAGAGGAAGCGGTACGACGCCATAGCGGGCGTATGCTACGGACCTCTCACGCCTTGAGCAAGCCGGGGCGTCCGCCGGCGCCCGGGCTGCTCTGCCCCAGGTCTCCCCATAAGAGCTGGCACACGGACACAGCCGCTACCGCCGCGGTTTCTGCGCGCAGGATGCGTGGTCCGAGTCCGACGAGCTGTAAGCCCGCCGCGGCGGCGCGCTGTGCGTCAGCGGTACTGAATCCACCTTCCGGTCCGATGACGGCGAGCACGGAGGACGTGTCCGGATGCTGCCGGTGAGCCTCGGTCAAACCCTCGGGCTGCGCCTGCTCCCAGAAGAGAAGCCGCAGGGCCTCGCGACGGTGTAGAATGACGTCCTCGAACGAAACGGGTCCGGTGATGGAGGGCAGCCGGCTGCGCTGACATTGCTGCGCGGCGCTATGGGCGAGGCGCGTCCAGCGTGCGCTGCGGTCGCCAGCGGGGCGGCTCACGGTGCGCTCGCAGCTGAACAAGACGAATTCGCTCACGCCCAGCTCCGTGCCCTTCTCGATGACCCAGTCGAGTTTGTCGCTCTTGAGCAACGCTTGCGCGAGTGTCAGGTGAAGCGGCGAATCGCGTTGAGCGGATTCATCGTTAGCCATTTGGATCACTGCCTGATGCCGATCGACGCAGATGACGACACCACAACGTTGCCTGCCGGCTCCATCTGCGAGGACGAGCTTGCTTCCCGTGCGTAGCCGCCGAGCTCGCAAATGACGGAGCTGCGCGCCCGTCAGCACGGCGTGTGGACCAGACAAGGCCGCCGGTGCGACCAGGAATCGAGGAAGGCTCATGGCTCCGGCGTTCGCTGCAAAGCCAGCGTCACCCAGGATTCTTCTTCGAGCCGCCGGCCAGGATGGAGACCGCGCGCTTCATAGGCGCTGCGCACCCTATTTTCGTCGTTGGTCAAGAATCCAGAGCAAATCAACACTCCGCCGGGGCTCACAAGTTCGGCTAGTTTAGGCGCCATCTGTTGCAGGAGATCAGCAAACAAGTTGGCGCACAGCACGTCGAATGTCCCCGAGACCTCATCCAGACTGCGCCGGATGTGCACGTGCGCCGCGACGCCGTTCGATGCCGCATTCGCTTCGGCGATCGCGCAGGCGTCACCGTCTGTGTCGATCGCCCATACCTCCGTGGCTCCGAGCTTGGCCAGCGCGATTGCCAACACTCCAGAGCCGGTGCCGACATCCAGTGCCCGTGTGATGTGTCTCCTACCGAACGCATCTTCGATCAGCAGGAGGCAACCACGCGTCGTGGCGTGGTGCCCCGTTCCAAAGGCCATTCCTGGATCGATCACGACCGTTGCTCGCCCTGTGGGCGCGGCGCAATCCCACGGCGGGCAAATGTAGAGCCGCTCCCCGAGCAGCTGTGCGTGGAAATGTGCCTTCCAGTTCTCGGCCCAGTTTTCGTGCGGCACTCGCCGCACGTGGACGCTGTCGGCGCAGTGCAGCGGGCAGCCGATGCTTGCACAGAAACGCACCAGGGCGTCCAGAGGAGGCGCTGCGGAATAGTACGCGGTGAGATGAGTGATGCCGTTCTGTTCTTCTGATTGGAGCCCCGGAGCACCGCTTTCGATGAGAAAGTTGGCGACGCTTTCGCCGTGTTCGGCAGGGACGTCGACTGTGCATTCGAACCACGTGGTGCCCACTCGCGTCCTATCGCACAACGGTAGTGAGAACCGCAATGATGCAGGATCCGCCAGGCGGTGTGGGCTTGACCCAGTGCCGGGCTCTTTCTATGCCCCCCCCATGAGTCGGCATTGGCTGCGCATCGCGCATCGCGGTGCATCGGGCTCCGCTCCGGAGCACACGCGGCCGGCGTTTCAGCGTGCACTGGACCTCGGCGTCGACATGATCGAGCTCGACGTGCAGCTCAGCAGCGACGGCGTGTTGGTGGTGCTGCACGACCTCGATCTGCAGCGGACGACCGGCGTTGCCGGCGCGGTACGCGCCCACTCCTTTGCCGCGATCAAGGCACTCGATGCCGGGGCTTGGTATGGTGCGCCGTTCGCGGGTCAACCGGTCCTCAGCTTGGACGAGGTGATCGATATTGTCGGCACGCGTGCGCGCCTCAACGTGGAGATCAAGGCACCCGAAGTCGACTGGCCGCTGCTGGGGACGACGCTCGTTGACACGCTGCGCCGCCGCGGGTTGCTGGAAACAACCATCATCTCCTGCTTCGAGCCTGGGGCGCTGTCAATCGTGCACGACTGCGAGCCCCGTGCACGCCTCGGGGTGCTCTGGCAGCGGACCGACTTTGAAGAGGTGTGGGCATGGACTCGCCAGCTGGAGGCCGTGTCACTCCATCCGCATTGGATGCTGGTCTCCACCGACTTGGTGGACGCGGCGCATGCGCGCAGCCTCCAGGTGCTGACATGGACCGTGAACGAGGTCGAGACGATGCGTGGCCTCTTGCACCGCGGCGTCGATGGCATCATCAGCGACCATCCGGAGCGCTTCTCAGCGGTTGCGAGTTGAGAAGCGGATGCGGACCCGCGCTTGACTCGATCGGTGATTGCACTAGAGTACAAACGTCTTGAAGGCCTCTCCATCTGCCGATAGCCGGAAGTTGGCGACCAGCTTCGCCGCGGAGCAGGTGAGGCGGACACAAGGCGTGCTGTCATGAATGTTGTTGATGTGGTGCTCTTGGTTGTGCTCACCGGCTGCGCGTTGCGCGGCTGGTGGCGCGGGTTCTTCCGCGAATGCTGTGGGCTGCTAGCACTGATTGTCGGTGTGGCTGCTGCGTTGCGCTTCACGGCCGGCGGCGAGGCTGCGTTGGAGCCTCACGTGCGGCTGCCGGCGCCGGTTGGCGTAGGCGTCGCTTTCGTCGGCATCTTCGTCGTCGTTCACGGACTGATCAATGTTGTCGGAGCGTTGCTCGATCGCTTGATGCACACGACGGTGCTGGGTGCAATCAATGCCGTCGGCGGTGCCGCATTCGGTGTTGCGAAGGGCGCGGTGGTTCTAGCGTTCTTGCTGCTCTTTCTGCACCTGTTTCCGATCATTTCTGCTCTCGATCCGCAGGTCATGGGATCGAGTATCGGGCGCCCGCTCGTGGCTGTGGCCAGCAACGCCATTCGGATCGGCACACACACCGAAGCGGCAAACCGCACCTGAGAGGCGCGAATGGCCGGCAAGATTCCCGACGAGACTTTGCAGGCCATTCGCGAGCGCGTCAGTATCGTCGAGGTGGTTTCGGGCTACGTCAGTCTGAAGAAGGCCGGCCGAAACTACGTCGGGCTCTGTCCCTTCCATTCAGAGAAAACGCCGTCGTTCACGGTGAACGATGAACGCGGCCTGTTCCATTGTTTTGGTTGCGGCGCTGGTGGAACCGTCTTCACCTTCGTGATGCGCGCCGACCGGCTGGAGTTCCTCGAGGTGGTCGAGATGCTTGCACGGCGCGCGGGGGTCACGCTGCCGCAGCGTTCCGAGCGCGGGCCCGGTGGCGGGCCGCGCGACGAACTCATCGAGTTGAATGATACCGCGCAGCGCTGCTTCCGCGCAGCGCTGCAGTCCGCGAGAGGAGCGGCCGCGCGCCACTATCTGGAGCAGCGGGGCGTAGGGGCAGCAACGGTTGAGTGCTACGGGCTCGGGTTCTGCCCGCCCAATGGGTCGGGCCTCGCACGCGCGCTCATGGGGAGGCCATCAGCGATTCACAAGGCGGTCGAGTTGGGACTCCTCGGGCGCCGTGCTGACGGCAGCCTCTATGATCGCTTGTGGGGACGGGTCACCTTCCCGATCCGTCACGGGCGCGGCTACATTCTGGGCTTCGGTGGCCGCACGCTCGGTGCAGAACACCCCAAGTATCTGAACTCTCCTGAATCACCCTTGTTCCACAAAGGAGAAGTTCTCTACGGACTGTTTGAGGCGCGCGCCGCCATCCGCGAAGCCGAGCGCATTGTCATTGTCGAAGGCTACCTTGATGCGCTGGCCTTGGTCGAAGCCGGTATCGGTTGCGCCGTCGCCAGTCTGGGCACGGCGCTGAGCGCGGCGCAGTTGCGTTTGGCGCGCCGCTTTGCGCCGGAGGTTGTCGTCTTCTTTGATGGTGACCGTGCCGGCCAGGACGCGGCCGTGCGCAGTTTCAGTGTGTGTGCTGAAGCCGGCGTGTGGGGGCTCGGCGCCTTCCTTCCGGAAGGATTTGACCCCGACACCTATGTGCGCACCAAAGGACCCGCTGCGGTGCGCACCCTGCTGGAGCAGGCAATACCGCTGGCGGATTTCTTCATCGCTCGGCTGGATCCTGGGCCACAGGCAAGCGTGCCGCAGCGAGCCCGCGCGGTCGAACAGGTGGGTCGAGTCATCCGGCAGTTTCAAGATCCGGTTTTCAGCCTGCTGGCGCGGCAGGCGGCGCAACAGCTACGAGTTGATGAGGCCGTCTTCCGTGAAATGCGTACGGCGGCCCCACACCGTCCGTCGCAGCCTCAACCCGTGGCCCGGCCCGCCGTGCAGTTGCCGCCGGAGGAGTCGAAACTGCTTGAAGCGATGGCTTTGGATCAGGAGGTGGCGCGACTCGTGAGTCATCGCTGTACGCTCGATGCCTTTCGCAGCGCCGCCCTTGCTGAGGCGGGTCGCGCCGTAATTGCTGCGTGGGAGAGGGAGCGGAGCAGCGTCGCTGCACTGGAGCAGTTGCCTGCAGGTATGGCGGGGCGTGTCACGGCGGGACTGCTGGGTGAAGGTGCCATGGCGGGCGCAGATCCAATGCAGGTGGCTCGTGATTGCATCGAACGCATCGAACGCCTGAGCCGACAGTCGCGGGCGAGAAGGTCGCTGGCAGAATTACGCGAGGCTGAGCGCCGCGGTGACGAGGCGGCGTACCGTGAGCAACTCAAGCGGCACAATGAGCTACTGCGTGGCGAGGAGGTGGAGCGTGGGTAGCGATCTGATCCGGTTGGACGGCCGCAAATCGAAAGCGCGACTCACACTCGCGCGCCGGCCCTCGCCCCTTCCCGGATGTGGCGTGCTCTCGCCGGGAGATCCGTTCAGAGACGTTTGCGACCAGGAGCGCTTGATTTCTTCCCGCGATGCTGCCATCAGCAACAGGCTGCAGGAGCAAACACGGGCCGTGGTGGGGACGCTGTCGCCGCGCGAGCGACTGGTGCTGCGGCTGCGTTTTGGAATCACCCAGAGCGGCGACCAGCCGCTTGAGACGATTGATGAAATGCTGACACCCAAACAGATGGCCTTCATCGAAGCGATGGCTCTCCGCAAGCTCCGTCACCCGAGCCCCGGTGCCCGGTTGAGGAGTGTCAACCGGAGATGAGCATCGCCGAGGGGCCCATAGCTCAGACTGGTCAGAGCCGCCGGCTCATAACCGGTAGGTCCCAGGTTCGAATCCTGGTGGGCCCATTGCATTTGGCGATTCGTGGAGATTCCAACGGAGACACCCATCGATAAGCTGGCCGCGTTGCAGGAGCTCGACCGGCAGCTGCGCGAGAAAACCGAGTTGGTGCGCGCTTCCGAAGGCGAAGTCACAGAACTCGAGAACCAATTGGCCCAACAGCGCGAGGTCGCGCGCCAAGCGCGCGAAGCGCGGGATGCCGCCAATGCGCGCCGCATCGAGTTGGAGACGCATCTCGATGCCGAGGAAGCCAAAATGAAGGATCGGCGCATGCGCCTGAACCGTGTGCGCAATGAGAAGGAGCTCCAAGCCCTGCGGCGCGAGATCGAGGTCAGCAAAGAAGCCAACCAGCAGACCGAGGAAGAGGTGTTGCGGGTGCTCGAGACCGTAGAGACGCTGACCGCCGCCGCGGCAGAGGCGGACCAACGCCTCGGCGAGTTGGAGGCGACCGCGGCGACGACGATCAACGAACGCCGTACCGGCCTCGGGCAGCTGCTGGAAGACGTCGCGCGGGAACGCGAAATTCGCGACCGCATGGCAAACGCTCTGGATGCGAGCCTGCGACAAAAGTATGAGCAAATCTTCGCCCGCCGCGGCGGTACTGCCGTCGTCGAGGTGCGCAACGGCACCTGTCAGGGGTGCCACATGAACCTCCCGCCTCAGCTGTTCAACGAACTACAGCGGACCCGCGAAGTCCGCACGTGCCCCAATTGTCACCGCATCCTGTTTTGGCGCGCGGAGCGTCTAGAAGACGCCGAGTCGTCGCGCTAAACTGAATCAGGGCTGAAGGAGGTTGGGCGGTCGCTCGCTGCTTGTCCGTCGGACGTGCGGCGGGAGGAAAGTCCGGACTCCACAGGGCGCAGGTGGCCGTTAACGGCGGCCCCGACTGATCGGGGGAAAGTGCCACAGAAAGGAGACGGCCTCTCGGAACTCCGAGAGGAGTCGGTGAAACGATGAGTCACCTCATCCACGGGTCCGGTGACGGGCCCGTGCGGCAAACCCCACCTGGAGCAAGACCGAACAGAGGGTTACGCGGCCCGCGATCCCTCGGGTGTGTCGCATCAGCCGGTCGGCAACGGCCGGCGTAGAGGAATGACCGCACGCTTCGCCCGTTGGGCGAGGTCACAAAATCCGGCTTATAAACCACCTTCAGCCCCTTCCCTTTTGGGTTCCCATCCCTTCCAATTGGGTTCTCATCCCTTCCAAAAAGTTTTTCTTGACAGCGTCACTATACCCTCGTATAACCGGGGCCACTGTGGGGAGGAGTGGGATGTGATGGGATAGACGGCCAACACTGGCCATCGGGTGGGTAATGTTTCGCGGTAAGTTCGAGCACACCATCGATGACAAAGGGCGCATCAGCGTGCCGTCTCGATTCCGTGAAATCCTTCAGGCAACCAATGACGATCGCGTTGTCATCACCAATTTCATCATGTCCTCGACGCGCTGCTTGGACGTCTATCCCCAGGCTGCATGGGTGCGGCTGGAGGAAAAACTGCGCGAGAAACCACAGTTCGATCAAGGCGTCATGCGCTTCCAAAACTTTTACGTTGCCAACGCGCATGAATGCGTGCTCGACAAACAGGGACGTATTCTTCTGCCGCCCACGCTGCGCGAGTACGCCGGACTGAAGAAGGATGCGGTGTTCACTTCGGCGCTCGAAAAGTTCCGCATCTGGGACAAAGAACAATGGGACCGTGTCTTCGGCGAAGCCGAGCAGAGCTTTATCGAACGACCGGACGAGCTGAGCCGACTGGGGATCTGAACAATGGTGCCGCTGTCCATGGGGCAGAGTTCACCGCAGAGTAGCGCTCGGCGCGACCTGCAGCGCTCTCTGGCGGGGCTCAGGCCCGCAAACATCGCGGCGTCCACGACGGCCGAGGCGCGCGCTCTGTTCACCTGGCTGGCGATTTTTGTCGTCCTGGGAGTCGCCATTGCCCTGGCTCACGTATGGTTGCGTCTCAAAGTGACTGACCTTGGGTATGTGCTCTCGACCACACATCAGGTCATTCAGAAGCTCGAGTGGGAACAACAAGAGTTGACTGCGGAAGTTGCACGTTTGGACGCGCCCGACCGTTTGGAAGAGGCGGCGCGTGTGCGACTGGGAATGACGTACCCGCAACGTGGTCAGGAGGCGGTGTTGCCATGAAGAGCGGTGTGTTCCGCATGCGCATTGCGGCGAGCGCCGGCATCTTCTTCATGTTGCTGCTGATTGTGCTGGGCCGCGTCTTCGAGTTGAGTGTGCTCGAAGGCGCCTCGCTCAGAGAGCTGGCGAGCCGGCAGCAACGTCAGCGCGTTGCCTTGCCACCCGAGCGCGGGCCCATCGTTGACCGCGACGGTGACGTTCTGGCCATGACCCTGGAGTCAGCCGCCGTATATCTCCGCCCTGCGAAGCTCGATCTCAATCGCAATCCGTTTCCGGCGCTTGCCAGGACGCTCAACCTGCCACTCAGTCGGGTAGCGCAGCAGGCGCAGTCTTCCGGCCGGTTCGTATGGTTGTCCCGCACGGCGACGCCGGAACAAGCCGATGCGCTCGCGGACCTGGGACTGCCTGGTGTCGGGAGCGAGTCGAGCCGGCGGCGATTCTATCCACGTGGGTCCCTCGCCGGTCAAGTGCTGGGGGTTGCAGGCATTGACTCGCAGGGGCTCGAGGGAATTGAGTTGCTGTACGACCATGTGCTGCGCGGCGTAGCAGAGTCGATGAGTGTCGGTCGCGACGCGCATGGGCGCCGCATGTTGACGGAGGCCACGTCCCGGCCGCTGCCGCGGCAGGGGGCCCGCGTGGAGCTGACGATCGATGCCGGCTTGCAACAGGTCGCGGAAGCCGAACTCGCCGCGGCGGTCGCAGCGCGCCAGGCACGAGCGGGTATCGCCGTCGTCATGCAACCCACGACTGGCGAGCTGCTCGCTCTTGCAAACGTGCCGCTCTTCGACCCGAACGATGGCGGGTCGGTGAGCGCCGAGCACCGTCGCAACCGTGTCGTTACGGATTCCTACGAGCCGGGCTCGACCTTCAAGGGCATCTTGGCGGCAGCGGCGGTGGAGGCCAAGGTGGTTCGACCGGAAGACCGTATCTTCTGCGAGAACGGGCACTACCCCGTGGGCCGTCGCGTTGTGCACGATCATGAGCCGTACGGTTGGTTGACCTTCGCGGACGTCATCAAGCACTCGAGCAACATCGGCGCGGGCAAGGTGGGAGAGCGCCTCGGTGCCGACCGGCTGGCGGCGGCGATCGACGCGTTCGGCTTTGGCGGTCCAACCCACATCGACCTTCCGGGTGAAATCGCCGGCATTGTCAGACCACGTTCGAAATGGGCGCGCATCAACACTGTCACGACGAGTTTCGGGCAAGGCATCGCCGTCACCCCGCTGCAGCTCCTACGCGCCTACGCGGTAATCGCCAACGGCGGACGGTTGATGCGACCCTATGTGGTCCGTCGCGTCATTGGGCCAGACGGAAGCGTCTTGCGGGACAATCAGCCCGAGGTCGTCGGTCGACCGATCTCGCCTGAAACGGCCCGTGTCGTTACTGGGCTGCTACGGGGGGTCGTGGAGGGCGGCACCGGAACGCAGGCGCGCATCGACGGCATTCCGGTAGCCGGCAAAACCGGCACGGCGCAGAAGGTCGACGGCAAGACCGGGCGCTATTCGGCGCGCGATCGCATGTCCTCGTTCATCGGATTTCTTCCTGCTGATGCGCCGCGCTTTGTGATCCTCGTCGTCATCGACAGCCCCCGCACCGCGACCTACGGCGGTCTCGTGGCCGCCCCGGTGTTTCGGCGGATCGCCGAGTACGCAGTGGACCGCCTCGGCCTGCGCACCGCGCCGGCTCCGGTGCCGGTTCCGGAGGCCGACACAATCCGCGCTCAGCTCGTGAAGTGGACAGCGCCGGCGAGCGACCGCGGCATGCCAAGCTTCATCGGGCTCAGCATGCGTGAGGCTCTGGTGCGTGCCGCGCGCGCCGGCTGGGACGTTCACACGCGCGGCTCGGGGTTTGTCGTTGCGCAAGATCCGCCGCCCGGCGCGGAAACCGCGCAGGGGCGTACGCTAGAGCTGCAATTTGGCTCCGAGGCCGGTTGACGCTATGACTAGGCCGGCGCTAGCCGAACACATCCCGGTTACCTCCATGCACTACAACTTGCAGGACGTTCTTGTTGCGACCGGTGGCGAAGTCACGCTGCAGCCGCGCCACGATATCGTGTTCGAGTCGATCACCACGGACTCCCGCACGGTCACGCCGGGTGCCCTCTTCGTCGCGCTGCGCGGCATGCGTTACGATGCGCACGATTTCGTGATGCAGGCGCTGCGCAACGGCGCTGCAGGGGCGCTTGTAGAACGGGTGGCGGACACACAGCTGCCCGCCCCGCTGATACGCGTCGTCGATACGCTCAAAGCGCTCGGGGATCTTGCTGCCTGGAGGCGTGTGGCGCAGCCGCTGCGTGTGGTCGCCGTCACCGGGAGCAACGGCAAGACGACGACCAAGGAAATGATCGCGTCGATCTGCACGGCGGCCAGCAGCCCGGCAGATGTGCTGAAGTCCGAGGGGAATTTCAACAATCTGATCGGCTTGCCGCTGACGCTGCTACAAATGCGCGGTGACGAAAGCGTCGCCGTGCTGGAGATGGGGATGAACCACCCGGGCGAGATCGCTCGGCTCACGGAAATTGCCCGCCCGGACTACGCGGTGATCACCAACGTCGGATCGGCTCACCTCGCAGGGGTGGGCGGGACGCTCGCCGGCGTCGCGGCGGCGAAGGGCGAGCTGTTCGCGGGTCTGGGACGCGATGCGGTCATCGCGGTCAACCGTGAGGATGCCTGGGTGCGCCGCCTGGCCGGTCGCTTCCCTGGGCGCACGGTGACCTTCGGCCGTGACGGCGAGGTGTGCGGCCGTAATGTCCGCGAACACCCCAGCGACGGCATCACCTTCGACCTGCAGATCTGCGCCGATAGCGCACCGGTGCACCTGCGGCTCATCGGACAGCACAACGTGATGAACGCGCTCGCCGCGGCAGCCATCGGTCACGCGATGGGCACGCCGCTGGCGCGGATCGCGCAGGGCTTGGAACGCACGACGGGCCCGGCGATGCGCATGATGACTACACGCCTCGCGAACGGCGTGACCTTGATCAACGACGCCTACAACGCAAACCCGTCCAGCGTGGAAGCCGCCCTGGTGGCGCTCCGGCGCTTTTCCGGACGGCCGGTGGTGGTGTTGGGAGAGATGTGGGAGCTGGGCGACGAGAGCCGGCGCGCTCACTTTGGAGTGGGTGAGCGCGCCGCGTCTCTCGGCGTGCAACAGCTCTTCTTGCTTGGCGCACGGGCCGACGCGATGGCGGCCGGTGCACGCGCGGGCGGCATGCAGGCAGACGCGATTCATGTCTGTGGTTCGCATGCGGAGGTGGCGGCAGCGGTGGTGGCCCATTGGCAGCCGGGTGACTCGGTGCTCGTCAAAGGATCGCGTGGAATGAAGATGGAAGAGGTCGTGCGGCTGCTGGAAGGGGCGGGGAGTTCGCCGTGATGCTCTATCATCTCCTCTATCCGCTGCACGTCTCGCACTCGGTGTTCAACGTCTTCCGTTACATCACGTTTCGGGCTCTGATCGCGGCGCTGACCTCGCTGCTCATTTCCTTCTTGCTCGGACCGTGGCTCATTCGCAAGCTGGTGGCCCGCCAGATCGGTCAGACCATTCGCCCGGATGGGCCGCAACGCCACCTGGCAAAGGCGGGCACCCCGACCATGGGCGGTACCTTGATCCTCTTCTCGCTGATCTTGGCAACGCTCCTGCTCGCCGACTTGACCAACCGCTATGTCTGGCTGGTCGTTGGCGTCACGATCGCCTTCGGTGGCATTGGCTTCATCGATGACTACCGCAAGCTGCGCCACGGTAACGCGCGGGGGTTGAGTGGCCGAGCCAAGCTGCTCGCGCAGTTCGTTGTCGCGTCGGCGGTGGCCTTCTTGCTCTGCCTACAGTCTGACTTCAGTACATCGCTGTTTTTTCCGTTCCTGAAAGACCTGCATCCCAACCTCGGTTGGTTCTATGTGCCGTTTGCGGCCGTGGCGGTCGTTGGTCTGTCAAACGCCGTCAACCTGACCGATGGTCTCGATGGCCTGGCGATCGGGCCGGTCATGACGACCGCGTTCACCTACGGCGTCTTCGCGTACGTTACCGGCAATGTGAAGCTCGCCGAGTACTTGCAGATCCCGTACGTCCCGGGCGCGGGAGAACTCGCCATCTTCTGCGGCGCGCTGGTGTGCGCTGGCCTCGGGTTCTTGTGGTTCAACGCGTATCCGGCAGAGATGTTCATGGGCGACGTCGGCTCGCTGCCGCTCGGTGCCGCGCTGGCGCTGGTGGCGCTCGTCACCAAGCAGGAAATGGTCATGCTGGTTGCCGGTGCGGTGTTCATCGTCGAGGCGCTGTCGGTGATTTTTCAGGTGGCGTCATTCAAGCTGCGCCGCAAGCGCATCTTCCGGATGGCGCCGATCCACCATCACTTCGAGCTGCAGGGCTGGCCGGAGCCGCAGATCATCGTGCGCTTCTGGATCATCTCCATTGTCTGCGCGGTGTTGGCACTCAGCACGTTGAAGCTCCGATGACGCTCACGGTTGCAGGCCGACGGTTCCTGGTGATTGGTGCAGGCAAGACCGGTCAGAGCGTGGCGGGGTTTCTGGCGCGCCACGGTGGGCTCGTGCGACTCGCGGAGCGCTCGCGCGACAAGCTGGCGGGCGCCGTTCTTCCGGCGGGCATTGATGTCCGTGCCGGTGACGATGCGGAGGATCTCCTGCGGGGCATCGACGCGGTCATTCCGAGCCCCGGTGTGCCGCGTGCGCACTGCTTGCTGCAGCGCGCGCTGGCGCAGTGCATTCCCATTCTGAGCGAGATCGAGCTGGCGGCACGCTTCCTGACCTGCCCGATTCTGGCGGTGAGCGGGACGAACGGAAAGAGTACGACGACAACCCTCCTCGGTGCCATGCTGCAGGAGGCGGGTATGCGGGTGTTCGTCGGGGGCAACCTCGGCACACCCCTTATAGATGCGTGCGCGGCCGAGAGCGAATACCAGGCGGCGGTGGTGGAGGTGTCGAGCTTCCAGCTGGAGTGGGTGTATTCCTTTCGGCCGCGTGTCGCAGTGCTGCTCAATTTGACCCCCGACCATCTCGACCGCTACGCCGACGTCGCCGAGTACGGTCGTGCCAAGGTGGCCCTGCTTGCCGTGCAACAGTCCGGGGACATCGCGGTGCTCAATCGCGATGATCCGTGGGTGTGGGAGCAGCGCCGCAACACGCGTGCGGCGGTGCTCTCGTTCGGTCGCGATCCCGTTGAGTTCGGCACGTTCATCGACCGCGACACGCTGATCTATTGGGGACCCGAAGCGACGCCGCGGCGGTTCCCACTGGCGCGCGTGTCCCTGCAGGGGGCACACAACCGTGAGAACATGATGGCTGCCGTCACGGCAGCCGCGATCTGGGGCGTCGCCAACGTCGCGATTCAACGCGCCCTGGAAGGGACCCGGGCTCTGCCGCATCGCCTCGAGCTGGTGCGTGAGCGCGCCGGCGTACGCTTCTACGACGATTCCAAGGGGACGAACGTGGGCGCGATCGAGAAGTCGGTTGCCAGCTTCGACGGCGGTGTGATCCTGCTGGCGGGCGGTTACGATAAAGGCGGCGACTTCGGCGTGCTCGCACCGTTGCTGCGGGCGCGCGTCAAGCATCTGCTGGCGTTCGGAGCCGCGGGCCCCAAAATCCATGCGCAGCTGCACGCCGCGGTGCCGAGTTCGATCGCGCCTGATCTCAGCACGGCGGTCCAGGCGGCGGCAGGGCTCGCCGCTCCGGGCGATACTGTGCTGTTGTCACCCGGGTGCGCCAGCTTCGACGAATTTACGGACTACGCAGCGCGCGGCCGGCGCTTCTGCGAATTGGTGGAGGCGTTGTGAAGATGCTGCCGCCGCTGGCGGCTCTCCGCCGGCGCGTTGTCATGCCCCGGCTCAACCGTCCCGACCTGTGGCTGCTCATTGCCACCGCCGGGCTGGTCGGTCTCGGCATCGTCATGGTGTTCAACGCCAGCTACTTCTACGCACAAGATCGCTACGGCGACCCGTTTGTGTTCTTCCGCAAGCAGTTGCTGGCGCTCGGTTGCGGCGCCACGCTGTTGCTTGTGATCTCACACGTCCGTTTGGAATTGTTCGAACGCCTGGCCTACCCGCTCTTTCTGTGTACGCTGGTGGCCCTGGCGTTGGTGCTCATTCCCGGCGTTGGTACCGTGCGCGGCGGGGCACGCCGCTGGATCGGAGTCGGCGCGTTCAGTTTTCAGCCATCCGAGTTCGCGAAGATCGCCGTGGTGCTCTACTTGGCACGCTCGATCGCACGCAAGCGTGAGCGGATGAATCAATTCACGTTCGGCGTGCTCCCCCATCTCATCGTCGTCGGGCTGTGCGCATTGCTGATCGCACGTCAGCCGGACTTCGGGACCGCCGCGATTCTCGTCCTCGTGCTGGTGCTGATGCTCTTCGGCGGCGGTGCGCGGCCAGCCCATCTGATCGGTCTGACGCTCGCCGTTCTCCCCGTCGTGGTCCTGGCGGTGGTCTACGCGCCGTACCGGATGCGCCGGATCAATTCCTTCCTCGATCCGTGGAGCTACAGTCAGGACATTGCCTTCCAACTGGTCCAATCGCTGATTGCCTTTGGCTCCGGCGGTCTCACCGGCGTCGGCCTCGGTCAGAGCCAGCAGAAAATGTTCTTCCTGCCCGAGGCGCACACCGACTTCCTCTTCGCGCTCATCGGCGAAGAGCTCGGCGTCTGTGGCGCGCTGCTGGTCTTGGCGCTGTTTGCGGTCGTCGGCATGCGTGGCTTTCGCGTGGCACTGCGCCACCCGGATCCGTTCGCCAGCTTGCTCGCCTTCGGGACCACTTTGGTGCTATTGCTGCAGGCAGTGGTGAACGTGGGTGTGGTGGTGGGATTGTTGCCAACCAAGGGGCTTGCACTTCCTTTCCTCAGCTACGGCGGTTCCGCATTGATCGGTGCGCTGGTGGAGATCGGTATCTTATCGGCGCTCTCGCGGATGACTGGCTAGGAATGCGCATGATCGTTGCCGGAGGTGGAACGGGTGGGCACCTCTTTCCCGGGCTGGCCGTGGCCGAGGCGGTAGCGGCGCAAGGGAATGCACAGGTGCTCTTCGTCGGCAGCGCCTATGGCATCGAGGCCACCGCGATCCCACGCACGCAGTTTTCCTTTCGGCCGTTGCTCATCCGCGGCGTGCGCGGCCGCGGCTGGCGCGGCGCACTCGCGTTCGCCTGGCAACTGCCGCTGGCGCTGCTGCGCGCGTGGCGCATCGTTGCGGGCTTCCGGCCGACACTGGTACTCGGGCTCGGGGGCTACGGTTCGGTGCCCGTCGTGCTCGCCGCGTGGGTGCGCCGCGTGCCGACGGTGCT
Source organism: Candidatus Margulisiibacteriota bacterium (assembly GCA_035541735.1). Taxonomy (GTDB): domain Bacteria; phylum Desulfobacterota; class Binatia; order HRBIN30; family HRBIN30; genus DATKMS01. The sequence continues at coordinate 18,520 of DATKMS010000361.1, forward strand.
GATCGAACAGAACGTTCACCCGGGCTTTGCGAACCGACTCCTCGGACACCTGGCGCGCCGTGTCTGTACCGCTTTTGCAGAGAGCGCGCGTTTCTTCCCGCCAGGGCGGGCGGTCCAGACCGGCAACCCGGTGCGCGCCTTGCGCACCGATGCGCGACCTGCAGAAAACCACTTTACCCTTTTCGTTTTTGGAGGTAGTCAAGGGGCGCATACGATCAACGAGGCGGCGGTGGAGGCGGCGCAGATCGTGTCAGAACAACTTCCCGGTCTACGAGTCATTCATCAGACGGGTTCGGCCGACGCCGAGTGGGTGGCAGAGCGGTATCGGCAACAGGGTGTAGAGGCGCAGGTGATTCCCTTCGTGCACGACATGGCGAGTGCGTATGGCCAAGCGGATCTGGTCGTGTGCCGTGCCGGGGCGACGACACTCGCGGAGTTGGCGGCGTTGGGCAAGCCGGCGATCCTCGTTCCGTACCCGTTCGCGGCGGATGATCATCAGCGCACCAACGCGGAGGTGTTGGTGCGGCAGGGAGCGGCAGAGATCATTCTCGACGCGCAGCTGAGCGGCGCGCGGCTGGCGACCAGCGTGCTGACACTGGCGCGGGAGCGCGAGCGGCTGGCAAGCATGGGAGAGGCGGCGCGGCAGCTGGCGCTACCAGATGCGGCGCTGCGTGTGGTGGAAGTGTGCCGGCAGGTTGCAGGGGAGGGGGGCTGAGATGGGACCGCTGTTCAAGAGAGCACGTCACGTGCATTTCGTCGGCATTGGCGGGGTTGGGATGAGCGGCATCGCTCAGGTGCTGCTCAACCTCGGCCATCATGTCAGTGGTTCGGATAGCACCGAGAGTGAGACGACGCGGCGCCTCAGCCGTCTCGGCGCGCAGGTCACCTACGGGCACCATGCCGAGGCGGTGCATGCGGGCGTCGATGTTGTGGTGATCTCCTCGGCCGTCAAGTACGCCAATCCCGAGATCGCGCAGGCCCGTGCCTTGAAGATTCCGGTCATCCCGCGGGCTGAGATGCTGGCGGAGCTCATGCGCATGAAGTGGGGCGTCGCCGTCGCCGGCACGCATGGCAAGACCACCACGACCTCGCTGATCGCAACAATCCTTGCACGTGCGGGCCTCGACCCCACCGTCGTCATCGGTGGCAAGGTGCACGCGCTGGGCACCAATGCCCAGCTCGGCAAGGGGGACCTCATGGTGACCGAGGCGGATGAGAGCGACGGCACCTTCCTGCTGCTGTCGCCGACGATCGCGGTGGTCACCAACATCGATCCCGAGCACCTTGACTACTATGGCGACATGGAGCGCGTGCGTTCTGCCTATCTCGAGTTCATGAACCGCGTCCCGTTCTTCGGTGCGGCCGTGCTGTGCCTCGACGATACCACCATCCGTGCCCTGGTGCCGCAGGTACGCAAGCGGGTGATCACGTACGGCACCACTCCGGAAGCCGACTTCGTGGCCCGCCCCCTGTCGGTGCATGGCATGGAAACCCGCGCCCAGGTGGAGCACCACGGCAGCGTCTTGGGTGAGATGATGGTGCGGCTCCCCGGTCGCCACCAGGCGCTGAACGCGCTGGCGGCATTGGCCGTGGCCAGCGAATTGGAGGTCGACTTCGGCACCGTGCGGCAAGCGCTGGCGGAGTTCGGCGGCATCCACCGGCGGTTCGAGGTCTGCGGCGAAATCGGTGGCATCATGGTGGTCAGCGACTATGGTCATCACCCCGCCGAGATCCGTGCCACCCTGCGGGCGGCGCGTGAGGGGTTTGGGCGGCGGTTGGTGGTGCTCTTCCAGCCGCACCGGTACACCCGCACGCGCGACTTGTTCGGCGATTTCCTCGATGCCTTCGATGCCGCCGATCAGTTGCTGCTCACCGACATCTACCCTGCCGGTGAGGAACCCATCGACGGCATCACCGGCGACGTGCTGTACTATGCCTTGCGGCGACGCGGTCACCTCGACGTGGCCTACGTTCCTGACTGGCGCGATCTGGCCGCAGCAGCGCAACCCCTCCTACGCCCGGGCGACCTCGTCGTCGTGCTTGGAGCGGGTCCGGTACACGAGGTGGGTGAGATGTTGGTGCGCGCGCTGTCGGGTGGGCAGGCAGCGTTCAGCATGCAGTGATCGGTGGGGGTGTGGCCGCAGTGAGCCGCTTGGATCGGCACGCATTGGACCAAATCTTCGGCGAGCGGGTGCGCTTTGACGAGCCGCTCAGTCGGCATACTTCGTTTCGCATCGGTGGGCCGGCGGATGTGTGGGTGGAGGTGGCCGATGCCGAGGAGATCCGTCGCGTGCAAGTCATTGCTGCCGCGGCGGATCTCCCGCTGTTTGTCCTGGGAGGCGGAACCAATGTCTTGGTCAGCGACCGCGGTGTACGCGGTATCGTCTTGCACCTCGGACGGCCATTGGCGTGCCTCGACTGGCGCGCCAACGGAAACGGCTTGCACGTGCGCGCTGGTGCGGCCCTGCCGTTGAAGAAGCTGGTGACCGAAGCAATCGCGCGTGATCTGGCCGGGTTGGAATTCGCTGAAGGCATTCCAGGAACAGTGGGCGGTGGCCTGTTGATGAACGCAGGGGCATTTGGCGGTGAGATTGGCAACATCGTTGAGTACGTCGACGGTGTCGATGCCGGCGGTGAGCCGCAACGCCTCCCGCGTGCTGCTCTGCGCTTCGGATATCGGCGCTTTGACTTGCCGCCGGGTTTCATTGTTACTCGGCTTGAATTCCTCCTGCATCCCGGTGATCCGTCGGCGATCCGCGCCAAGCGCGACGAGGCCAAGAGCCGGCGCGAGGCCCATCAGCCGCTCGGCTATCCGAACGCCGGGTCGATCTTCAAGAATCCACCAGGTGCCTACGCCGGACGCTTGTTGGATGCCGCTGGAATGAAAGGTGAGCGTCGCGGTGGTGCCATGGTCGCGGTGCAGCATGCCAACTTCATTGTCAACGTCGGCGCTGCCACGGCGGCCGACGTGCACGCGCTGATGATCGAAGCCGCCAGACGCGTTTGGGAATCCCAAGGTGTGCGGCTCGAGCCCGAAATCAAGCTTGTCGGGGACTGGGGACTGGCATGAGGCTGCGCCGCCACAGCACCCGCAAGTCCAGCACGCGGCTGCGGAACCAATGGTCGCTGATCGTGGCGTTCGGTCGCCGGTGGGTCGTCCGTAGCGCGCTGGCGGCTGCTTGTGGGATCACGCTGGCCGCACTGGTGTGGTACGGTATTCCCGCCGCTCTCCATTGGGCAATGGCGCACCCATACTTTGCAATCACCAAGCTCGAGTTGGATGGCAACCGCCGCTTGACACGACACGACGTGCTCGAATGGATCGGTGTGCAAGAGGGCAGCAGTGTTTGGGACGCCACGCCAACCGATGTGCAGACGCGGCTCGAAAGTCATCCCTGGGTTGCACACGCCAGCGTGCAGCGCGAGTTCCCGCACCGCCTGGTGATTACCCTGCAGGAACGCCGGCCGGCGGCGATCGTCCGCTTTGATGGGCTCAACTACGTCGATCGAGCCGGGCGTGTTCTCGGACCGTTGCGGGACGACGACAGCCCTGACTTTCCATTGATTACCGGACTCGAAGACGACGCTGCCCGCGGCTTCGCGCTCATCGGGGTGCATCGAGCTTTGCAGTTCCTGCGGCGCTGCGAACGACAGGGCTGCTTCGATGGCGTCTCAGAGGTGCATGTCAACCAGCAGAGAGGGGTAACGGTATTTCCTCAGCACACGACGGTCGCGGTCGTGCTGGGATGGGGTGGATGGCGCGAGAAACTGGCTCGGTCGGCACGCGTGCTTGCAGCCTGGGAAGGGCAAACGGCTCGGGTGGCTGCCGTCGATGTGTCGTTTCGCGAACTGGCCGTGGTTAAATTGCGCGAGGAGCATCGCCCTGCTGCTCGGCGTGGCCCCAAGCCGGCGGTGCGCGTGTAGGCCAGGCTCTTCGTGAATGTGGCGGTCGAGGCCGCGAGTGCGGTTGGATGAACACGAGGTGACGAGATAGCGGAGGGTGCTCGTCGGCGTCATGGGAAAGAAGTCGGAATTGCTCGTTGGCTTGGATGTCGGGACCTCGAAGGTGGCCGCCGTCGTCGGTGAATTGAGCGACGGCAGTCTGTCCGTCATCGGTGTGGGCTCTGCGCCCGCAGACGGCTTGCGCAAGGGCGTGGTCGTCAATATCGATGCGACCGTCCAAGCCATTGAGCGCGCACTCAAAGAAGCGGAGGTGACTGCCGGTTGCGAGATCCACACCGTCTTCGCCGGTGTGGGTGGCGGACACATCCGTGGCTTCAACAGCCATGGAGTGGTTGGTGTACGCAACCGTGAGGTCAGCGAGGCCGACGTTGAACGTGTCCTCGAAGCCGCACGCGCGGTCGCGTTGCCCGCCGACCGTGACGTTCTGCACGTCCTGCCTCAGGATTTCGTGCTCGACGGGCAAGACGGCATCCGCGCCGCGGTGGGTATGTCTGGTGTCCGTCTCGAAGCGCGCGTGCATATCATCACCACCGCGATCAGCTCGGCGCAGAACGTCGTCAAATGCTGCGAGCGCACCGGTCTGCACGTCGCCGACCTTGTGCTTGAACCGCTGGCGGCTGCCGAGGCCGTGCTGACACCCGAGGAAAAGGAACTCGGTGTCGCGCTGGTTGACCTGGGAGCTGGAACGACCGATGTCCTGGTGTTTCACCAGAGTGCCTTGAAGCACACCGCCGTCATGTCGATCGGCGGCAACCACGTCACCAGCGATATTGCTGCCGGCTTGCGGACTCCGTTCCGCGACGCCGAGCTATTGAAACAGCGCAGCGGTTGTGCGCTGGCGCGCCTGGTGGATCGACAACAGTCCGTAGAGGTACCGAGCGTTGGCGGGCGCACACCGCGTTTGCTGGCGCGCCACCTGTTGACGGAGATCATTGAAGCGCGTGCGGAAGAGATCCTAACGCTGGCGCGCCATCAGATCATCAAGTGCGGATTCGACGAAGGATTGGGATCCGGGGTCGTCCTGACCGGTGGTACGGCGTTGCTGGAGGGCATGGTGCCGTTGGCGGAACAGGTATTCGAGACACCGGTGCGCCTGGGTACGCCGCTCAACGTGTCAGGTATCAACGGTACCGCCGAGGCGGCAATGAGTGCCAGTTTCGCAGCCGCTGTCGGGCTCCTGCATTACGGGGCGCGGCCGCGTGACCTCATGCCGACGAGCAACGAGGATGCGCGAATTTTGGGAAAGGTGCGGCAGCGATTGAAGGGCTGGGTGGAAGCGTTCTTTTGATGCGAGTGCATAGTCGATGGCCGACTGCTGCCGGCCGCCGGCCGCCGACTATGAACTGTTGATGCGGGGCCAAAACCCCGCTGGAGGAGGGGAGCTATGATTGAGTTGGTTGGGAAGAGTGAGGTGTTGGGGGCGCGCATCAAGGTCGTCGGCGTCGGCGGGGGCGGCGGCAACGCCGTCAACACGATGATTGCCTCGGGGTTGCCGGGGGTCGACTTCATCGCCGCCAATACGGACCTGCAGGCCCTGGGCGCGAACTTCGCGGTGACGAAAATTCAGCTCGGACTGCAATTGACCAAAGGGCTCGGTGCGGGTGCCGATCCTGACGTCGGGCGGCAAGCGGCGCTTGAAGATACCGAGACAATCCGCGATCACCTGAGCGGTGCCGATATGGTGTTCATCACCGCAGGTATGGGTGGTGGCACCGGCACGGGTGGCGCCCCGGTCGTCGCACGCATCGCCAAAGAGTTGGGCGCGCTCACCGTTGCCGTCGTGACCAAGCCGTTCCAGTTCGAGGGAAAAAAGCGCATGCGCCAGGCTGACGAAGGCATGCGCGACCTCAAGGACGCTGTCGATACGCTCATCGCTATTCCCAATCAGCGCCTGCTGGCAATTGCTGGACGCAACACGTCGCTGCTCGAGACCTTCAAGAAGGCCGACGACATCTTGTTACAGGCCGTCCGCGGTATCTCGGATCTGATCACCGTACATGGCCTGATCAACCTCGACTTTGCCGACGTCCGTACGATCATGGCGGAGATGGGCATGGCAATGATGGGCGCCGGCAGCGCCAACGGTGAGAACCGCGCTGTGGAAGCGGCACAAAAGGCGATCGCCAGCCCATTGCTCGAGGATATCTCCATCCATGGCGCCAAGGGGGTGTTGATCAACATCACCGGCAGCCACGACTTGTCGCTGCACGAGGTGAACGAAGCGGCGACGCTGATCCAGGAAGAGGCGCACGAGGACGCCAATATCATCTTCGGTGCGGTGATCGATGAGCGTATGGGCGATGAGATCCGCATCACCGTGATCGCTACCGGGTTCGGCGAAGCGCAACGCGAAATGAAGAAACCGGGCTTCAGCCTGCAGAAGGAATCACCCATGCCGGGCTTCCGCGCCACCCCGCAACGGAGCGTCACACGCGACCGTGATCCGTCGCGCCCGGTCGTCCACATGGGCACGATCATCGACGACCTCGAGTCCCCCACGTACCTGCGGCATAAGCCCGAAACGGAGAATGGCAACGGCAGCGGCAAGGGCGTGCCACGAGGTGAAGAGTTCACCATCGCCGAGGATTCTGAAGACCAGTTCGAGATCCCAGCGTTCTTACGCAAGAACGTTGGCTAGTCGCTATTCGACCTGCAGTACAAAGTCGGGGTGCGGGGCGCACTACGTGTGTCCCCACCCCGACTCCCTCCCGTCCCACCTCTTTTGAGTTGAGTGTGCAGGATGTCGTCGTCGTCTTGCTGCTCAAGCTTGAATTTGCAGTGTGTACCCCTCATTCTCGCCCCATGTGGACGATGCTGTTGGTTATTGCAGCGTATGTCAGCGGATCCCTGCCCGTCGGTGTGTGGATCGGCAACTGGGTGGGGGTTGATGTCCGACGCGTGGGGAGTCGCAACATCGGTGCGACGAACGTTGCACGGACCATAGGCAGACAGGCAGGATTGCTCACCTTGCTCGGCGACGTTGCCAAGGGAGTTGTCCCGACTCTACTGGCGCGGCACATGATGAGCGACCCATGGACTATTGCGCTAACGGGTCTCGCCGCCGTTTTTGGTCACCTCTTCTCCGTCTTCTTGAGCTTCTCAGGTGGCAAGGGAGTGGCGACCGCCTTCGGTGTCTTCGTCGTTCTCACGCCGGCCGCGGCCGCACTCAGCGCGTGCCTCTTTGCCGTGACCGCGTTCCGGACCGGGTACATCTCTCTCGCCTCGATCCTCAGCGCTGCCGCCCTACCACTAATCACTGCTGTTTGTGGGTATCCTGCACCGTCGTCGGTAATGGCCTTGTTGGTCGCCATCAGCATCATCGTGCGACACCGGGATAACATCATCCGCCTTCGCAACGGGGTGGAACCGCGCCTTGCGATCCGACGAGGTTCGAAGTAATCCGTTGGGCGAAGATTATGTACGACCATTGATATGCCCCAGATGAATGCGTTGCGCATATTTCGAGCGGAAAATCGGGTATAGCTGTCATCGAATCATCAACCGCCCGTGCCTTCCGTGTCCGGCGCGGTTGCTACCGATCGCGCTGAACAGATGAACTGTGTGGAACCCTGCGTGTGCACATCTGGGGGAGATGAGGCAGGGCCACGCCATTTGCCATCCAGGGAGAGTGAGAATGCGTTGGACGCCAAGCACTATCAAGAAGGTTTCGTTTGTGTGCAGTATGAGTGCCGTGCTGTGCGTAGCGGCGCCAGCATTGGCCGATGAGGTGCCGAAGATCGATAGCGGTGACACGGCATGGATGTTGACGTCGGCGGCGTTGGTCTTGATGATGACCGCCCCTGGGTTGGCTTTGTTCTACGGGGGCTTGGTGCGGAGCAAGAACGGCCTCGCGACGATCATGCAGAGCTTCGTGCTGATGGCGCTCATCAGCGTGCAGTGGGTATTGTACGGCTACAGCCTGTCCTTCGCTCCTGGAACGAGCTTTGTCGGGGGCTTGCAGTGGCTCGGGCTCGCAGGGGTCGGTGGCGATCCAAACCCGGACTACGCTAAAACGATCCCGCATCAGGCGTTCATGATCTACCAATGCATGTTTGCCATCATCACCCCGGCACTGATCACTGGTGCGATCGCTGAGCGCATGAAGTTCAGCGGTTTCCTGCTCTTCAGCCTCCTGTGGGCGACCCTCATCTATGATCCGCTAGCGCACTGGGTGTGGGGCGTTGGCGGCTGGTTGGGGTCGGCCGGCGTTGGCGCACTCGATTTCGCAGGCGGGACTGTGGTGCATATCAGCTCGGGCATTTCGGCACTGGCGGCCGCGCTCGTTCTGGGCAAACGTATCGGCTATCCGCACGAGCCGATGGCGCCGCACAATCTGCCGTTCTCAGTCGTCGGTGCGGCGATGTTGTGGGTCGGGTGGTTCGGTTTCAATGCCGGCAGTGCACTGAGCGCCGGTGCGCTGGCGACAAGCGCCTTCGTGGCGACCAACACCGCAACCGGTGCGGCGGCGCTGGCGTGGATGTTCGCTGAGTGGAGTGTCAAAGGCAAGCCGACGGTCCTTGGCGTTGCAAGCGGCGCGGTCGCTGGATTGGTGGGGATCACTCCGGCCTCCGGCTACGTCGGGCCGGTGTCGTCGATCATCATCGGTGCCGTTGTTGGGGTGGCCTGCTTCTCGGCTTGCAACCTCAAAGCAAAACTGGGCTACGACGACTCGCTCGATGTTGTCGGTGTCCACGGCGTCGGTGGGACGACCGGAGCCATTCTGACCGGCTTGTTCGCGTCCGCCGCAGTCAACCCCGGTGGTGCAGACGGTCTGTTCTTCGGCAATCCGGCCCAGTTGGGTAAGCAACTTGTCGCGGTCGCCGTCACTCTGATCTACTGCTTCGGGGTGTCGTACGTCCTCCTGAAAGTCGTTGACGCCGTTGTTGGCTTACGCGTTGACGAGGAAGACGAAGTCGCCGGCCTCGACCTGTCGCAGCACGGCGAGACCGCCTACACCGCGTAACAGTCTGTCGGACTGGCTACTCAACCCCGACCAACGGGAGCGGACCAAAGAAATGACGCCGACCGCAGGTCGGTGGCTTTACAGCGCTGGGCGTCTGGCATAAAGAGTCGCGAGAGATTGGCGGAGGAGCAGCCCCATGAAAAAAGTCGAAGCCATCATCAAGCCGTTCAAGCTGGACGAGGTGAAGGAAAGCCTCAGCAGCATTGGTGTCCAGGGCCTGACCGTCAGCGAGGTCAAAGGGTTCGGCCGGCAGAAAGGTCATACCGAGCTGTATCGGGGCGCCGAGTATGTCGTCGACTTTCTGCCCAAGGTGAAGCTGGAGATCATCGTAAAGGATGAACTGGTCTCACAAGTGGTCGAGACCATCACGAAAGCCGCAAAGACCGGACGCATCGGCGACGGGAAAATCTTCGTGCTTCCTATCGACGAGGTCGTTCGGATCCGCACAGGGGAACGAGGATCGGATGCCATCTAAGAAATCGCGGAAGCCAAGCGCGGTGAAGAAGCCGCCGAAGACCGTGGCGCGGAGCACGCCATCGAAAGGTGAGACAGGACAGAGGAGGAATGTGGGCATGACCCCGAAAGAAGTGATCAAGTTCATGAAGGACCAGAAGGCAGTGGCAGTGGACGTGAAGTTCAACGACTTTCTGGGGATCTGGCAACACTTCACCGTGCCGATCAGTGAGGTGGACGAAGGGTTCTTTGAAGAAGGCTCGGGGTTCGACGGCTCGTCGATCCGTGGCTGGCAGC
>DATKMS010000362.1:0-5759 GCA_035541735.1 Candidatus Margulisiibacteriota bacterium
GATTGCGACGATCACCGACTCCAGGGTGATCGACAAGATTCTGACTCATCTCGGCCTGCCGACTGCATCCCCAACCCCGATGCCCGCACGGGTCGTCGGGTGGCTGCCAGGGATCGAGCCCGCCGCCGACTGGATCACTGAGTGACCGGCACGGCCCGGGTGCGTTCCGCACCGGCGCCCGCGGTCAGTTGGTCCGACTACCTGCCGCAGAAAATGCTTGACTGGCGCTTTGTCCGCCCCGTATAGGGTGGCGTCTGGGAATAGCGAGGCACCGCCGGGGGAAGGGGCAACGTCTGATAGCTGGGTCTTACGGCAACGTGGTGCTTTATGCCGACTATCCACCTCCGGGTGCACGCGCCTGAGACACCGCGGGGAGGCCACTGATGAAACGACACGTTCGTTCGGCGTTGGTCATTTCGATCTTGCTGGCGGCCGCCTTGCGCGCTTGGGCCGGCGCGGGTGATCTGGATCCGACCTTCGGCAATGCCGGCATCATCATCCAAGGCGGATTGGGCGCAGGTGAGATCGATGCGCTCACACTGCAACCAGATGGGAAGCTGGTTGCCGCCGGGTCGTCGGACTCTGGCCTCACGCTGGCTCGATACAACACAAATGGAACGTTGGACGCGACGTTTGCGAACGGCGGCGTGATGACAACGTCCCGAATGGGCACTGGAATGGGGGTTGTCCTCCAACCCGACGGCAAACTCGTCGTCGGGGGAATGTCCCCTGCGCCACCCTATTACTGGGACGTGGCTCTGGCGCGGTTCAACAACGACGGCAGCCTGGATCCCACGTTTGGTAGCGGCGGTATCACGACAACAGCGGTGAGCGCCGAGAGCGACTACTTGAATGCCCTCGTGCTGCAGCCGGACGGAAAGCTGGTCGCAACCGGATATTCATCCTTCGCGACGTCGAGCAACTCCTCTCGGTCGACGAATAAAATCACGCTGCTGCGATACAATGCGGACGGAAGCCTCGACCAGGGTTTCGGTACTGGTGGTGTCGTCACGACGCAGATCTCACATGGGATCGATGTGGACGACGGTGCGTCCGCCGCTGCGCTTCAACCTGACGGAAAGATCGTCGTGGGAGCGACCTCGTGCGTCGACGGCGGCTGCCAATGGGAGATCCTGCGGTATCAGTCTGACGGCCGACTTGACTTGCAGTTCGGGAAGCGCGGTATCGTCGACGCATCGCCGGGTCCACTCGGCGGCGGGCTCGCGTCCCTTGTGCTCCGTTCTGACGGCAAGATTGTGGGCGCCGGGTTCGTGTCGGGGGGCGAAGCCATTTGCGCGCTCATGCGTTTCAATCCTGACGGCTCGCTGGACTCTTCGTTCGGAAGCGCAGGTATTGCGGAAACCTCCGGGCACCTCATTCCCCAGGCGCTCGCGCAGCGTGCTGACGGCGCACTGCTTGTGGCCGGATACGGGTGGCTTGGGGATTGGGACGGCTCGTCAACCGACTTTGGGATCGCGCGGTTCACGGCAGGGGGCATCCTCGACCGGCAATTTGGCCACGACGGTATCGCCATGATCGATACCAGCCGTGACTATGACATGGTGCACGCACTTGCGGTCCAGCCGGACAACAAGTTTGTCGTGGGCGGCGTCGGAACGCTTCCAGATCACGGAGGCTTCGTCTGGACACTGGCGCGGCTTGCGGATGGAAGCTGCGGTGACGGTAGGGTCGAGACAGGCGAGGACTGCGACGACGGGAACCTCACCGACGGCGATGGTTGTGACTCGAACTGTACGGTCACGAAGTGCGGCAACGGCATCACCAGTGCCGGCGAGCAATGCGACGACGGCAACCAGCACAACGACGATGCTTGCAAGAACGATTGCACGCTCAACGTCTGCGGCGACGGCGTCGTACGCACCGGCGTCGAAATCTGCGATGACGGAAACGCAGTCGACGACGATGGCTGCAGCAACACCTGCCAGCGCACGCGCTGCGGCGATGGCGTGAAGGATCCCAGCGAGGAATGCGACGACGGCAATGCGGCCAATGGTGATGGCTGTGACACCAACTGCCTCGTCGAGCAATGCGGCAATGGCCGCGTCGAAGGTGGCGAGCAGTGCGACAGTGGCAGCCCCACCGGGGATACACAGTGCAGCCCGGACTGCCACTTCGCCTTGGAGTATGACACCGTGCTCTCGCTTCTCAATCCGCTCACCGTGAAGCTGGGCGTGGGGCACGATGAACTCACGCGGTACGTTCCGATCAGGCTCGACGCCGCCGGCGGGCAGGTTCCACGCAACCACGTCGTGCAGTTGACGGCCTCGGACGGTGATTGTCCGGCGGGAACGGTCGACGCGAGCGCTGGTCCAATCAGGTTTGTCACGAACAGCGCCCGAGTGTTCATCCACGTGCAGCGAGCGGCGTTCACCAACGCCACCGCGGCAACGCCACAGCGCTGCACCCTCCGCTTCACCGCCGCCGTCACGCCGGCGGACGTGTACGATCCGGCTCCACAGAACAACAGCGCGTCGCTCGAGCTCAACGTGTTCGACTTCTCCCAGGAACAGACCTCGCGAGGCGTCAGCTTCTCGTTGCAAAGCGTGAAGCCGCAACGCGCCCGAATCGCGCGCGGCGTCACCACCGCCACAAAGACCGTGCGGCTGACGGTCACTACCACGAGCCCCGATCCAACGCGGACCGTCACGATCACCGCGCAGGACGGCACGTGTCCGTCGGGAACGGTGGGCCAACCAGCCCCGGGTGCTGTCACACTGGCGCGCAGGCGGGCGATAGTGTTACTGCCGTTGACGGTCAGTCATGCCGCCTTCCAGAGCAAGTCGCGCAACTCGCCCAGCCGCTGCACCGCCAGCGTGACGGCCGCGCTGGGCAACGGTTCCCAACAGACAATCCAGGTCGTGCTCGACGTGATGGATGGCAATGGCGCGTAACCCGCACGAGCTACGATGCTTTGATCACGCGCAGCGGGTAGACGGCCTTCAGATTGTCGTCCAGCCCCCCCCGGGCCCGCCTCGGGGGGGGTGACCGCAGGGACGTTGGTTGCGCAAGGTGCGCAGCGGGACAGCTACTGCAACCAACGTCGCTACCCGGGCGTTCGACTCCACTCTCGGCCTGCCGTACTGTGGCACAATGGCGTCGAGCGTGTACATCGAAACAACGATTGTGAGCTGCCTCATGGCGCGGTCGAGCCGCGCCCTCGTTCAGCGCGCGCACCAGGAACTGACCCGGCGATGGTGGCGTACGCGACGCTCGCAGTTCGATCTTTACGTGTCTCCGCCGGTTGTCCAAGACGCAGCGGGCGGTGATCGTCGCCGGGCGCAGAAGCGGCTGGCAGCCCTGAAGGTACTCCAGGTCCTTGACGCCACACCGGAGGCAATGCGATTGGCCGAGGCGCTCGTGAGAGCAGGTGCAGTGCCGCAAGCGGTTGTGGATGCGACGCACACCGCGATTGCAACTGTTCACGGTATAGTTTACCTCCTGACGTAGAACTGCGCACACATAGCGAACGCTACGATGAGGACGAGATCGAAACTGTCTGCCGTAGCGTAGGCTGAACCACCTGTCCTGTGCGCCCCCGAGGGGCTCATGGAGGACTGAGCCGATGGCGAAGGACTCAATTGTCGAAGAGGTGCGGCGCATTCGGCAGCAGTATGCCGCACGTTTCAACTACGACCTCGCCGCGATCTTCCGCGACTTGCAGGACCGGCAAGACCGTGGCGAGTTTGCCGTCGTGAGCTGCAAGCCTCGGCGACCAATTGTGCGGCCTCCAGCTCAAAGGCGCCGGGTCGTGTGAGCAGGTCTACGCTCGCACTACCGCAAAGAGCGTGCGGTCGTCGCTCTCGAACTGCTCGAATGTCATGCCGCGCACAAATCCCGTCGCCTTTGTAGCCGCCTGAACGATATCGGTCAGGTAGTCGACGTAGTCGCGTGCTGGGCCGAAGGTCATACCGGTACCGCCTCCGCGAGGACGCGCCGGCCGATCCGGGGCTTGAGTGCATCACGCATCACCAGATCCACTTTGACCCCGAGCCGCGCACTCAACACATTCTCCAGCTCAACAAACCGCAATAGCCCTGGTGGGTCGGAAAAGCTCACAAGTAGGTCAATATCGCTGGACTCCCTGGCTGTGTGATGCACATAGGACCCAAACACCGCCAAGGAAGTCACCTGGTATTTCGCCTGCAGCGCGGGCAGGGCGTCGCGAAGGACGGCGCGGATCTGGTCGAGCGTTCTTGGCTCCATGGGTGCAAATCTACCTCAGACTAGCCTCTGGAGCCAATTCTCAAGCTGGGTCTCGAGGACGTATAGGAACGATCTGAACGCCCTGTGAGAATGCCCCGTGAGAGAGAGCTATAAGGGGTTGATCCGAGATTTACAGGCAACGTCGGAGGCGGCGGGCAACGTCTGATACCTGGGTCTTACGGCAACGTGGTGCTTTATGCCGACTATCCACATCCACCCAACCATCCGCCTATCCGCACGACCATCTGCACTCGAGGCCCCAAGGTGCCTTCGTCACATCACAGGTGCACACCGTCTGGTAGTGGAACTTCACGGTGAGCATGCCGATCGTGACTGCGGCCGTCGGGGCGATCATCAGTCCCGCCAGATGTCCATCGCGCGCGGCGTCGGCGCGCCGTTCGGCCAGGCCGAGCTTTACCGGGCCGTTGACCTTCGCGGTGATGGCCTCGAGGTTCCCGGCGTCGGCCAGCGGTGAACACCCGCAGCGGTCCCAGTAGACAAAGGCGATCCGCGCGGCGGCCTGCGGCTCGCGGGCGAGCTCGGGCGTGCCTTCGAGGTCCATGTTCACAATGGCACCGATGGCGCGGTAGTTGGCGCGGCCGGTCAGCTGCTTGTAGCCCGAGCCGCGGTACCGCCACCCGTCGCCGCTGGCTTCGTCGCCATTGCCCAACCGCTGGGCGTAGACGCGGTTGGCAATGGCCGCCGGGCCCTTGGCAATCAGCGCCTGCGCATCGGCTGTGCCTTTGACAGCGGAGAACACGGCGTCCAGCCGCTCGGGGTTCTGGTAATGGAGGTTTTCCTCCAGCACCGTGAAGCCAGCCGTCTCGACGAAGACCTGGCCCATGAAGTGGCACAGTCGGCGCGCCGTGGTGACGGAGCTGTGCTGACGCGCGTTCTCCAGTGCGGCGGCATGGACCTCGGCGGTGGTGCTCCGGGGCGCAAACGTGCTCAGCGTGTCGGCTGTGATCATGGTCACCGCCGCGCCTGCTGCTGGTGGCGTTGGCCACGACCCAACCGCCGCGTTATGCGAAGCGGGGTCTCGCTCTCGCCCATCCCTCACGGCCCCAGGCTTTTCGTCACGTCGCAGGTGCGCACCGTCTGGTAGTGAAACTTCACGGTGAGCGTGCCGATGGTGACCGCGACCAGGTCGTGCTCCGCGCGGGCGATGCGCTCGAGGATCTTCGCAGTGCGCGCGCTCACCCAGTACTCGTGGTCGCCGATGCGTACTGTCAGCATTCACCTTCCTCCTCGTTCAGTACTGCAGCTCGAACACCTCGCACGCACGGTCCGCATCCTTGATGAAGAACAGCCGCAGCCCGCAGTAGGTCTGCTCGACCAGGCCGCGCTGCTTCATCTCGCGGTGCACGCACTGCCCGCAGGTGAGGCGTCGTCGCGATTCTCGTAGATCTCCGGGAGACCTTGGCGATCTGCTGATCGTGCGGCCCGAGCTCCCCGTGGCGCTTGGCGCGCTTGCGGAGCTATGCGGGTAGACGACGCCGCGACAACGCCGGGAACAGTAGGCAGCTGGATATGGC
>DATKMS010000363.1:0-4283 GCA_035541735.1 Candidatus Margulisiibacteriota bacterium
ACGCCGCGGTACTTGTCGATGATGCGTTGCGGAAGGTCGTTCCACGTGGCAGTGATGGCGTACACGTCGAGCATGTCATCCGTGATCGTGGCCGCCATGCCGGCGATGTCGCCGGCACGTTGCAACTCGGTGAGGCGTTGCGAGACGCCGTGCCAGCCGTGCAGCTCGAAGACGCCCGCGTACGCCGGCGTTGAGCCGTAGAAAGCAATCTGGAAGCGCGCGCGCTGCCGCCACTCGGCGCGCTCCTCCTCGCTGTCGCCGACGATGGTGAACACCGGGCAGACGAGCTTGATCACCCTGGGGTCGCGTCCTGCGCCGCGTGCGCCCGTGGCGACGTTGGGGATGATCACCTCGTCGAGATAGCGGCGCGAATGAAACGGATGGACGTGGATGCCGTCGGCCACCTCCCCGGCCGCGCGCAGCATCCACGGACGCACGGCGGCGAGGTAGATGGGGACATCCGGGTACGGGATGGGCCCCGGCGTCCACATACCGAGCAGGCTGAATGAGTAGAACTCACCCTTGAAGTTGAGGCGCTCCTGGCCGCTGAAGGCACGGAAGATGGCGCGCAAGGCGAGCACGTACTCGCGCAGGCGCGCACCGGGACGGTCGTAGACGGTCGAGAAGCGGCGCTCGATGTGCGCCTTGATCTGCGTGCCGAGCCCGAGGAGGAAGCGGCCGCCCGTGGCTTCCGCCAGTTCCCAGGCGATCTGCGCCGTCACCATCGGGCTGCGCGGAAAGGCCGTGGCGACCGCCGTGCCGACGTCGAGTTGCGGTGCAGCCAGCGCCGTCGCTGCGCACGTGAGATAGGCCGTGCGCCCGGCTTCTGCGAGCCACAGGCCGTCGTAGCCAATGCGCGCGAAGTCGCGGGCGCGTTCTCCGGCACGATGCAGTTCCAGCGCGGCACCAAATGCGTCAATCTTCATCGCTCACTCCCGGTTCTGAGGTACGCGTGCGCCTCGGCGGCCGCGCGCACGCCGCTCAAATAGGCGGCCTGCACCGTGTCCGAAATTGTTGACGTCGCGGTTGCGGCTCCGGCCCAGAAGAGAGCCCCCGTGTCGGCCGCCGTCAGCTGCAGGCGCGCCCCCGTGCCGCCGGGCCGCAGGAAGGTATAGCCGCCGCACGAGAATGGATCGGTCGTCCAGTCGATTCGCCGCGCGGCAAGAAGGGCCTTGCGTGGGTCGGCCTTGGGAAAGAGACGGCGGAGATCGTCGAGGACGATGTCGAGCGCCTGCTCTTCACTGAGCGTCGACAGGCGCGCCGCACGCGGCCCTGTGCAATACGCAATGAGCGCCGCCGGCTGGTCCGTGGTCCCGTAAAAGACCGGCCAGTAGAGCGTGACTGGCCCGACGCCGCAGCCCAGGTTGGTGAGCCACCGAGGCCAGAATGGTTCACGAAAATGCAGCAGCACCTTGAGCACGGGCCCCATCTCGAGGCGCGTGAACGCCGACCGCTTGCTCTCCGGCAACTCGGGCACGAAGCGCACGGCGCCTGACTTGAGCACCCCGAGCGGCAGCGTCGATACCGCCGCGCGCGCCGAGAGTTCCCGCCCGTCACTCGCGGCCACACTCACTCCGTCCTGTGCCCAGCGCACCGTGTCGACGACGAAACCGAGACGGATGTCGAGGTCGCGGCCGATGTAGTCGGTGAGGCGGTCGTAACCGTCCGCGACGCGGTTGTATGTCCCGGTCTCGAGGTGCAGGACACGGTCCTCGACCAACCCCTTCACGCCCACGTCGTCGATGCCGCCAGGGAGGTGGGCAGTGAGCGTCATCTCCGCCATGACGCGGGCGCGTCCCCGATAGCGGTGGCGCTCGATGAACTCGCGCGCCGACATGTCATCGGGACCGACGCGGCGGATCTGGCGCAAGATCGGAAAAGACGGCCACACCCCGGGATGCAGGAGAATCCAGGGCAGCCAGCGCGTGCGGCCGCCGATGTTGAACATGCTGTTGCGCGCCAGCGGGCACGGACGCACGGCGAGTCCGGCAGCGCGCACCTCCGGCCAGATTTCCGCGTCGTTCGTGTGCACGAACTCTGCCCCACCTTCCATGGGCGCGGCACAGAAATCGCGCACCGAGTACACGCGGCCGCCGGTCCGGTTTCGCGCCTCAACCACCAACACGCTGTATCCCTGCCGCGCCAGCGCGCGCGCCGCGGTAACACCGGCCATGCCGGCACCGATGACGATCGCGTCCAACGTGCTCATGTGCGACTCCTTTCGGCGAGCCAACCGGCGATACGCGGGAAGACGTCGGCCGGCGCGGCACGACCTGCGAGGAGGTCATCGTGGCCGAAATCGACGCTGAACCCGTCGGCGACACCGGCGCGCAGGAAGGTCTTGTCCTGGCTGCCGAGCGCCGCGACCGTGGCGCGCACGGCATCCGGCGGCCGCTGCAGATCCTGCGCGGCGGCGATGGCGAGCAGCGGCAGCGTCACCTCGGCGAGCCGTGCCGAGTAGACGATCGCGCCGTCGCGGCTGCGCATCACCCCTTCCCGAATCCAGGCCGCGAATTGATCGACGAGGTCGGTGGCCTCGTCCGGGATGCCGTTGCGGAAGTAGCGCGCCACCGCCAACGGATCGCTGTTGCACGGGCGGAAACTGCTCTCCAGCACGGCGAAGCCGCCATAGGCGAGCACCGGCCCCGCCAGGCCCGCGCCGCTCGCAAACGGCACACGCCCGTGCCGCCGCACTTTGGGCGCGGAGGTGACACCTGGCACAAGAGCCGACGCCGGAGTTATTGCCGGTGCGCCGCACGTCACCGCGCCACGCACGTGTGCGGCAGTGTCAAGGATGGCGGCGGCATACAGCGCCTGCCCGCTCATCTCCATGCCGATCCAAAACACCTCGTCGCGCCCGCTGATCTCGCACACACGCGCGACGGCTGCGGGAAGGTCGCGCGCGACGAAGTCGTCGAAGTGCCATTGCAGGCGCGGATCGCGGCCGCCGTCCGGCCAACTGTCGCCGCGGCCACGGAGGTCGACGAGCCAGGTGTCGAATCCTTGTGCGGCGAGGTAGAGGGCCAGCGAGTAGCGCGGATGGAGATCGAAGATGAAATGGCTGCCCGCCATCCCGTGGCTGCAAATCACCGGAAACGGGTGGGACGGTGCCGCGGCGCGATACCGGTACAACGCCAGATTCCAACCGTCCACGGTGCGTGCCATGTGGCGCTCGTCTTCTTCCGTGCGCCAGTCGAAGCGGCGGTACGTGCGGCCGAGCGTCAGCAGAGCGCCGCCGAGGGTCGCCAGGGCGCGCATCAACCCGGCCCGGCTACTCGTCGAAGTCAGGTCTCCCACCATTCCCGGTCCTCTGGATTGCTCACGCGGCTGCTGCTCATCGGTGCTCAGGCCCCTCAACACATGCAGCCTTTACCACGACCAGCACCTCTCGGGATATGGCCGCAACTCAGCCGGTGGCGAGGCTGCGGGCCACACTCTTCCTTGCGCATGTGATAAGGACACCTGCCATGTCCACCACTACGAATTTCCTACGCGCCCGCGACTTTCTGCTGGCGCAGCACGACGACTACGGCGTGGCCTACCGCGACTTCCGCTGGCCGCATCTCGACGAGTTCAACTGGGCGTTGGACTGGTTCGATCCGCTGGCGCGCGACAACAGCGCACCGGCGCTGTGGATCGTGGAAGAGTCGGGCACGCAGCGGAAGCTGTCCTTCGCCGAGATGGCGGAGAGCGCGTCGCGGGTTGCCAACTGGCTGCGCGCGCAGGGCGTGCACCGCGGCGACCGCATCTTGATAATGCTCGGCAACGAGGTCGCTTTGTGGCAAATCATGCTGGCGGCGATCAAGCTGGGAGCAGTGATCATTCCGGCGACGACGCTGCTGACCACCGACGATTTGCGGGATCGGATCGACCGCGGCCAGGTGCGGCACGTGATCGCCGGCGCGGCGCACGCGGACAAGTTCGCCGCCGTGCCGGGCGGCTACACCCGCATCGCGGTGAACGGACAGGGTGCGGGTTGGCGGTGCTTCGAGGAGGCGATGACCGCGTCGGCCGAGTACGCGCCCGAAGCGCCGACCCGTGTTACCGATCCGCTGTTGCTGTACTTCACCTCCGGCACCACCTCGAAACCCAAGCTCGTCCTGCACACGCACCAGAGCTATCCGATCGGTCACCTCAGCACGATGTACTGGATCGGGCTCCGTCCCGGCGACGTGCATCTCAACATCTCGTCGCCCGGCTGGGCCAAGCATGCCTGGAGCTGCTTCTTCGCGCCGTGGAATGCCGGCGCCTGCGTGTTCATCTACAACTACGGGCGTTTCAAT
>DATKMS010000364.1:0-32482 GCA_035541735.1 Candidatus Margulisiibacteriota bacterium
GCACGACCTCGACGGCTTCGCTAACAGGGGGTTGTGTTCGGAGTCAAGGACGTGTGGAGCGGCTGAAACGTCAGTCCTCTTCCAATTCAAAAGCGAACAGGAGCGCGCGTCGCACTTCTGGCTTGCGGCGCTTTGGCAGCGAGCCGATGTATCGGCCCAGCCGATTGGCACCCACCGTTTGGATGGCGTCAAAGTTCGCCACCGACGGCACGCGCAGCCCCTCCTCGACACTGATCTGCACCTCAGTCGGAACTCCCCGGATCGTACGCGTAATCGGCGCAACCGTTACCGTCGACAAGTGAGCGATGATGCTGGAGCGCGTCAGGACAAGGACTGGCCGGGTCTTGTCGGGTCGGTCAAACGCCAGCAAGCGGATGTCACCCCAGCCTACTCCTCGGGCCACTCTTGGACGCGCTCCCATATCTTGACTTCGCGTTTCTGTACCGGCCGCTTGCGGTACCCTTCGATATGCTGTTGCTCCAACGCGTGTCGGCGGCTCTCCGCGAGGAAGCGCTGCAGCGCCGTTCGTATCACCTTGGAGCGATCCAGCTGCCGGCGCTTCGCCTCTTGATCGACCGCTGCAATCAGGTCTTCCTCCATAAGGATTTGTACGGCCTTCATGTGGGTATGCTACCCATATGAGGGACTATGATGCAAGGCTTGGACGTAGCGAGTGGGCGGCGGTGTCCAAACCGCCTCTTCACCGTCGAGCCGTCAGTGGCTCTCACCTGTTCCTCATATTGGACACGAGGTGTTGTATTGAATCCGGCCGCGCGTCGCTTCAGTAGTGGCACCGCGGCTGAAGGAAATCGACCTTATTCCCTTGAACCGCGTATACGAGGCGATGCTCCTCCGTCACCTAGCGTGACCATGCACCCGCCAGAGCAAATTTACTCAGTCACCAGCAACTTGGCGTGGTGCGACTGGAGGGTATCAAGGCCCTCAGGTGAAGGACGCCGAGATCTCGCCTGGATCCGCCTAGATCACGACTAGATCGGTCCAAGCAGGTCGCAACGCGCGAACCTTCTCGGTGCGGTGAACGCACTCGCCGGCTTCGCTAACAGGGCGTCGTGTTCAGAGTCAGGGCTATTGGGGTCGCGTCGGTGTCTACGGCGTGCACGTCAGGGTCAGGGTGTTCTTGTCCAGCGCGCTACCGCTCGGCGACGCATCAAGGTTGACGGTGTAATTCTGGTTCACCGGGACCTTGATGTTCATGTTGGCCGTGCAGTCGTCGCTCGTTACCGGTTGCGTGAACGTCACAGAACCGAGATCGACGATGCCGGGTGGTGAGGAGAGGTGTCTCAGCGCATCGATCATAGCATTGACATTGCCGGGATCTTGCGGCAGTGGCGGCGATTGCGGTGGGTTCCTCAAGACGAATGCATGAATGCCGGCGCTCGGAGGCAAACAAGACGAGACGGCGGGATCGGTAACGTTCGGGCAGACGCGCACACAGAAGTTGCACGTGTCGGCGCCCTTCGCGCGGCACGTCATGGCATCGGGCGGGATGGGGGTCTTCTTCCCTCTCTTCTTAGGCACCTTCCCAATGGAGCACCCGACGGAACCTGGCAAGCACAACGACCATTCGCTCCAGCAGGCGGTCAGTGGATTGGCCGTTCCACTACCCGTCATGTCCGTGCGCGCCGCCACGCCAGATACCGAGAGGCTGTTCACCTGCCCGCAGATGACGTTGTGCACGGTATCCGGATAACCGGGCAAGGTCACATCCTTGAGGGTCCCGCCTTCGTCATGCAGGAAGCGGAGACTCGTCTCGGGGACACCCGGCTTCCCGGTGTGATCGAGGTAGCCGTTGCCGCCCTTTGGGCGCGGCTCGGTATCTTGATAGTGGCTGCAAATCTTGATCGGGCCGCTGACGCCCGCGGTCGTGGACACGTCGAAGAAGAACCCATGGTAGCCGTCGCAGGTTTCACCGCTAGGGCAATCCGCATCGCTCTGGCAGCCAAGCTTCTTTGTCGTCGAGCATTGTCCAATGTCGATGCTGAAGTGCGGCATGGGAATGGGTGACGCGGACATTGCGGTGATCGTCGTCACCCCAGGAACGTTGACGCTCGTGTAGGTCACGTCGACGGTGAGGAAGGACGTGCTGACGGGGAGCGTTACGGTTGACCCGGTCGGAGTATTTGGGGGCAAAGTCACCTTAGACCTTACCGATCTGGCCGGAATTCGTTTCCGCGAACCAGAGGTTGCCGTCCGGCCCTAAGACGATGCCGTCGGGGCGGCTGTTCGTTGCGGGAACCGGGTACTCGGTAATGGCGCCGCCAATGGTGATCAGGCCGATCTTGTTGGCCACATTCTCGGTGAACCAGAGGTTGCCGTCCGGGCCGGCGGTGATATCGGTGAGCCCGCTGGTCGCTGTCGGGACCGCATACTCGGTGACAGCGCCGCTCGTAGTGACTTTGCCGATCTTGTTCGCCGTGTCTTCAGTGAACCAGAGGTTGCCGTCTGGGCCGGCCGTGATGCTGGTTGGCTCATTGCTTGCCGGGGGGATCGGGTATTCGGTGACGCTGCCATTCGTGGTGATTTTTGCGATTCCACCCTGCTCAGTGAACCAGAGGTTACCGTCCGGGCCTCCGGTGATGCCGGACGGCGAACTGCCTACATGCACCGGGTACTCGGTGATGACACCGCCTGTGGTGATCTTGCCCACCTTGCCCGCCCCAAACTCGGTGAACCAGAGATTGCCGTCCCGGCCGGCCGTGACGCTTCCCGGGCCACTGTTGTTCGCGAGAGGGTACTCGGTGACGACCCCACTCGTAGTGATTTTACCAATCTTGTCCGCGTTGAACTCCCGGAACCAAAGGTTGCCGTCCGGGCCGGCGGTTACGCCTCCGGGGCCGCTGTTTGGCGTCGGAATGGAGTAATCGGTGACGGCACCGGCCGTGCTGATTCTGCCGACGTTGTTTGCCCCGGTGAACCAAAGGTTACCGTCCGGGCCTGCCGCGATGTCCCCGGGCGCAAAGCCCGCCGGATATTCGGTGATGGTGACGGCCGCTGGCAGCCGTGTGGCGCACGCGACGATGGCAAGGACGCTGACGCCGAACAGCTTCACGCCAATTGTCGTCGCGGGGATGCTGCACCGGCGCGGACCGTGAACGGCTCGAACGGTGGCAACTACCTCGCGGATCGCGCGCCGCACGGACAAATCAACCAGGGCAAACCCCTGGGTCGAGCACATGGACGAAGTCACACAACCTCCTTCGCGCCGCCCTTGTGCCCCCACCGAGACGAGCTACTGATGTTGGAACGATTTGATCCTTAGTATGGTGCTCGGTCGACTGTCAATCCGTAGATCTACGGATATTATGCGGATACCGCAACGTGCTGTCGCGAGTTGGGGTGGTGGGATCGATAGCGACCCTGCCCTGGGCCATGGCGTGTACTCGCCGTAGCGGGGGTGCAGAACCTCGCAAACCTCCGCGTCGCCGTGGTCCAGCACACCGCGCAGCTATGACCGTGGTGTCGAGCTAGGAACTTCGAGACGATTCGCCGGCACGTTAGAAAACGCGACGGCTACAACTCCGCTAACAGCGCCCTCGCGTGGTGCAGTTGGTGGGTGTCGAAGCCTTCGGTCTACGTTGCGCACAGCGGCGCGAGCAGGTCGCGCTCCTCGGCCGCGCGGCCGAGTTTCTTGAGGAGCTGCGCGAGCCCGGTTGCAGCGCGGAGCGCCAAGGCGACTGCGCCCAGTGCTTCGGCGCTGGTGATGGCTTCCCGATACGCGACCTCGGCCGTCGCCGGGTCAGTCGCCGCGAGCAAGTCGCCGCGCAGACGCAGCAGGTCGGGGCGCCAGATCGCTTCCTCACCCATCGCCCCGAAGGCGTCCTCCAGCGTCGCGAGGGCTTCGGCATACGCGCCGCCGTCGGCCAGCACTTCAGCCAGCAGTGCGAGCTGGAGCGCACGCGCTACGATGTTATTGTCCGCCTGCGCCTGCCGTAGTCCCTCGCGCATCAGGGCCAGCCCTTCGTCGCGCTCGCCCTCACACGCCAGCACCCAACCGCCGTACGAGTGCGCGTACGCTCGGTACATGTCGAGCTGCTGCTCCCTGCAGAGTCGAAGCAGCTCCCGAGCCCGGTCGCTCAGATCGGTCGGCTCCCGGCGGATGGCGGCCAACGCAAGGAGCATCATCTCGACGTACGCCGTGTCCCCGACGACGGCGGGGCGCGCCGCGTTCAACATGGCTCGGACGCAAGCGCGCGCCTTGTCCGCGTGGCCACTGAGGTAAGCGATATTGCCCAGAAATGAGTGCGCCACAGTCGCCGGGTTCATCGGATACATCTCGAAGGCGGCGGCATCATACACCGCGACGACACGCTCCATGTGCGCGCGGGCCGCGGACAAGTCCCCAAGATAAAATGACGAAAGACCCAGGAAGCTATGGCACAGGGCGGACAGGACCACCGAGCCGTCGCGCTCGGCGAGCGTTGCCATCTGCTCGGCGACGGCGAGGGCCGCGCGGTGCTCGCCACGCGCCAGCGCCGGGGCGTACGCGGAGGCCGCCAGTGTGAGTGTCACCTGCGTGGCATCGCCGACTTGCTCGGCGAGGGCCCGCGCGCGGGCCGTCGCGGCCTGCGTCGCGGGCGCCGCCAGTCCGCGTGTTGCCGTGAGCAATAGCGCCAGCGCCGTTTGCAGCGTCAGCTCGCGTTGCGTGCGCTCGGGGCTCTCAGGCAAGGTTGCGAGTACCGCGAGGGCGCGCTCGTAGAGCTCCGCCGCCTCGTGCGCGGCGGCCGTGCGCTGCGCGGCCGCCGCCGCGGCTTCCCACGCATCGACGGCGCGCGGCGCCTCTCCGGCTGCCTCCCAATGCCGCGCCCGCACGGCAGCGGGCGTCGACGGGTCGTTCTGTTCGAGGAAGGCGGCCGCGCGCCGGTGCAGCTCCCGGCGCCGGCTCTTGAGGAGCGATTCGTACGCCGCCTCCTGCACCAGCGCGTGCTTGAAGATGTATGTGGCGGTATCACCGAGCCCGCGCGCGTGCACCAGCTCCGCTTCGACCAGCCGCTCCAGCCCGGCGGTGACCTGTGCATCTGGGCGGTCCGTCAGGGCCGCCACCGACGCGGGCGCGAACTCGCGGCCCAGCACGGCTCCCGCTTGGGCGATCGCCTTGGCGTCCCCCAGCCGATCCAACCGCGCCATGAGGGTGTCCTTCAGCGTGACGGGAATCTCTTGCACGCCGACCGCTCCTACGCCCTCCGCCGCGGCGCGCGCCAACTCCTCGACGAAGAGCGGCACGCCATCCGTCCGAGCGGCGAGTGCCTCGACCAGCTCGCTGCGTGCGGCGATCTGCGCGGCGAGCTGCACGAGCATCGTGTGCGTTTCCCTCCGTGTGAGCCGCGTCAACGTCACCTGCGCGTGATGCGCGCGCAGCGGCCACGGCGGGCGGAACTCGGGACGCGCCGTCAGCACGAGCAACATCCGTGCGGTCGCCAGCTGGTCGACGAGCAGCCGCACCAGCTCCAGCGTTGAGGGATCCATCCAGTGTAGATCCTCCATGACCACCACGAGCGGCTGCAGGCGCGCACCGGCCAGTGTCGCCTCGACGATCGTCGTCATCAGGCGCCGGCGTTGCTCTTCCGCCGTCACCAACAGCGGCTGGCACCGTTCGGGAATGGGGAGACTCAGCAGTGGAGCGAGCAGCGGGACGGCCTTGCCCGGATCGAGTCCTGCGAAGACGCACGCCTGCTCGAGCGTGGCCACGCGCTCCTCGGGCAGCAACTCCGCTGCCCACTGGAAGCGCTGCTCCACCAGGTCGACCAGCGGCGCGAACGGGGTGTCCTGGAGATACTGGGAGCAGGCGCATTCGATCCAGGTGTGCGGGGTCGTGCCGAGGTGCTCCTTGAAATCTTGCACCAGACGCGATTTGCCGATACCCGCTTCGCCGGCGATCAGCACGATGTGCCCATCGCCGTCCTGCGCCCGTTCCCAGCGGTTCAACAACAGCCGCCGCTCGTCGTCGCGTCCGACGAAGGGCGTGAGCCCACGCGCGGCGCCGGCCGCCAGCCGTCCGTGCACCCCACTCGGCTGCCGAACGCGGTAGAGCAGCACCGGCTCGGGGACGCCCTTGAGGCGTTGGGCACCGCAGTGATTGACGACGAAGAGGCCGGCAACCAGCCGCTGCGTCGCCGCGGTGATGAGCACGCTATCCGGTTCGGCAACCGTCTGCACGCGCGCGGCGATGTTCGGCGTGTCGCCGAAGACGTCTTGCGCGTCTCCGCCGCCCTGCGCCACCACGGCCGCACCGGTGTGGATGCCGACGCGGACCCGTAGCGGCGCACCATGCTGCGCTCCAAGCCTCGCGGTAAGTGCATGCACCGTTTCGACGATCGCCAGCCCCGCGCGCACGGCGCGCTCGGCGTCGTCTTCGTGCGCCTGGGGCACGCCGAAGAAGCAGACAAGGCCGTCGCCGAGAAACTTGTCGACGTGGCCGCCGAACCGCGTCACGGCCGCGGCGGCGCAGCGCTGATACTCGGCCGCGATATCGCGCCACTCCTCGGCGTCGAGTTGCGACGCAATCTCGGTGGAACCGACGAGATCGCAGAACAGCGCGGTGAGCTGGCGGCGCTCGCCGTCAGCAACGGCGGTCGGTGGCGCCGGCGCATGCACCGGTGGCGCAGGGTGATCACCGAGCGGCGCCCGGCACTTGCGGCAGAACCGCGCGCCCGGACGATTTGCGGCGCCGCACGCAGGACACGGCGCCTCAAGCGCAGCACCGCAGGCTTCACAGAAGAGTGCGTCGGGAAGGTTCTCTGCTTGGCATGTCGGGCAGCGCATGGAGGCGCATTCTTTCTGCTTTTAGTTCGACGTGTCGGTCACCAGCACCCGTTGGACCGCATCGCGGATGAGCTTGCTGCGCAGGCTCCGCGCTTAGATTACTGCGTGGCTGGACACTCATTCAGGGCAAAGTTCACCGTGGTGATTATCTCGTTGATGGTGACGATCCCGTCGCCGTTGCAGTCGCCGCAGCACGCGCTGCTGGAAGTTGATTCAGCGGTCGCGGGGACCACAAGCTTAGGAAGCCCGTCTGGAGTCACGGGCAGCGGGGAAAGCTGCATAGCAGCTCTTACGCTTGTAGCACTTCCGCCCGTGACCCCAACCTCGCACCAACACTCTAACTGCCCATCGGATGGGCCGCCGGTTGGACTATCGCAGGTCGTTTGGGGGTTCAGGGGGGCGCAGATTTTCATCGTGCCACCACCGCCATTATTGCAGAAGTGTTGCACCGTTACCGAGCCGAGTGGTGTATCGCCGACGTTGGCCGCACTACATACATATGTCGCGTTGGTGCCAATGTTGGTCGGCAGTGACCATATTGACGCTGCGGTGGAAGTTGATTCATCAGTCGCCGGGATCACAAGCTTAGGAAGCCCGTCTGGAGTCACGGGCAGCGGGGAAAGCTGCATAGCAGCTCTTACGCTTGTAGTACTTCCGCCCGTGACCGTAACCTCGCACCAACACTCTAACTGTCCATCGGATGGGCCGGCGGTTGGGCCGTCGCAGGTCGCTTGGGGGTTCAGAGGGGCGCAGACCTGTGGCGCGGTGGCGCTGCCATTGTTGCAGACCGACCGCACGGTTACCGAGCCGAGTGCTGCACCGCCAACGTTGGCCGCACCACAGTGAAAGGCTGCATTGGTGCCAACGTTGGTCGGCTGTGACCATAGTGACGCGGCGTCCGCTCTCGACGCCAGAGCCACTGTGACTACAACAACTATCAGTATACTTCCAACATCTTTCATGGCATCCTCCCTCGCGCCTTCGCGCGCATTGGCGATAAGATCCCCCGATAAGCTTCCTTGGGTGGGAGTCCCGATAAGAATTGCGCTTTCGCCATGATGTCCCCCTCCCTTGACCACATGATCGATCACAAGCCGCCTCGTACGGCACGAACGGGGAGTGGGATGGCCTTATACTCTTTCCCGACAGTGCCATTGGGGAGAACGATCCAAGCGCTAATCGGAAAGCCGCCGGCGCTGGTCAAACCGGGGTAGATCGTCGCCGACCAGTAGAAGTTGGACTGCGTCGGCCCAAATGCTGGGTCGATGCACGGGCTTCCGGAAGCACAGCCGGTTGCGCTGGGATCAACAATCCCCTGCAGTTCCACGATCGTCGGCAAGCGCCAATCGCAATAACCCGCAAAGCAGCCGGTGATGCTACTCCCATCGCTCGAGGTGCCGCCATTCAGCGCCCCGAGAAAGGTCACGAACGCCGTACCGTCTGGCGGGTCTGGCACGGCGGCGCAGAAATACATCCCCTGGGGTACGCACCACGTGTAAACGTTGTCCGCATCATGCGGGTCGCTGGTATTGACGGTGCCGTCGAGGTTGTCCTTCTGCTCCCACATCAAGCCGGTGTTCAGATCACTCACCGTCCCGTCGCCGTTGTCGACGTAGCGGCACGGCGCCTTCTTGTCCGCCGTTTCCAGCGCCTTGGTGAACGTCGCCTGGCACGCCGCCGATGCGTCCGATTTGCCCAGGATCACGTTGCCGCTGTTCTTCGTCAGGCACGTTTGCAGTGCGCCCTGGGCCTTGAGCTTCGCCACCTCGCACTTTTGCTGCGGTGTCGCTGCCGCCAGCGCCGTTCCGGCCCACAGCAGCGCGGTGCACGCTGCGATCGTCACACTTGCTTTCGTCATGATATCCTCTCGCTTGACCAAATGATCGATCACAAGCCGCCACGTACAGCACGCGCGCGGAAGTTCTTCGTCTTGAAGTCGTCACTCAAGCTGCCGTCAGTGAAGAGCACGTCCCACGCGGCGGGCGAATAGCCGGCGAAGGACGTAGCCGACCAGTAGAGGTCCGACTGCGTGGCGCCAAACTCCGTGTCGATGCACGGGTCGGTGCCGCACGGGAAGGCCGAGAGAAGAATGCTCTGTAGCTCCACGATCGTCGGTAGGCGCCAATCGCAGTGGCTCGCGAAGCAGCCGGTGATGGTACTCCCATCGCTCGACGTGCCGCTATTCAGCGCCCCGAGGAAGTTTACGAACGCCGTGCCGTCTCGATTATATGGAGATCTGGTGCTCCAGGTGTAGCGGTTGTCCGCATCATGCGGGTCGCTGGCATTGACGGTGCCGTCTAGGTTGTCCTTCTTCTCCCACATCAAGCCGGTGTTCAGGTCGCTCACCGTGCCGTCGCCGTTGTCGATGTAGCGGCACGGCCCCTTCTTGTCCGCCCTCGCCAGCGCCGTGGTGAACGTTGTCTGGCACGCCGCCGACGCGTCGGCTTTGCCGAGGATCACGTTGCCGCTGTTCTTCGCCAGGCACGCTTGCAGGGCGCCCTGAGCCTTGAGCTTCGCCACCTGGCACTTCTGTTGCGGTGTCGCCGCCGCCAGCGCTGTTCCGGCCCACAGCAGTGCGGCGCACGCCGCGATCGTGACGCTTGCTTTTGTCATGATATCCCCTCACTTGACCAAATGATCGATCACCAGCCGCCACGTAAGCCGCGATGTGAAAAGCCCCCAGCGAGAGACCCCTGCAAGGTGCGTGAGATGCAGCAAGAGATAGGCCGCGGAGAAATCGCCCTGTCAAAAGGCCTGTGTGTCCTGGACACCCGATCCGATTGTCGTCGCTTACCCCAGCGAGTGTGACATATGGTCTCGCGCAGGTTGGTCGTTCAGTTTTTTGCAAATTGGTATTGTTGTGCTCACAAGCTTATTTATCCGTAGATCTACGGATATCGAGCTCCGTAGATCTACGGATATCGAGCCGCCACCACATTGCTGTCGTGTGGTGTGGTGGAATCGACGGCGACAGCGCCCCTGGGCCCTCGGCCACGCCTCGCCCAGAGTCTGTTCCTTGAAGGCCGGCAAGCAGTGTGCGAGGTTCGCCGGCGTGGAATACGCCTCTGCCGCCAACTTGAGTGACCTGCTGCACGGCCTCGCAGCGCGGAACGGGGAGCGGCCAGCCGTCGTTGGTGAACGCAGCGCATTGACCTTCACGCAGCTCGATCACCTTGCGGACCAGTGGGCAGCGGGCTTGCTGCGAGCCGGCTACGGACCTGGCGCGCACGTCGCCCTCCTGGCGGGGAACGGCCCGCACTGGTTGGCCGTCGCCTTCGGCGTCTGGCGGGCCGGCGCGACGCTCGTACCGGTTTCCACCTTCGTGACGGCGCGTGAGCTGGGCGACATCCTGGCGCACGCCGATGCCAACCTGTTGATCCTGCAGCCGCGGCTGCGCGCGCACGACTACCTCGAGGCGTTGGCTCGATTGCCGGCGTTGCCGGCGCTGCGCGAGGTCATCGTCTTGGGGGACGCCGCACCGTCGGGCCGCCGTGGCGCGGTGGAGTTCATCAGCGATAGCGCGCCGCCGCAGCCAGTCGGTTTGCGTGGAGAATCGATTGCCTGCATCCTCTACACATCCGGCACCACCGGGCAGCCCAAGGGTGTGATGCTCAGTCACCACGCGATTCTCGCAACGGTGGCGCCGACCGCGGAGCGTACGGGGCTCACTGCCCACGACTCGTTGCTGTCGACACTGCCGCTGTTCTGGGTGGCAGGGCTGGTGATTCGCGCGTTGCCAACGCTGGCTACCGGGTGTGCGCTCATCCTGGTCGAGACCTTCACCGCCGACGCGGTGATCGAGGCGCTGCAGCGCCATCGTCCGACGGCGCTGCATCTGCGCCCGCCGCAGGTCGGGCAGGTGCTGGCGCATGCGCGCTTCGAACCGGCGCTGCTCGCCAACGTGCGGCGCGGTGGCGGACGGGTCGAATGGTACGCCCCGCACCTCGACCCACAGACCGTGTCGTTCATCACCGGCTACGGCATGACGGAGACGGCCGGCTATGTCACGGCCCTGGACTGGCGCGACCCGCCGGAGGTGCGCCGCACCCAGCTTGGCACGCCGCTGCCCGGTGTCGAGTTGCATGTGCACGCAAGTGGCGACATCCGCGTGCGCGGCCCGGGACTGTTCAGCGGCTACTACAAACAGGCGGCCGGCAGCGGGCTCGATCCGGGAGGCTTCTTCCTGACCGGCGACACGGGGTGTATCGACGCCGCTGGAACGTTTCATTTCACTGGCCGGAGCAAGGACCTGCTGCGCGTGAAGGGCATCAACGTTTCGCCGATGGAAGTCGAAGCGGTGTTGGGCGCGCATCCAGCTGTGGAAGCAGTGTACGTTGTCGGCCTGCCGCCGGACAGCCTGGAGCAACAGCTCGTTGCGTTGGTCGTCCCCAAGCCCGACACGCAGGTGGCGGCAGCCGAGCTGCATGCCGTCGCGACCGAAGCATTGTCACACTACAAGCGGCCAGCGCGTTACATCTTCATCGACCGCAGCGAGGTCTCCCTGAGCGGGACGTCGAAACCGCAACGGGCAGCGTTGGCAGAGCTCGCCGCCCAACTGGCGGTTTGATTGACGTCTCGATTCAAATGAATCAATGATCCGCTGACTCAATGTCCAATCGGATCAGAGGAGGTTTCCCATGGCGCTCGCGGCGCGCAACGATTCGCCGATCGTCACCGCACCCAATGCCAGCTCGTTCCTCGAACTCTACGCCTTCGAGCAGCCCGAGCCGGCCAAGCCTGTCGATGACTTCGTCGCCGAGTTGAAGGGGCTGGTCCGTGCGCATCCGATCGACGCGCAACTTGCCCAAGCGCTGAAGTACGGCAGCGCCTCGCGCGAGGCGATGCAGCGTTGGATCAAGGACTACTACCAGTTCATCCGCATGGACGCGCAAGGCACGGCGGCGATGATCGGACGCTGCCGGCGCCGCGGGCTCTTCCTGGCGCTCAGCCAGCTCGTCAACCGCAAGACCGGCTTCCATCAGGTGACCACGCCGCCGCTGCAGCTCTTCCTGCGCTTCGCGGCGGCGTTCGGCGTCACACCCGCCGAACTGGAGGCGCACTACGCCTGTCCGGAAACCATGCAGGCGACGTACACACGCTTGCAGTTCCAGTTCTCCAGCTTTGAGGAAGGCTACGTCGTCAGCGCACTCGCCAGTGAGGGCGCGTTACTCGACGTCGTGCGCGATGAGCGCCCGTGGCTGTGCCAGCGCGGCATCGCCGAGTACATGAAGCGCGCCTACCAACTCAGCGACGACGCCGTGGCGTATTGGCGCGCCTATGAAGACTTCCGCGGCTTCGTCAGCGAGCCGGTCTGGGACATCGTACGCGAGTTCGCCGTCGACGCTGCGCAGCAAGAGTTGCTGCGCACGACGCTGCACCACTGGCTGCTGATCTACCAGAACATGCGCCACGCCTGGGGTGAGATGATCAGCGGGCGCTACGCCGTGCCGGACTTCGTGTGGCCCCCGCCGGCAGCGGCGTTCAACCCCGGCGAGGATCAAACCTACGAGGAGCTCGAAGAGGAATTGGGCGAGTTCTGCTTGGCGCTGGCGCAGCCGAAGGAAACGGCGTTCGGCCTGCTCCTGTCGGGCCGGGCGTCGCTGGAGGCGACACGCGAGTTGGTGAAGGACTTCATCCACCTCGACGCGACGCGCAACATCGCCGGGCAGTTCACCCGCCTCACGGACGGCAAGGCCTTGCGGGCTATCGCCCAGGCGTTCGCCACGGAGTCCGGCGGCTTCCTGACGCGCAACCACATGGAGATCTGGGCTGACTTCTGCGAGCAGGCACTGGGTATCACGCGCGAAGAGCTGTTCCGCTGGCTACCGCCCACCGAGACCATCGCCAGCCGTTACGTGACCAAGTGGTTTCTCGTGCACGGCGCGCCCGAGGAAGCCATCGCGGCGTTCCATCTCGGACCGCCCACGCAGGTCAAGGAAAAGATGGGCAAGCGCGCGCTCGGCTTGGGACAGGGTGGCGCCGCCGGCGAAGGATTGCTGCAGCCGATTACCGCGAAGCACCCGCTCAGCGCGGCGTTCGAGCGCCTCGGTGTGCAGCCGGATCTCGCCGACTACTTCTTCCGCCTGCACCGCGAGATCGAGCCGTTCGAACAGGAGGAAGGCTGGGAGTACGTTCCCGAGGTGGTGACCACGAGCACACAGCGCCGCATCTTCAAGCGCGCCTATATCACCAAGATCCTCTCAGAGCGGCGCAAGGACGAAGGTTTGCTGAAGCGGATGAAGCGCTTGTCTGGTCTGGTGTAGGAGAAGCAATGGCGACATTCAGTCGAGCCGAAATCGAAGCGGCGTGGCGCCGGCGCATGGAACTGCAAGACAGTAACGATTGGGAGGGGTTTGGAAACACCTTCACCGCAGACGCGGTGTACCTCGAGCATCATTACGGCACGTTCCGCGGGCGCCCGGCGATCCTCGCCTGGCTGGTTCCGGTGATGGAGCACTGCAAGGAGTGGACGTTTCCGGTCGAGTGGGTGAACATCGACGGCAACCGGGTTGTGCACAAG
This sequence comes from Candidatus Margulisiibacteriota bacterium, assembly GCA_035541735.1. Lineage (GTDB taxonomy): Bacteria > Desulfobacterota > Binatia > HRBIN30 > HRBIN30 > DATKMS01. The sequence goes on from DATKMS010000364.1 coordinate 13,301, forward strand.
TGGCTCAACCGCCTGCCCGGCAAGCGGGCGGACGGTTCATACTACGAGTTCGCCGGGATCACCGTCATGGAGTACGCCGGCAACGGCATGTTCTCGTTTCAGGAGGACATGTACAACCGCCACGAGACCGACAAGGTGATCGCCGAGTGGGAGGCGGAGCACAAGGGCGGATAGCCGTTGTCGCGAAGGTCGAGGCCGCGACGGCTCTTCACACCGAGCGGCGGCGGGTGTGCAGCCAGCCCGCGGCACCGAGCAATGCTGCCAGCGCAATTAGCCCGTTGCGCGACACTACCGGGGCAGGCGTGGCGGGTTGGCGCGGAGGAGGCACTGGCCCCTGTACACACCTTCCGTCGGGGCAATTCCCGGACTGGCAGTCTGTGTCAGACGAGCACTTGCTCCCCTCCGAGCAGTCGCCTTGTCCGTTTCCGCAGCATGCCTCCGCGTTCTGGTCGCAGATATCGCTGCTGCAGTCGTCGTTCACCCCGCACTCGGTACCGTTCGTGCAATCCTCGTTGCCGTCACCACAACAGGTACCGCTATTGGCATCACAGATACGACTGTTGCAATCGTCGGGACCCGAGCACGTGGTACCGTTCGTGCAGTCCTCGTTGCCGCTCCCACAACATACGTTGTTGTTGGCATCACAGGTCCCGCTGATGCAGTCTTCGCCGGTTCCGCAATCCGTACCGTTCGTGCAGTCCCCCTGCCCGTCGCCACAACATTTGTTGTTGTCGGCATCACAGATTCCGCTGTTGCAATTGTCGGGGCCTTCGCAGGTCGACCCGTTGGGGGCCGCGTCGACCCGGTGCCCGAGGAGAAACACCAGACACAGCGATGCGCCGAGAAGCGTGACGGGAAGCCCGTTGCACCGGAGGTGTCTCATGCGGCTTTGGCGTTTATCGGACATGAGGTTCGGAGTCAAGCCAAACTAGTCCCTCGACGCGGGCGCGCACGACAGCTGCCGGGTGGGCGCCGGCGCGGGTCACCACTTGGCGTAGTGGCGCTCAGCGTAGCCGAGCATTTGGGTGATGACGATGCGTTCGCCGGCTGCCGTTTGCAGCCAGCCGTCGTAGCGTCCCACCAACTGGTTGAAGTTCGACGCCACGATCCACGCGTTGATGTTCTCGCTGTGTCGGCCTTCCGGACGGAACGACAGCTGCAGACGGCCGTCGGACGAGCTGAGCCGCCACGGGCGCATGAGGTCGCGGCGATCGTACTCGAAAGCGACGGTGTCCAGCTTGTGCAACCCGCCGTCGATCCAGAAGCAGTTCTCCGTGAAGCTGGTTTCGTTCACGCCGCACGACACGTTCATGCCAACGATGCGGCCGTCCGCCGTGCGTCCGGCCAGGCAGCCCCAGTTCCAGAACGTGTGCCGCCGCATGTAACCGGCGCTCCAGTCGTGATGCCCACGCGCGCCGATGGCGGCGAGATCAAAGGTTCGGCCTTCCCAGCGCAGCGTGCCCAACACGGCGTGCCCCGCCGTCTTGCGCGCATACACCCAGCCGGTCGCGCCGGCAGGTGTGCAGATGCACATTGGCTGGATCGACGGTGCTGCTTCGCTGAAGGTCGCGTCGATGGCCAGACCGCTGCGCAGCTGGACAAGCAGACGACGGTGGCGCGGGAGTGTGCTGGCGGTCATCGCGATGCGGTTGCCGCCGGCGTCGAACACGCTCGTGCCCGTCTCGGGTCGCTGGTCGAAGCGCAGGCCGCGCGCCAGCGGCTGCCGAAAGCTGTACTCCGCAAATCGCCGACTCGACGGCTCGTAGCAGTAGACGAACGCCGTGCCGACGTACTTGATGTCGGCCATGGCGCACCCGAACACGACCGGTTCGGACAGCGCGCCGAGAAACTGAAACTGATTGAACCCGAAGTGGCGCTGCAGCCAACCCGCTCGTTTACCGAAGGGCGTCGACAACGCGAAGTCGCGGTAGTTCACCTCGTCGATCGGCTCGGCGAAGATGCCAACCTGGACGTCGCCGGCGGGGTTGATGAGGCGGTTCATCGGGATTCCACTTGTGCCTGGTTACCGGTCCCCGGTCCCTGGTTACTGGTGTTACTGGTTACTGGTCCCTTCTCCGCCAATCCGATCGCTCATCGGATCCGCGGCAGCACCTCCGACTCGAACAGCTTGAGTCCCTGCCACCCCAGCTCCGGCGATAGACCACCCATCAGCGGATGCAAGATGATCCGCCCGGTCTCGTTGGCGAGCGCGACGCATTCATCCGGCGTCACCACACGGTAGACGCCGCTCCTGCGCACGTCGTCGATGGTCTGCGCGTCGACGTGCATCGACGAACGTTGATCCGGCGTCTGCCAGGCCGCATAGGTTTGCGCGTCATAGAGCGCGTGCGGCCCGATGCGAGTCCAGTCACGCTCGGGATCGCTGGAGACGTGAACGAACCCTGGTCCACCCGGCAAGCTCACGAACCCGCCCGTGAAGCCGACCCGCGCGCACTCGGCGGTGTAGGTGTCGGCCAGGCGCTGGTCGCCGATCGCGGGGAAGAATCCCGCGTGCAGCCGCGCCGCGCGCCGTGCGGCGGCCTGCGTAGAGCCACCGACGAGGATCATCGGCGGCGCGTTCGGCTTCGGCGTCACGCGCACTCTCCGGCTGCGCCATTCGAACGGCTCGCCGCTCCATGCCTGACGCATGACACCGACATATTCCTCCAGCAGCTTGCCGCGCTGCGTGCGATCGATGCCGGCCATGTCGAACTCTTCCTGGCGATAGCCGAGCCCGGCGACGAAGCTGATCCGGCTGCCGCTGGCCAGGTCGAGCACGGCGAGCTGCTCCGCCATCCGCACGGGATCGTGCAGCGGCACCAGTGCTGCGGCAATGGAGATGCGGATCGTCTTGGTGCGACCCGCGATGGCCGCGGCCAGCGTCAGTGGCGCCGGCAGGTAGCCGTCGTCGACGCCGTGGTGCTCGGAGAGCACGACGATGTCCAGAGCGTGCTCATCGGCCCAGGCGCATTGGTCGAGGCACGCCGCGTACAGTTCGGCATGCGTAGTCCGTGCGAACGGTGGCACCCGCAAGTCGAAACGAATTCCAATCATGGCCATTGGCGGTCTCCTGGCATCGTTGCTTGGCGTTCTATCCGCGCGGTGCCCTTGTGGTCAACGCGCTTTGCCTCCCAGGCGAGACCCGGCATACGATGCCTCCATGCAACCGGAACTAGAACCCAGTCGTGCAACCCAAGAGGAGTGGCTGCGCGCCGCCGGCCGCTTCGCGCTCGACCATCTGGCGGCGTTGGAGACCGCGTCGGCCGCAGGCGCGGTGGGCGAGGCGGGCAACCGCATCGCCGCCGAGGTCAGCGTGCCGATTCCCGAGCTGCCAGTGGAGGGCGGCTTGCAGCGTGCCCTGCAGATTCTGGGGCGTGCCGCGGAGGCGTCGCTGAATACGCCGGGCCCGGGCTACCTCGCGTACGTTCCGGGTGGCGGGCTGTACGCTGCCGCGCTGGCGGATCTGCTCTCCAACTGCCTGAACCGTTACACCGGTCTTGCGGCCGCAGCACCTGCGCTGGTGCGTCTAGAGTGCGACGTGCTCGCGTGGTTGGCGCAGGCGGTGGGGTACGATGCCGCAGCGCGTGGGCTGTTCACCTCCGGCGGCTCGTTGGCAAACTTCAGCGCCGTGGTCACCGCGCGGCACGCGCATCTGGGTGATGACGGCGACTTCCGCGCCGCGCTCGCCTATACTTCGACGCAAGCGCACCACAGCGTGCGCAAGTCGGTGCGGCTCGCCGGTATCCCGCCGCAGAACGTGCGCGCCATTCCCGTCGATGCGGACTTCCGCATCGACGGGGCGGCGCTCGCGGCAGCCGTGCGTGCAGACCGCGCGCGCGGAGCGCATCCCTTCCTCGTGGTCGCATCCGCGGGCACGACGAACACCGGGGCCATCGATCCGCTGCGCGAGGTGGCCGAACTGTGCGCCATGGAGCGCCTGTGGTTCCACGTCGATGCCGCCTACGGCGGGGCGTTCATGCTGTGCGACACGGGGCGCCGGCGGCTGGCGGGCATCGAGCGCGCCGACTCGATCACCCTTGACCCGCACAAAGGCCTGTTCCTGCCGTACGGAACCGGCTGTTTGCTCGTGCGTGATGGCGAGCGGCTCCGCCGCGCGCATGCGGCCGCCGCGGACTACTTGCAGGACTTCGATGCCGTGAACCGCGCCGGTGAGCCGCCGAGTCCAGCGGAGTATGGCCCCGAGCTGTCGCGCGGCTACCGCGGCCTGCGGGTGTGGCTGCCGCTGATGCTGCATGGCGCGCGGGCGTTCCGCGAGATGCTGGCGGAAAAGCTGGCATTGGCCGAACGGCTGCACGCCGGGTTGCAGGCACTAGTCGCGGCCGGGGCGCCGTTGGAGATCGTCGCCCCACCGCAGCTCACTGTCGTCCCGTTCCGGGCGCGCCGCCGGCCGGGTGAGATGCTCACGGCGTGGAACGCCCGCAGCACGGCACTGCTGCAGGCCATTAACGCACACCAGCGGGTCTATCTCTCGAGCACCACGCTTCCGGTTAGCGACGGGCTGGCCTTCACCCTGCGCGCCTGCGTGCTGAGCTTCCGCACGCAGGCACGGCACGTCGACGCCTGTGTGGAAGACGTTGAGCGGGCACTGGCTGCGATACAGCAATCTTGTCCGTTCCGAGCTGGATCATGAAGTTTACTAGCTGGTTCATGACGAGTGAGCCGGGGCATTGCTGGCCTCTGGTAACTGCCGGCGGGACGCCTCCCAATCCTCTGATGGATGACCTAGCGGTGGGCTCGGTCGAGGCGCTCTATTGAGCGCGCCAAGATGCTGAGATTGATCCGCTTCTGATCGCCATATGCAAAGCGGGCACGACCATACCCGTACGCGAGCAACTGATTGTCGTCTGTTATCAGCACCCCACGATCAGCGAAGCGCTGGAGCTCCAGCGCATCGAAGCGGGCAGCTTCGGCGATCTGTTGCGCGGTCAAGTTCCTGCCTGCGGCGCTTCGTTCAAGACCAGGCCACAAGAATGCGGTCTGACTCGCGGCGCGGGACGTTTGATTCTTGCCCAAGAGGATGCCGGTTTGATTGACCGGATCCATCCACAGCAGGCTCGAAGGAAATACTTCGAGAAACGTCTTCACGATCGACGAGGCTTCGAAAGAGTCAACGAGATGAAAGGGAAGCCACTGCGCGATGACGCCGCCGTCCCTGAGGCGCGCCCGTGCGAGTTGGTAGAACTCAACACTGTACAGTGAGTTGACTCCGGCAAAAGTCGGGGGCATGGGTTCAAGGCTAATCACGTCATACAAGGTCTGTGAGCGCCGCAGCCAGGCCCGTCCATCCATGACTACGGCATGCACGCGCGCATCCGAGAGAACATTGTGATTGACCGGAAAAAGCGGGGCGACTGCAAGGACCGCGGCTGAAATGTCCACGACGTCCAGATGCGATATCCCCTCTTGCCGTACCGCGTTGGCCGTCTGTCCGGTGCCGAAACAAATGACCAGTGCGCGCTCGGGCTGTGGGTGCAACAGCATCGGCAGACGCCCCATCCAGGCCATGTAGTGTGTGCCGAGGCCGGTGCTGGATGCGGAGAATCCATCGATCATCAGATCGCGGCTCCCGTCCGCACGCTCGATGACCGAGACAGTGCTATCGGGGCCCTCGCGCGTTGCCAGAAGTGTCTGGTCGTGAATCGGAAATCCAGTTTGCGCTCTCAGCACCCCTGCCCCCGATCCGAATTGCTGAGAGAGCAAGCCGACGCCGGCAAAAGCCAGCAGCATGTAAGGAGCGCGCCAACCGCTGCTGTTGTATATCGCCGCCATCGCTAGAGCAGCGGCCATGACCCAGGCAGTCTTCGAAGAGCCAATTGCGGGCAATAGTACCCATGCGGAAAGCAGTGAGCCGGCAACGGCGGCAATGCAATTCAGCCTATAGAGACGCGAGACGGCAGAAACAGCGTGACAGTGCTCAATCAGCCAGGGCAATGCGAGCCCCACAAGCACAAAGGGTGGGAACAGCAGAGCGGTGGACCAGGCCAAGCGGCCAAACGTGTAGTCGAGATGACTTGTTGCAGTGGAGGCGGGATAGAACAGGTCAACCCGCTCGATCAATGGAGTATCGGCCAGCACCAACAGAGCGGCGAGCATCATCAGGGTCGGCAGGTCCCAGCGCCGTCGTTTCAGCGCCGGCGCCAAGAATGCTCCCGCTGAAAGAGCCAGCAACACTGGAAGGAGCATGAACGCGAAGCTCTCGGTGGTGGATTGGAAAGCTGCACGGAAGGAACGGAACCAGGAAACCTCCAGACCGAACGCAGCGAATCCCGTACACATGACGACGAGAGCCTCGGACCGAAAGTGCGGGTTTTCCAGATGCACGCCCAACATACTCCGGGAACTGGATTCCCCAGAACCCCGCTCTGGCGCCACCACAGCCAACGCATACAACGCAACGCCCACCAGAACATTGAGGTAACTGATGAGCTGGCCGGTCGTCGCAACTCCAAATTGCGGAATGAGCAGGAAGGTCGCCAGGACAACCCCGACCCCCGCACCCGCCGTGTTGGACGCATAGAGACGGGCCACAGAGTTGCCCGGCAGCTTGCGAAATACCGGGACGCTCGCCCCCATGGCGAGTGCAGGAACACCCAAGGCCGCAAAGATGCCGACGGGATGAAGGAACGGAGCGAGCGTTGGATTCCATCCAAAGAGCCGCGCATCGAGGGCGGCAATGAACGCAAAAAAAGCACCGAGATATCGGCCGGAGACGCCAATGCAGAGTTCGAGCAGGGCATAGGTCTTGAGCCCATGCACGCTGCCCACTCGTGCTTCGAGCCACGAAATCGCCCATGACCCCAACGCGAACCCCAGCATCAGGCTACCGAAAACCAGAGCACTTGCTTCGGCCGAGGCGCCCAGCGCCAGCGCAGCATGATGCAGCCACAATATTTCCCACGTGAGCGCCGCCAGACCACCGCAGAATACGAGCACGTGCAGCGCGAGCAGGGTGATAGCCGCTGCCAGCGGGCGAGTCGCCATAGCGTCATCACAATCGAGCATCGGACTCGGCGCGATGCGAACGAGGTCGGCCATCAATGAACCGACGGCCTGCACTTTCCAGGCCAGGAAACGTTCACCGAGCCACTCTGTTGGGGGGCGCATCAACGGCACGTGGGTATCGACGCCGCCGGCGCCATCCGTGAACGACTCTGACGGAGACTCCATGCACCCATTGACCGTGGGCTGCGATGGCGAAATGATCTGGCCGCTTCACACGAAGCAGCACCCGAATGCAGGCCCTGGGAAGGCCAAGGAGGCATGATGCGTGCGTTCCTCTCCGTGCTGTTGGTGACCGGTCTCATCTCGAGCGTCGCGGCACAACCGGTTGCGTCACCGCCTGCGGCTGCGCCCAAGAGGAAGATCCTGTTCGGTATTCAAACCGGGCAGCAGGACGTCACGTACCAGGACGTCGTCGCCATCTGGAAGGAGGCCGAAGCGCTGGGCTTCGACAGCGCGTGGGACTTCGATCACTTCGCTCCCATCCGCGGCGACATCAACGGTCCGTGCCTGGAAAACTGGACGCTGTTGGCGGCATTGGCGGCGCACACCACCAAGCTGCGCATCGGCACCTTGGTGAATGGCAACACCTACCGCAATCCGGCCTTGCTCGCGAAGATGGCGACCACGGTCGACATCATCAGCGGCGGCCGTCTGTCCCTCGGTATCGGGGCGGCGTGGTTCGAGCCCGAGCACATTGCCTACGGCTTTCCGTTCTACACCGCCCAGGAACGCGCCGCGCGGCTCGGCGAAGCGCTGGAAGTGATTACCAAGCTGTGGACGGCGGATCACCCCTCGTTCGCCGGCAAGTACTACACGCTCAAGAACGCGCCGTTCAATCCGCGGAATGTCCAGCAGCCGCACCCGCCCATCGTGATCGGCGGCAAGGGCAAGAAGTGGATCATGCCGCTGGTAGCGAAGTACGCCGACGCCTGGAACGTTCCGATCGGCGTGTCGCCGCAAGGCATCAAGAACCGCATGGACATCGTCCACAAAGAGTGCGAGCGCATCGGCCGCACGCCGTGCGACATCGAGGTGCAAGCGTTCATGGTGCTGTACTCGATCACCGACGTCCCGCTGGCGGGACCGGCAGTGCGCTTGGGGGCGCGGTTGATGGAGAACAAGCGCGTCGCGCGCTCCGTTCTGGCGGGCTCGCCAAGTGACATCACGGAGCAGATCCGCGCCTACGTCGACGCCGGCGCGACGCACGTCATCATGAACATCCAGCCGCCCTACGACTCCACGCTGCTGCGCCGCTTCGCCGAACAGGTCATCCCGCAGTTCCGGTAGCTGAGGCCGCGCCGCAGCGATAATCCGGTCGCCCTTGTGCAGGGAGGTTTCCATGGCTGATGCAATCGACATCATCAAACGACGCCTCAAGGAGGAGCGCATCCCCGACGCGCCGTGGCCCGAGGAGGTGAGCGAAAAGAAGAAGCGGCCGCGCGAGGTGGCGTTCATGGACGTCAACCTGTGCTTCCCGTGCGGCAAGTGCCCGGAGTTTTGCCCCGTGCAGTGCATCGAATACCTCGCACCCAACAGCGTGCCGGGTCGCGGTTTGCAGCCCGTGCAAGACCGCTTTCAGGAGTGCATCGGCTGCTACATCTGCGTCGAGGTGTGCGCCCTGCTCACCGACTACGACGCCGTGCGCATGTACGACGTCACCCTCGTCGAGGAGTTGCTGGGCGTGAAGATCGGCGACACGACGCCCGACGAGTACGTTCCGGCGCAACCCTACGAAGAGTACTTCTCCGAAGGCGGCAGCCAGTCCGTCCGCCATCTCGGCAACGGCTCGCGCATTTGGGCGAAGATGAACGCCGAGGAGAAGCAGGTCCTCAGCGCCGCGAAGGCGCGCGGCTAGGACGTGGCGCGGGCACGGTGGACGCGCCAGCCGTCAGTCGTCCGCGAATGTATTTGACAGTCAGACGCAGCCGATTTAACGTACGGCTCTTTGTTGGGTCAGCGGGTCTCTAGCGAAGTATGCGCCGCAGCTGCATGACAGCGCTCGCCTGGGTGGGCGTCTTGATGGCGAGCCTGGTACTGACTCGCGGAGCGGCGGCGGTGAACGACGCCTGCACGGCAAGCGACATCATTGCCCAAGAAGGCGCCGCGTGCCCCAACAACACCAGCCCCTGCACAATCAACAAGACGCATACGATCGGCCCCGCCACCAACTGCGTCCTCGATTTCGGCACCCGCGACGTCACGATCGGCGCGAGCGGAGCCCTCGATTTCAATTCGGGCGCGCTCACCATCAAGGCCGGCAGCCTGACGATCAGTTCCACCGGCATCATCGATGGCCGCGGGAACACTGTGGCGCCGGCCACCGATCAGGGCGGGCAGGTCAGCATTCAAACAACCGGTGCCGTCAACATCCAAAAGGTCGGGAACAACCGCGGTCGCATCGATGTCTCCGCCAACAACCAGGCCGGCACGATCGAGATCCTCGCCGGCACGGCGGTGACCATCGCCGGACGTATCAATTCAGATAACCTGACCAGCCTGGGTACCGGCGGCAGCATCACCATCCGCGCCGGGGGCGACCTCACCAGCCCAGCCGGGAGTATCATTTCATGCGCCGGTGGGACCGATGGCTTCGGCGGTGGCGATATGGACTTTGGCGCCATCGGAAAGATCGACTTGGGCGACCTCATCGACGTGCACGGTAGTGACGCCGGCACGGTGACCCTGACCGCCGGCAGCCAGGTGAACGTCCACCAGATCGATGCACACGGCGCTGGTGATGGCGGCGGTGGCGGCAGCATCACCATCACCGCCGGCACCGGTGCGCAAATCCTCGGCAACCAACTGCTGCAGGGTGGAACCTCGAGTACGGGATTGGGTGGCGGCGATGGCGGCACCTTCTCCGCTCAAACGAACTACGGCGACCTTGTGATCATGGGCAACATCACCGCATCGGGCGCCAGCCCCGACGGTGCCGGCGGCGAGATCGACCTCACCGTGCACGGCGCGCTCAACATCGCGAGCGGGACGCTCAACGTGCGCAGCGACGGCGGCCAGGGCGCCGGCGGCCTGATGGACATCCAAACGGATTTCGGGCTTACCCTCAGCGCGACCGTGACCACCAACCTCGCCCTCGACGCCAGCGGAGGCCTTGGCGGCGGCGAAATCGATATCGACGCCGGCTCGTTCATCACCTTGAACGGCGCGATCGACGTCAGCGGCCGCGCGATAGGCGGCGCCGGAGGGACCATCACGGCCGAGGCGGGTGAAAGCGGCACCGGTACGTTCACCGTCAACAGTATCATTGATGTGACCGGCGGCGGCTGCGTGCAGGGCGGCGCCTGCGGGATCGGTGGGCGCACCGATCTGACCGGGTGCGACTTGTTGGTGTCGGCGACCGGAAACATCAAGGCAGGCGCACCGACGGCTGGCGAAAACGACCTCACGGCCCGCGAACAGCTGACCATCAATGGCAAGGTGAACGCCGCCAAGACCATCGGCGCGGGCACCGACGGCCGCAACGTGTTCCTCTTCCCCAGCCGCAAGCAACCGGTCATTGCCGGCAACGCAGTGGTGACACCGGCCGGCCAGACCTTCCCCCGCGATACGTGCACCGCCACCAACCAACTGAATTGTATCGTCCCCTGTCCAATCTGCGGCAACCACATTGTCGAGTATCCGGAGACCTGCGACGACGGTAATGCCAACAGCTGCGACGGCGGCTGCTCGGCGTTCTGTCAGACCGAGAATTGCGACGACGGTCGGGTCTGCACGCTCGATTCTTGTGACAGCCGCCTCGGATGCCGCAACGTTCCGGCACCCTCACCGTGCGTCGAACCGCCGACGCGAACGCCGACGATCACACCGACAGCGACGATCACGCCCACCGGAACGCCGACACCAACGGCCACCACCACCAGAACAATGACACCGACGGCAACCGCTTCGCCGACACGGGTGCCGACAGCCACAATGACGTACACCCCGACAGCCACCGCGACGCGCACGCCAACCGCGCCACCAACCCCGACACCGACAATCACGCTGACTGTCACGCGTACAGTGACGCCCACTGCCACCCTGAGCCCGACACGCACGCTGACGCCGACAGGCAGCCAGCCGCCCACGGCTACCCTCACAAGAACACCAAGCACCACGCTGACGCCGACAGTCACACCTACCCCTAGCGCAACGCGCACACCAACCAGCTCGCCAACCGCGACACCGACGCCAACACCATCACCTACGGCAACGCCGACGCTCGTACCCACCGCCACGCCGACCGAAACGCCAACGCCAATCCTCGTCGAGGGCATTCCCGGTGACGGCAACTGCGATGGTCAGATCACAGCGGCCGATTTCACCATCATCATTACGATGTTCGGCCAGGCGCCTGACCCAACGTGTCCGCTGGCGGATGCCAATCAAGATGGCATCGTCGATGCCGCAGACCTCGACTTGGCGGCTCTGTTCCAGTTCATCGTCTTCCAGTAGCCGCGACGGGCATCCGCACCCTCAGGATTCGCCGCAGCTGCAGGGTGCCGTCAGTCGATCACTGGCGCATCGTTGCAGGGGTGGTGGCGCCGCGAAGCGGCAAAACCCTCCGGTTTCCCAGATACGGGAACTCTGGGGCTCGTGACCGAGTCTGGCAGGGGCAGGCCGCGACGGCACCAAATCGGCTACGGCGGGGTGGGTTGTCTCGACGCTGCCAAAAGGAGGATGCAGCATGGAACTCCTAGCCGCCTACGATCCCTACGTCGTCTTCAGTCTGTGTGTGGCCCTCTTGCTGACGCTATGCGTTGGCGTCCTGTTTCTGATGCGCGATCCGTATGCCGTACCCCCGCACCAAATGAGCCGAACGGTGTGGTGCCCCGAGCATCACCGCGGCGCCCATGTCGATTTCGTTGAATGGGCAAATACGGGGATGGTGAACCGCTCGGTTCGACGCTGCTCCCTGCGCGGCAGCGACGGGAGTTGCAACGAGGAATGCCGGCACGCCTCGGCGTAAGGTCGGGGCGGTCAAACCTCCGATTGCTCTTCCACCTCGCAGACCCCGCCGACTCCACGTCCGTAGTACAGACCTTTCGGTCAACCCCGTTTTCGCAGTAGGATCATCCGATGCGGCCGCGGGTCTACATCGACGGGCATGTTGGCACCACCGGGCTGCGCATCCGCGAGTGGCTGGCGCGCCGCACCGACATCGAGTTGCTGACGTTGCCGGATCACTCGCGGAAGGAGACCAGCGCGCGCAAGGACCGCATTCTGGCCGCGGATCTGGTGGTGTTGTGTCTGCCGGACGACGCGGCGCGTGAAGCGGCGCGGTGGGCGGCGCACGGCACGACGCGCATCATCGATGCCAGCACAGCCCATCGGGTTGCCGCGGATTGGGTGTACGGCCTTCCTGAGCTGGCGCCCGGGCAGCGCGATGCGATTCGCTCTGCCCGGCTCGTCGCCAATCCCGGTTGCTACCCCTCGGCCGTCATCCTCCTGGTGCGACCGCTGATCGATGCGGGCCTGGTTGCGCGCACGGCGCCGCTCACCTGCCACGCATTGTCGGGCTACTCTGGCGGCGGACGCCCGATGATCGAAAAATGGGAGGACCCAGCCGGCGGTCTGCGTGCCCTCGTGTACGAGGCGCCGTACGCGCTCGATCGCGTGCACAAGCACATTCCGGAGATGGTGCACTACAGCGGGCTGCAGCGCGAACCATATTTCGAGCCTGCCGTGGGACCCTTCCGCTGCGGTATGCGGGTGCAGATCCCGCTTCATGCGGATGTGCTGCTGCCCCGCGCAGATGCCGGCCGCGTCTGGGAGGTGCTGCACGAGCGCTACCGCGATGAACCGTTCGTCCGCGTGATGGCCATCCCAGCCCAAGGCGGCACACATGAGCGCAGCTTCGATCCGCAGGCATGCAACGATACCAACCGCATCGAGTTGCACGTGCTGCCGCACCCGTCCGGACACGTCCTGCTGATGGCCATCCTCGACAACCTCGGCAAAGGCGCTTCCGGTGTGGCGATCCAGTGCCTCAACCTGATGCTGGGTTTTGCCGAGACCATGGGATTGCCGTTCTCGCATCGCGAGGAGAGCCGTGAGCATCCGTGACGCGATGGAAGGCGATCTGCCGGCAATCGTCGCAATCTACAACTCGACCATCCCAGGGCGAATGGCGACGGCGGATACGACCCCGGTCCCTGTGGAGAGCCGCTTGCCCTGGTTCCGCGAGCATAGCGCAGCGAGTCGCCCCCTGTGGGTGATGGAAGTGGATAGCGCGATTGCCGGTTGGTTCAGCTTTCAGTCGTTTTATGGGCGACCGGCGTATCATGGCACCGCCGAGGTGAGTGTCTACGTTGCGGACGCGCACCGGCGCCGTGGTGTTGGCCGACAGCTGCTGGCCGAAGGCCTGCGCCGTGCGCCCGACCTCGGTCTGCGTACGCTCGTCGGCTTCATCTTCGCGCACAACGCGCCGAGCCTGGGGCTCTTCGAGGGTTTTGGATTTGCGCGTTGGGGCTTGCTCCCGCGCGTCGCGGAGCTGGACGGCATTGAACGCGACCTGGTGATCGTTGGACTGCGACTCGAGACCTGAGTCTCACGCTGTACCTGGTCCACCATTGCAGGTAAGAAGGCTGCAACGACTGAGAGGACCAGATGACATATGAAACGCTGACCGTCGAGCACGACGGCCCGATCGCCCGCATCTGGCTGAACCGCCCGGAGCGTCGCAACGCACTCAACGCCCACGCGTTGGAGGAGATCGCCGCCGTCTTCACGGAACTACAGCAAAGCTTCGAGACACCGGTCGTCATCCTGGGCGGGCGCGGCGCCGCCTTTTGTGCCGGAGCCGATCGCAAAGATCCGCCGGCGCGAATAGCCAGAGCGTCGGGCGCCAGTGCGCGCGAACGCCGCTACACAACGCAGGTCGGGCGCCGTGCGCTGGAAGCCATCGAACGCGTCGAAGCGATCACCCTCGCCCGCCTGCACGGTTATGCCATCGGCGGCGGGCTGGCACTGGCGCTCGGCTGCGATCTGCGCATCGCCGCCGCCAGCACCTTCTTTCATATTCCCGAGGTCGACCTCGGCATTCCGCTGTCGTGGGGCGCGGCACCGCGGCTGGCGCGCGAGGTCGGGACGGCGCGCGCCAAAGAACTGATCCTGCTGTGCGACCGCTTCGATGCGCCGACCGCCGAACGCTACGGCATGCTCAATCGCGTCGTGCCCGACAGCGAACTCGACGCTGCCGTCGACGCCTGGGCGCAACGTCTCGCCGCCAAACCCGCCTGGGCCTTGCATATGACGAAGACGCAGTTCCGTGCCTACGCACGCGCCACGGTCCTCGGCGACGTCACGGAAGGGGACGGCGACATGATTGCCCTGGCAAGTGCGGAGGACCCGAGCCGCTTCCTGTTCCCGGACAAGCAGTGAGGGTGCGCGTTCAGGTTGTCAGGTCAACGCGCGGCGCTGAGGATGACGTTCGAATAGGTAAAGCACAGCCGCCCGTTTTCGTAGCGCGTCCCGAGGCCGAGAGCGTCGGTGGCGACGGAGTCTTCGAACATCCGGCGGATGACCGGCTCGCTGCCGGGTTCCGGGAAGGAGCGCTCGAGAAGGCCGTCGACGTCGATGTCCATGCGCCAGAACGTCTCCAACGGCGCGTCGAAGCCGGCGGCGCCGTACAACGCGCGCAACTCGGTGAGCGTCAGAGCGCGTGCGTGCGACGGGTCGCGCAGCATCTCCATGCGGTGAAAGGCCGCAGCCTTGACCGGGTCGGCCGACGCCATGAGATCGGCCACGACAACCCGGCCGCCCGGTCGGCAGACGCGACGCATCTCGGCGAGCACCGCGGCAGGGTCTGGAAAATGGTGAAAGGCGAAGCGCGAGACGACGATCGAGAAGGCTATGTCGGGAAACGGCAGCGGCAGCACGTCGCCGATCTGAAAGCGCACATTCGTGCATCCGCGCTCCGCGGCCAGCGCCTCGGCGCGCGCGATCATCGCCGGCGTGAGGTCGATGCCGGTGACCTGCCGCGCAACGCGCGCGAAGGCGCACGCCACCAAGCCCGGCCCGCAGGCGACGTCGAGCACCGTGTCGTCCGCTCCGGCGCCCGCCGCGTCAACCAGGAGGTGCAGTGCGCGTTCGTCCCGAATCGCCGCCGCCGTCGAAAACGGCACCGCTTGGCGGGAGAATTGATCGAGGATCGTGTCGCGATGCGAGGGCATACCCTTCTTTGCCATGTTCAGGCGGTGTCATAGTACCTGATTTCGATCAAGTGCTTGCTCGGATCGAAAAGGTATAGAGCCTTCCCCGGTCCTCTCGCGCCCGGCTCATCGCCGGGACCGCGCATGTTGCCGACGGTGTGAAACGAGTCGCCGTACGCGAGGCCGGCGTCGACGATGCGTCGGAAGACCTGGTCGAAGTCGGCGCGTGTCATCGCGAACGCCAGGTGCTCGCCGCCCTTCGTGCCCCACGGCGCCAACTGCAGCACCAGGTCGGGCGTCACGCGCAGGACCGAAAACGGCTCGCGTTCGCCTTCGTAGGTGAAGCCGAGAATGTACGTGTAGAACTCGATGCTCTGGTCGCGATCGTTGACCATGAGGATGAGGTGGTCGAGCTGGGTGGACATGCTTTCAAACCTCCTAACCGCAATGCGAGTGAGTTAACAGCCTGTTGAAAAAGTCCGCCGATGCCCTGGACCGTCATTCCCGCGAACGCGGGAATCCAGATCTTCCGCATGCTTCTGGACCCCCGCTTTCGCGGGGGTGACGATGGCGACCAGTTTTTCAACGGGCTGTTAAGGCCCTCCTGCCAGGATCGCGCCCTTCGATACGGCCGCTGAAGGGATGCGGCCTACTTGGCAAACGGTTCTTTCATTTTGGAGAAGTAGATATTTTCCGCTCACCCTGAGATGCTCTCTTCTCGGGCGCCGTATCGAAGGGCGCCCGCTTGGCAGGACAGCGCTCATCTCAGTGGCATTGCTCCTCGCCGGCGCAACAGACGAAACCCACTACACCCATTGCTCCAACATCGGGTCGCTGGAGGCGGCGATGATCGCGCGCATGCGGGCGACTGTGTCACCTTTGAGCTGCTGTTTCACCCGCCCGTACGAGCGGGCGGCAGCGCGCGCGCGTGCGACTTCGACGGACCGCTGCGGCAGATTCTCGGGCGCAACGAGTTCATCGATGAGCCCTCGCGCGTGCGCCACATGCGGACTGATTATGTCGCCGGTCAGCACGAGATGGCGCCGGTAGCTCGGCTCGATCTCCGCCTTCACGACTTCCATTGGGCACGCCGGATAGGGAATGCCGGCGGTCACCTCGGTGAGCCCGAGCTTGGCGTCCGTGTCGGCCGCGAGCCGCGCATCACAGGCCAGCATCACCACGAATGCACCACCGATCGCGTGCCCGTTGACCGCAGCCACGGTCGCCGTTGGCAGACCGTAGAGAATCGTGATGCAGGCGTTGATGTGCCCGATCATGCGCGCCCGCTGGTCGCGCGTGTAGCCCGGCACCGCCTTGAAATCGACGCCACCCGAAAATGTTCGCCCCTCGCCGGTCACCACGACTCCGCCGGCCGGCACACGCGCGGCAAGCTCGTCGAGGCGCGCGTGGAGTTCCTCGGTGAATTCCAGATCGAACGCGTTCGCCGGCGGCCGAGCAAAGAAGAGGACTGCCGTATCCTGGCGTTGCTCGATGCGGATGAGTGCCATCGGTCCAGGTCTCTTCTACCGGATTGCGGCGCTGAACGCACTCTCACAAGCGTGCTGAACCTGCAATCCCATTCCGTTGCGTCCTCCGGCGACCGGTCTGTAATCAAGGCGGTCGGCGGGCCCGGTCTTAGGGTTGCCCTTGCTTGCTATCCAGGACCTTTCGTGCGACGGGGCGGCGCATGATGGATTCCCGGCCGCGCTCTCTCGACGCCTCTGCCATCCTGTACACCCTACGCAAAAGGGAGCTCTTGTCCGGGGTCTCCGCGCGGAGTGTGTCACGCGCGTCGGGGTGGCGACAAGCGTACGCTTCGCTGGCAGCGGCATCGCTCGTCGGGTGCGGAACCGTTCCGCTCGCGCCGCGATCATCTCCTCCGACGGCCAGACGAAGGTCCGTTCCGTCGCCCAGCCCGACACGGTGCGGTCCTGGCCGCGTACGCGCAGCACCAGCTCGATCTTCGCGTTCACGTCCCAATAGAACAGTGTGGCGGGCGTCGCGATGTCAAACGTCCGGATCCCGTACAGCACGGTCTGCGGCTCGGTGATACCGTGGTGCGCGAGCACTTCGTCCGCCGTTGCCTTGACCAGCAGCGTGACGAGTTCCTGTACCGGCGGCTGCAGCGTAATCCTGCCCATCGGGGTGCCGCCATAGGCGGTGCGTTCGAGATTCGCGTCATGGCGGATGTCTGTCACCCGAACCTGTACGCGTTGCGGCGTCTGATCGGCGCGCGGTACCAGCTTCGCCGCATCGATCGACACGAGAGCCTCGGAGGCGCACCCTGCAAGCAGTAGGACCAGGCAAAGCAGGGCGAGGTGATTGCGGAGGCGGGGATGCATGGTGGTCATGCGCTGACGGAGGGGATAAACGTCGCGATGCGGCTCCTTGGTGACCGGCGTGAGCGCGCCGCTGGCATCCACGGCATGGGCGCTATCCAGTTCTGATTTTCGATGTGATCGCGTTCCATTGCCAACGCCCCTTGCGCTATAGGGGTACCATGCAAGACACCCAGACCCTAGACGCGCTCACTCGCCGCACGGCGCGGTTGCGCCGCCATGTACTCACCGTCGCTGAAAGCGGCCCGGCCCACGTCGGCGGCGCGCTGTCCGCCGCCGAGATGATGGCGGCGCTGTTCTTTCACTGGCTGCGGCTCGACGGCACGACACAGCCACGCGACCACTTCATCCTGAGCAAAGGCCATGCGGTGCACATCCTGCACGCCTGCCTCGTGGAGCGCGGCCTGCTCGACGCCGCCGAACTGCGCACCTGCGGCATGCCGGGCAGCCGCCTCGGCGGGCATCCCACGCGGCGAGCGCCCGGTGTGGAATTCGCCACCGGCTCGCTCGGGCACGGCCTCTCGGTCGCCATGGGCATCGCGCTTGGCGAGCAGCTGCGGCGCAGCGGCGCGCGGAGCGTCGTCCTGATGGGCGACGGCGAGTTGCAGGAAGGCACGGTGTGGGAGGCGGCCCTGGCGGCGCCGCGCTTCGGGCTGGAAAACTTGCTGGCCATCGTCGACTACAACCGCATGCAGGCTTGCGGCGCGGTCGACGACATCATTCCGCTCGACCCGCTCGCCGACAAGTGGCGCGCCTTCCGCTGGAACGTGCACGAGATCGACGGCCATGACCTCAGCGCCATTCTCGGCGCACTCGATGCCGTGCCGGCGGCCCGCGGGCCGACGGTCATCATCGCGCACACGATCAAGGGCAAGGGTCTGCAAGGCATCGAGGGAACAACCGCGGCGCACTATGCGTTCCTGAGCGATGAGGATGTGGCCCGGGCACGCGCGGCGCTGGAGGTGGACGCATGATCGGCTACCTCACCGCAGTGCAGTCGGCCGAGGTTCTTGCCGAACTCGCCGAAACCAATCCCGACGTCGTGCTGCTCAGCCAGGACCTTGGACCGGTCGGCAGCTTCACAGCGCGCTTCCCCGACCGCCATTTCGATCTCGGCATCACCGAGCAGAACCTCGTGGGTGTCGCCGCAGGGCTCGCACACGCCGGGTTGCGGCCGTTCGTGCTGGCCATGGCACCGTTTCTCTCCATGCGCAGCTTCGAACAGATTCGCACCGATTGCGCCTACAATCGCAACAACGTCAAGTTCCTCGCGCCGTTCGCTGGGCTCGAAGCCGGGGCTTGGGGTGCGACCCATCATGCCATCGAGGACATTGCCCTGCTGCGCAGCATTCCCGGCATGACGGTGCTCTCGCCGGCCGACCCAGGCGAGACCGCCCGCGCCGTACGTGCCGCGGCCGCGGTCGACGGGCCGGTCTACATTCGCATCGGCGGCTTGATGCCAATCGACGGCTACGATGCTCCGTTCAAGATCGGTGAGGTGGTCACGCTGCGCGACGGGCGCGATCTTACCATCATCGCGACCGGTCCAAGTGTCGCGGCGGCGCTCGCCGCCCACGCTGCGCTGCGCGCCGATGGGATCGACGCACGCGTGCTGAACGTGCACACGATCAAGCCGCTCGATAGCGCCGCCATCATCGCGACGGCGCGTG
>DATKMS010000365.1:0-8263 GCA_035541735.1 Candidatus Margulisiibacteriota bacterium
ACCACGGTCAGGCGCAGCTGATTGCCGCGGCCGAGGTGCAGGTGCACACGCCGCGGGTCGAGGGTACGGGGAGCGAAGCCGGTGTAGAAAGACGGCTCGTAGCGAGCGTAGTACACGCCGTAGCGCGGCGGCTCTTCGAGCTGGCGCAGGTCGCCGCTGTCGGCGGCCGCGGCGCGCAGCGGTGCGACGCACGCGAGCCAGCAAAGCAAGGTTAGGGTTGCGCGCAGTCTCTGCATTGTTCTCCTGTGCGCGAGCCGCTACTTCAGCAACAGCTTGGCGCGGTCGAGCATGTGCCCGGCGCCCACCTTGCGCAGTTCGCGATTGAATTCATATCCCGCGTTGCTGTCGAAGGCGACGGGTTTGGTGCGGTAGAATTGCATCGGCTCGGGAGCGTACTCGGCTTCGTACAGGCCGACGTCGGTGATGCTTTCGGTCTCTTGCGCCTTGCGGAGAACGAAGCGGCACGTGGGCACGACCTTGAGCCGGGCCTTGCCCACTTCCGCCATCTCGATGTTGTCACCGTAGAGCCAACGGTAGAAGGGCTCGCGCCGGTTGGTCACGTACGACTTGATCGGTGTGTGGTCGCGATTCTTGTATGCGAGATAGTACTGCACGCCCATCACCTGCGGGGAGCCGTCGCCGTGGATGTCGAAGACGTCGTAGCACTGCGGCAAACTGCGGAAGTTGACCATGCGCTCCAGCACCGGCGATTCGCTCGGGGCGATCTGCCGCAGCTCGGTCATGTGGCCGGAGGCCAGGCGGGTGCAGCCGTGCGAGGTTGGCCCGCGCGCGATGACCCAGAGGTTCTGGTACGGCTTCTTTGGATCGCGCTCGCCCATCACCTTGCGCCAGGCGCTCGGCAAGAACGGCGTGTCGCCGAGCCCGCACCGGACGCCGGCGTTGTGGATGGCGTTGTAGACGATGCCGCCGGCGTGCTCGTACGGCAGCATGGTGATGAAGCCGTAGCCGGGGTTGGGCGAGATGTAGTCGACCATGCCCGTGAGTCCGCGGCCCTGGTCGCGCCGGATGAACGGCCAGACGCCGCTGACCCCGAACTCGGGCAGCGTCTCTCCCTTGTACGTCGTCGTGGCGTCGATCGTTCCTGCCGGGTAGATGGCGGTGAACTCGGTCGCCTCGACGGCACCTTCGCGTACACGGTAGCGGCCTTCGCTGGCGGTCTCGAGAAAGGCGAGCGCCTGCTCGCGGAAGGCGGGCGAGTCCGCCTTCTCGCTCCGCGCCAACTCGGCGGCGCGCCCCAGCGACGCGACCAACTCGGGGCCGAGTTGGTAGAGATTCATGCGGCCCGGAAGGATGGCGTTGGCGGCGTCGAGCTGCTGCTCCTTGGACGCCAGATCCGCCGGGCCGAGCGCCGCGAGCCGCGCGTGCCAGGAAGCGAGCAGGCCGTCGACGGGGATGCGGATCTGGAAGACACGCCCAGGGTTGAGGGCGCTCATCAACTCGATGCTCTTCTTGCGATAGGCGTCGGCACCGAGGCTGTCGCGGCCCTTGGCGGTTTCGGCGACGCCCATCTGGGCGAGCTTCTCGACGAAGCGCTCGTAGTCCTTGTTGGTTGTGAGCTCGATGACTTTGGCGTCGATCACTGCCTGATAGGTCTCGTGTCGGAGGACGAGATCCGCGAGATAGTCGTTGAGCTCGTCGTCGCCAAGGACGACGGTGACGCGCACCTGGTTGCCGCGGGAGAGGCGGATGTGGACGCGCCGCGGATTCTGCGTGCGCGGCGCGAAGCCGGTGTAGAAGGATGGCTCGTACCAGTAGAAGTAGACGCCTGGCGGCGGCGCGCTTCCGTCCCAGGTCGTGTCGCTGGCCTGCAATGCTGCGGGAGCGCTCGAAGCGAACCACGAGAGGGCGAGCGGCAACAGAGCGGCGCAACATATCCGACCGGTCGTCGTCATCGAATGATGTCCTCGAGCGACAGCACGTCGTCAGCGTGCGCGCTCGCGGCTGGCCCTTCGAGAGGTGCGAGCGCGGGGATGTTCTTCAGCGCATCGTTACCCAGAAACGGCCGGCACTGGAAGAGCCAAAGTTTCCCGTTCCGGAAACCGAACTCGATGTCCCACGGCCGCGGCTTCCCAGCTGGGTCCTGGACCGGCGTGAAGGTCTCGGAGATCTTTTGTCCAGCGCTGATGATCTGGCTCAGCTCGTCCGGCGCGAGGACGGTGTCGCTGCCACTCGTCGGGACGATTGCGCTGCCGCCGCCGGCGAGGAGCTGATTCTTCCACGGCGATTTGAAGAGAGACACGATCTGAACGCCTTGCGGCGACCACAGCAGCGTCTCAGCCGAGGTGCCGTCGACCGCGCCGCCCACGCCTTCGGAGGTCGCCACGGTCATCATTCCGCTGCTACTCGAGTTGACGTCGGCGGTCACCAGCACGCCGGACTTGTCGTTCGGCACCGCCTCCAGGATCACGACCGAAGAGAGAACCCAGAGCGGATCGTCGATGAGCGTCTGGCGCCACGAGAACGAGCGGAACTCGAACGGCGAAGCCCAGACCTCCTTCAATCCCTGGTAGATGTCGTCGAGCGACTTGCGGTTGAAGACCGTCAGGTTGAGACCGGCGCCGTTGAAGTTGTCCAGATCCTCGACGTTGGTGTCGCTGCGCACGAAGCAGCCGACGCTCTGCGACTTGTCCTCCGGCCTCAGCAGCCCGTCGCGATCGAGGCCATCGCGGATGGCCTGCGTGAGATCGGGCGAGAGCGGCGACTGGCGAATGGAGTAGCGGATGACGTCGAGCCGCGGCGTGATCCACGTTGCCAGATCCTTTTCGCTCTTCCCCGCCGGGATCATCACCTGGAAAAATTCCTTGTAGGTGCGCTCGGCGAAATCCGGCAGGCGCTCTCCGCCAGTGGCGATGCCGCGGCTGCGCAGCGTGTCGGGCACGGCGACCTTGGCGTTCTGATAGTGGTCGTAGTAGGCGCCAAACGGCACTACGATTCCGCGCGCGACATGGTCGGGGAAAATGTGCTTGAGCTCGCCAAGATAAGCGGCCTTTGGGCCGCAGAAGACCCCTGAGTCCTTGCGCCGTACATCGTTCAGATCGATCGGCATGTTCTTCCTCAGGTCGACCTTGGCGCGGTCGATGTGCAGCCGCGGCCCCCCCCCGCCGAGGCTGCCGTCGGCTCGTCGTTCCTGGTTGTGGGTATACTCCTCGTAGACCTCGCGGTCCTGCGGCGTCATGGCCGCGACCTCCTTGATGATCACGCGCCCACCGGGCGTGACGATGAGGAAGACCTGCCGCCCGTCGTGCGGCGCGATCTTCGCGTAGGCGCTGGGGCCGAGGACGACGTTGGGAATGCCGAGCGCGCGTGCCAGGAGCTGGACGTGCGACAAGACGTTGCCCTCGCCCTGCGTGAGAATGCCCGCGGCGGGATCGAGATCGGCAGGAGTGTCGGGCAAAGCGACAATCTCATCGCGGGTATAGGCGCCGTCCTTTGGCGCCACGCGCAGGGTGCCGAGTGCAAGACCGGGGTTGAGAGCGCGGACATCGGTATCGACCTCGGCTCCGAAGAGATCGTGGTGCGAGCGCCGCGGGCCGGCGACATAGTCGTCGAGGCGGCGCGCTACTTGCGCGTAGAGCAGCAATGGCGAACTGCGCAAGATGTCGTCGCGGATCGTGGCGGTTTGCGGCAGCAGGAAATTCCAAGGTGCCCACACCTCCGCGAAGGAAAGCGTGGCGTTGTTCTGCGCCCACTCAACCGCGCGCTCCGCCTGCTGCAGCTTGCGGGCGAAGTTCTGGCGGCTCTGCTTGGGTGCCGCGAGGAGTTCGCCGAGGACACCGACGGAGGCCTCGCGCTCTCGCTCGCCAAGCAAACCGGCGCCGTAGGTCGCGTCGGTCAGCGCCATGAGCATCTGTACAAGCTGTTTCACCGACGGCGCCGCACCACCCTGCAACAGCGCGTTGCCACGCTTCTGGATGACGCCCGCCGCAGTGACGTTGAGGTCAACCAAACGACGGGCGTCGGCGGGTGACGCCTGGCGACCTGCCACAGTCTGCCGGTCGAGCACCATCAGCGCCGCGAGTGACGAAATCGCCGCCACCGGATCGGTGTTGGCAGCGGGGAGCAGACCGAGAAGTTTCGAGCGCAGGGCTTCGTCCTCGACCTCGCCAACCTGGGTCGCGAGCGCGCTCTCGTCGACCGACGTCAGCTTCTCGATCTCGGCGATGAGTTGGTCGATTTGCGCGCGCGTCGACCCGGGCGGGAGCGGATCGCGAAAGGCGATGAGCTGCGGCACGAGGCTGGGCGAGATCTGGTTGTGAACGGCATCGCGCAGCGGCTTGAACTTGGGATCCGCCTCCTGGATGCGCACCGACAGCGCACGCGCCTTCTCGATCTGACCGAGGTCGGCGCGGATGTAAAATCGCTTCTGCAGCTCGTAGGCGAGGAGGAAGTTACGGTTGTCGTTGAACTCCGGGGCGTTCAGGTAACGTTCGAAGAAGCGTGCCGACGCCGGCGTCTCGTACTCGGCGCCCGACAGGCCGCCATAGGCCTTCAGCTCACTCAGCTTGTGCTTGGGATTGGTCGAGGTGAAATACTCGTCGAGGATATAGCCACGCACTAGATCATTGTGATCGGGGAAGGTGTCCCACAGGTAGAGGTCGCGCGAGAAGATGTTGGCGATGTACATGCGCTCTTTCGCCAGCGCCTCGGCCCACGGTGCGCGGAAAGCGGCACAGAAGAGCTCGTCCTTGCACCCGATGCCGATCCGTCCGCTGGTGTTGCGCACGGGGATCTTCCTGCCATCCGGGCAGACGCAGATATTCTCCGTGTACGGACCCTTGAGCTTCCCTGTGCAAAGGGCGAAGTTGTCGCGCAGGATCTTCTGATCCTTCGCCTCGAGCGGCTGCGGCCGGAACGCCGCCGCGGGTCTCGCCGCCACGAGGAGCACCATCACAACAAACCCGAGCGAGACGAGTCTCTTCGAACGCACTCCTCTCTGCTCGCGCGCCGCCGGAGGCGGCAGCCCGCGAGGGCGCCGAGAGGAAACCCACTCCCTCACAGGCCCGCGAGAATTCATGGATTCGGCCTCAGTCGAAACAGGGCACGTCAAGCGAGGTTCTGAACTTCTCTTCGTGCCCATGCCACATGCGATTCTGTAAGCCATAGGTTCGGGCTATCCTCCAACCATGATTCGATCTGCCGCACTGCTCGCGATGCTCTTCCTGCCGCTGTTGTCGACGACCGGCAGCGCTGAAGGGGCGCCTTCGAGCGCGGCGGCCTATTTGCTTACCATTCGCCCTTCGCGCGAGTTGCAGCAGTTTCTCGATCAGTCTGTCGCGGCGCTGGCCGCCAGTGATTCCAGCCTGCACCACGCGGACGTGCGCATCGCGCTGCTCGACCTGAGTGGCGACGGTCCGCCGCGCTTGGCGCAGCGCCGCGGCGCGTTGCCCATCTACCCCGCGAGTGTCGTGAAGTTCATCTATCTGATGGCCGCCTACGCGTGGCAAGAGAACGGCCTGGGCCGTATCGACGGCGAGATGGACAAGCTGCTGACGTCGATGGTCCACGACAGCAGCAACCAGGCGACGCGCCAGGTCTTCGCGCGGCTGACCGCCACCGAGCCGGGGCCGGAGTTGTCGCCTGACGAGTACGCCGTGTTCCGCCAGCGCCGGCTCGCCGTCGACCGTTGGCTCGCGACCGTTGGTATCACCGACCTGCACTGCGCCAACCCGACGTACGACGGTGACGGCGACCTCTACGGCCGAGACAAGCAGTTCCTCTCCGATCCCCAAATCGCCGGCGGCCTTCCAGCTCATAACGGCGATTTCGCCAATCGCAACGCCATGACCGCCGTGGGCACTGCCAAACTTCTGGCGTTGCTGGCTACGGACCGAGCCCTTTCTCCCGAGAGCTCGGCCATCGTGCGGCAGCGGATGCGCCGCGACGTGGTGCAGCAGCCCCATCTGGCGCATCGTCTCGCGGGAGGCGCGGCGCGTTTGCCCGACCTGGAGGTTTACTCGAAGAGCGGCACCTGGGGCCCGATTTACGCCGATGCCGGAATTATCCATCACGTGTCCGGGCGTCAATTGGTGCTCGTCGTCTTTACCCAGGCGCAGCCGCCGTACCGCGGCGACTTCATCGCGGACTTGGCGCAGCGCGTCGCAGAGCACGTCCTTTCGCCAAAATCGGTAAGGAAGTAATCGCAGCGGTTCAGTGAGGCGCAAGATTCTCTCCTAGTCCACCGGGCAGGGCTTGGCATTCCAGATCTGGGCCGCGTACTCAGCGATGGTGCGGTCGCTGGAGAACTTCCCGGAGCTGGCCACATTCAAGATGGCCTTGCGCAGCCACGCATTCGGTTCGGCATACAACTCGAGCAGCCTCCGGTCCGCATCGAGGTAGGATTGCAGGTCAGCCAGGTGCATGTAGTGGTCGCCGTGCGTGAGCAGCACATCACGCAGCGGCGCGAAGACGCCCGGTTCGTCGCGGCTGAAGTGGTCGGAAAAGATCAGGTCCAACGCCGCGCGGGTTTCCGGCTCGTGGTCGTAGTGCCACTGCGGGCTGTACCAGCCACGGCTGGCGACCACTTGTTCCGCGGTCAGACCGAAGAGGAAGAAGTTCTCCTGGCCGGCTTCCTCGGCCATCTCGATGGTTGCGCCGTCGCGTGTGCCGATCGTCAGCGCCCCATTCATCATGAATTTCATGTTGCTGGTGCCGCTGGCTTCGTAGCCGGCGGTGGAGATCTGGTTGGAGACGTCGCTGGCGGGGATGAGCCGCTCGGCAAGTGACACGTCATACTCGGGCAGGAACAGGACCTTGAGGCGGCCGCGTATTGCGGGGTTACCGTCGATGGCGCCGGCCAGGTTGTTGATGAACTTGATGATGAGCTTGGCCAGGTGGTAGGCGGGCGCCGCCTTGCCGGCGAAGAAGAAGGTCCGCGGCATCATGTCAAGATCGGGGTTCTGGCGCAGCCGGTTGTAGAGCACAACGATGCGCAACGCATTGAGCAGTTGCCGCTTGTATTCGTGGATGCGCTTGACCTGGCTGTCGAAGATCGTGTCCGGGTCCACGGTCTGGCCGGATGTCGCTTTGAGCCAATCGGCAAACTGCGACTTGGCTTCGCGCGTCGCCTTGCGGAAGTCGTCGCGAAAGGCCGTGTCGTCGGCGAGCGGCTTGAGCGTGCTGAGTTGGCTGAGGTCGGTGATCCAGGCGTCGCCGATGGCCGCGGTGATCGTGCGGGCGAGCACCGGGTTCGCCGTCAGCAACCAGCGTCGCGGCGTGACACCGTTGGTCTTGTTGCTGAAACGCTCGGGAAACATCTCGGCCAAGTCCTTGACCGTCACCGTGCGCAGCAAGCCGGAATGGATCGCCGCCACGCCGTTGGTGCTGTGCGATCCGACGATGGCGAGATTGGCCATGCGGACGTGCTTGGCCGGCCCTTCCTCGATCAGGCTCATGCGCGCGGCGCGCCCCTCGTCGCCTGGGAAGCGGATGCGGACCGCATCGAGCAAGCGGCGGTTGATCTCGAAGATGATCTCCAATTGCCGCGGCAGCAACATCTCGAACCACGCCACCGGCCATTTCTCCAGCGCTTCGGGCAGCAGGGTGTGATTGGTGTACGCCAGCGCCCGCCGCGTGAGGTCCCAGGCCTCGTCCCATCCCAAGTGGGCTTCGTCGAGTAGAATGCGCATCAACTCGGGCACGGCCATCGTCGGG
This sequence comes from Candidatus Margulisiibacteriota bacterium, assembly GCA_035541735.1. Classification (GTDB taxonomy): domain Bacteria; phylum Desulfobacterota; class Binatia; order HRBIN30; family HRBIN30; genus DATKMS01. The sequence continues at coordinate 7,672 of DATKMS010000365.1, forward strand.
TGCGTGTCGTTGAGCTGGATGGCGACCTTCTCGGGAAGCGCACTCCAATCGGCATTGGTGCGGCGGAAGCGCCGCACAAGATCGGTGAGCGAGCAGGCGACGAGAAAATACTCCTGCACGAAGCGCAACCCCTGCCCCTGGCTCGTGGAGTCGTCCGGATAGAGCACTCGCGTGAGGGATTCAGCCGTCAGCCTCTCGGCTAGTGCACCGACGAAGTCGCCGCGGCTGAATTCCTGAAAATCGAAATAGTCGGGCGCGGCGGCGGCCCACAACCGAAGCGTGTTGATGGTCGTGCCGCCGTAGCCCACCACCGGCCGATCAAACGGGATGCCGATCAAGGCGGACGGCCGTCCAGGGATGGGGCGTAAACTCCCGCCGTGGATCTCGAACGAGCAATTCAGCTTCACTTCGACCTTCTCGTGCGGCCGAGCGACCTCCCATGGGTCCGGGTGACGCAGCCAGTTGTCCGCCTGCTCCTGTTGCCAGCCGTCGTGGATGGTCTGTCTGAACATGCCGTATTCGTAGCGCAGCCCGTAGCCCATGGCCGGGAGCTGCATCGTCGCCATCGAGTCGAGAAAGCACGCGGCCAAGC
>DATKMS010000366.1:0-7451 GCA_035541735.1 Candidatus Margulisiibacteriota bacterium
GCAGGAGGAAGACTGTCATGAGTCGGTCACCCGCAAGCAAACGACGCATCTGGACCATACTCATGCCGCTACCGGCGCCGATGCTGACATCGCTGGCGCAACTCGCCGAGAGCCGCGGTGCACACGGGATCTTCGTGCCGCAGGTGTACGGGCCGCCGTTTTCCACGCTCGGGGCCCTTGCGGCAGTCACCGAACGGGTGCAGCTGGCGAGCGGCATCGCCATCGCGCCGGTGCGCAGCCCGTTCGAGACGGCGATGGCGGCCATCGACCTCGACCGCATCTCCAACGGCCGCTTCATTCTCGGTCTCGGCACCAGCGTGCACGCCTGGACGTCGGGAATCTTCGGGACGCCGAAATACAAACCGGTCTCCCATCTGCGCGAGACGGTTGCCGCCGTGCGCCATATCATCAAGGGCGCGCACAAAGGGCTGACGCCGTTTGAAGGCACGTACTACCGCGCCGATTTTCGCGAGCTGCAGCCGAGCCAGCCGCCGCTGCGCGAGGAGATCCCGATTTGGATCGCGGCGCTGCGTGCGGCGCTCGTCCGCCTCGCGGCGGAGATTGGCGACGGTCTGCTCGGACACCCGATGTGGTCGGTCGAGTGGGCGGTCGAAAAGATGCAGCCGGAATTCGCTGCGGCGCTGGCCGCCGCAGGGCGGCGGCGCGACCAGGTCGAGGTGAATCTCTGGCCCTGGGTCGCACCGCACGACAATGAGGCCGAGGCCATCGAAGACGCACGGCCGACGTTGGCATTCTACGGTGGCATCAAACAGTACGAACCGTTCTTCGAAGCACACGGTTTCGGCGCCGTCGCACGTCAGCTCCAGGCCGGTGTGCAGCGCGGCGACTACATGAGCGTGGCCCGCCTGGTGCCCGACGACATGGTGCGGACGTTCGTCGCGGTCGGCAAGCCCGAGAAGGTGCGTGAGCGCGTCGAACGGCTGTGGACGTTTGCCGATTCGCTGTGCCCCGTCGCGCCCGTCTATACGCTCTCTGTCGAGAAACTGGCCTACTACTCGGAGCAGATTGCACGCACATTCGCCGCGTAGCGGACGAGTGGAGCGAACTATGCAGCGTCACCGTGAGAGGAAAGCTTCATGCACACCAGCGTGACCAAAATGCTAGGGATCGACTTCCCCATCCTTGCCTTCACCCATTGCCGTGACGTCGCCGCAGCGGTCAGCAACGCCGGCGGTCTCGGCGTACTCGGAGCCGTAGCACACACGCCCGAGCAGCTCGACGTCGATCTCAAGTGGATCGCGGAGCAGACGAAAGGGCGACCGTTCGGCGTCGACCTGCTCATCCCGCGCAAGTACGTCGGCGCCGAGTCCGGCGGCTTCGATGCGGCCAGCCTCAAATCGATGGTGCCGGACGCGCACCGGCAATGGATCGAGGCACTGCTCGAGCGCTACGGTGTGCCGGAGCTCCCAGCAGAGACTGACAGCGACCGCGATCGGCGCGGCATGGCCGGACTGCGCATCGATCCCAAGGGCATGGCCCCGCTGATCGACGTCGCCTTCGACCACAAGGTTGCGCTGATCGCCTCGGCGCTCGGAACTCCGCCGCGGTGGCTCGTCGACAAGGCACACGCCAACGGTGTTCCGGTAGCGGCGCTCGCCGGACGGATCGACCATGCCGTCGCCCACCAGGAGGCTGGTGTGGATCTCGTCATCGCACAGGGTACCGAAGGTGGTGGACACACGGGTGAGATCGCGACGATGGTCCTGGTACCGCAGGTCGTCGACGCGGTGGCTCCGACGCCGGTCCTGGCTGCCGGTGGCATCGCAACGGGTCGCCAGATGGCCGCGGCCCTCGCCCTCGGCGCGGAAGGCGTGTGGTGCGGCTCGGTGTGGCTGACGACGCACGAGGCCGAGACGACGCCGGTGATCCGTGAGAAGTTCCTCGCCGCCACCTCTGCCGATACGCGGCGCTCGCGCTCGCTCACCGGCAAGCCGGCGCGCATGTTGCGCAGCGCGTGGACGGAGGCCTGGGATGCAGCCGCTGCCCCCGAGCCGCTGCCCATGCCCCTGCAAAGCATGCTGGTGGCGGATGCACAGCGCCGCATCCACCGCGTCGCCCACAAGGAGGGGTCGAGCGCCCGCCCGCTGGTCACATACTTCGTTGGCCAGGTCGTGGGACAGATGAATGTGGCGATGTCGACCCGCGACGTTGTGCGCGAAATGGTGGAGGGATGCCTCGACGCCATGGAACGGATGAACGGAGTGCTGAGCGCCGAGTCCTGACTACGGGCGGCTGGCGCGCACACAACTCGACTTTCAAGGCCAAACTTGGCTAATAGAACGGCAGCGACAACGCCGAGTCACGGAGAGAATCCGATGCGAACGAGCCGCCGAGTGCAAAGAAAACTGAAGCGCGCCGTGCGTCCGGCCACGCACGCCAAGATCCGACGCCCCCTGCGCGCCGTGCGCCGCGCCACGGTCGATCCGGTCACCGCCGAGATCATCCGCGGCGCGATGGAGACCATCGCCTACGAGATGGCCACGCATGTCAGCCTCACCGCCACGACGCCCATCCTCAACCAGTCGAACGAGCGCAACGCAACCATCCTCGACGCCAACGGCGCGCTGGCCGCGCTCAGCGTCGGCATCCCGCAGTTCATGCTCAGCTCGACGCTGCCCGTGCGCTTTGCGCTCGACTTCTTCGGCCGCGACGGCCTCTACGACGGCGACGTGCTGGTTGCCAACGACCCCTACCACGGCGGCGGCCATCTGCCCGATTACAACATCTTCGCGCCGGTCTTCTACGACGGCGAGATGGTGCTCATTGCTTCCATCCAGTGCCACCACGCCGATACCGGCGGCGCCATGCCCGGCGGCTACAACGTCGACGCACGCGACATCTGGGCCGAAGGCGTGCGCTTTCCGGCGGTGAAGATCTTCGAGAAAGGCGTCGAACGCAAGGACATCACGTACTTCATGAAGGTGAACAATCGCACGCCCACTTTCCTCGGCGACTTGCGCGCCCAGGTCGGTGCGGCGCAACTCGGCGCGCGCCGTCTGCAGGAAGTGATCGCCCGCCACGGCGTCGCTGCCGTGCGCAGCGCGGCGCAGTACATGATCGACTTCGCCGCGCGCCGCTTCAAGGAGGAAGTCGCCAAGTGGCGTGACGGGGTCTACGAATCCGATGTCTACGTCGACCATGACCCAAAGGGGAACAAGGACATCCACATTCACTGCAAGGTGACGGTGAAGGGCAGCGACCTGACCGTCGACTTCACCGGCTCGGACACGCGCCAGAACCTGCAAGCGTACTCGACCTTCGGCAACACCCGCGGCTACGTGGTGGCGCAGATCGCCAGCATGATGGACCCGTCGATTCCGAAGAACGAGGGCTTCTTCAACTCGATCAATCTGATCGTTCCAAAGGGCTGCTGCCTCAACCCACCGCCGGAACGTTCGGTGGCCGCGGGCACGCATCATCCCGGCACGGAAGTCGGTGAGGCGATCGCCAAGGCGCTCGAGCAGGTCATTCCCGAGCGCTGTTGCCCGCAGATCTACAAGATGGGCATGCCTACGGTGATCTTCGGCACCAACCCGAAGACCGGCCAGCTGTTCATCGATCACTCGGTCGACACCTTCGGGGCCTACTGCGGCGCCGTGCACGGCCAGGACGGCTGGGGCGCGATGAACGTCAGCTTCGGCAACCTCATCCGTGCCACCGGCGAGATCAACGAAAGCATCTTCCCGGTGCGCCACCTGGCACGCGACTATGCCATCGACACCGGCGGACCCGGCAAATGGCGCGGCTGCCCGGGCACACTCTACATCAAAGAGCTGTGCGCGCCGGCGCAGGTCTACACCTACGTCGTCGGTATAAAATACCCGATGCCCGGCATCGCCGGCGGCAAACCGGGTGCGCCCAACCAGCTCAAGCTGCGCTGCGGCGGCCCGCACGAACAGGTCGTCGAGTTCACCGCCTTCTACGTCGACCACCAACCCGGCGAGCGCTACGAATACCGCTATGGCGGTGGGGGCGGATGGGGAGATCCGCTCGAACGTGACCCACAGAAGGTGCTCGACGACGTCCTCGACGAGTACGTGTCGGTCGAAGGTGCCCGCCGCGACTACGGCGTCGTGCTGACCGGGTCGTTGCAGGACCTCACGTTGGCGATTGATCGCGAGGCGACGGCGAGACTGAGAGCGGAGATGCAAGGAGGGACAACAGACGCCGGGACAACAGACAACGGACCCCCAGGGTCTGTTGTCTGAAAGTCTGTTGTCTGCAGTCTGGCCATGTCCTACCGCATCGGCATCGACGTCGGCGGTACGTTCACGGACTTCGTCCTGGTTCGCCCCGACGGCTCGATTCGCCTGAGCAAGAGTCCGACGACGCCGCATGATCAGTCCGAGGGTGTGATCACCGGCATGGAGCAGCTGGCGCGCGGCGAACACTTGAGCCTCAGCGAGTTGCTCGACGACGCCGCGGTGATCGTGCACGGCACCACGACGGCGGACAATACGCTGATCGAGATGAGCGGCGCCGTCACGGGTCTGATCACCACGCAGGGCCATCGCGACGAGATCGAGCTGCGCCGCGGCTACAAGGAAGACATCTGGGACCCCGCCCTGCCGCCGCCACCGCCGATTGCGCAACGCCGGCGCCGCATCGGCGTTCCCGAGCGGCTCGACTATGAAGGCAACGTCGTGACGCCGCTCGACGAGGTCGCGGTGCGCGCGGCGCTGCGCCGCCTGAAGCAGCTGGGCATGGAGTCGCTTGCAGTCGTCTTCTTGTTCTCCTTCATCAACCCCACGCACGAGAAACGCGTCCGCGAGATCGCGCAGGAAGAATGTCCCGGTGTCAGCGTGTCGCTGTCGCACGAGGTGATGCCGTCGGCGCCGGAGTTCGAGCGCACCAGCACGACGCTGGTCAACGCGTACGTTGCGCCGACGATCGAGCGTTATCTTGGGCGGCTCGTGGAGCGGCTGCACAACGCTGGTTACCAGCACGAATTGCTCATCATGCAGTCGAACGGCGGCATCATGACGCCCGCATACATTACGCAGCGCCCGGTCACCGTGCTCAGCTCGGGCCCGACCGGCGGCGTGATCGCCGCATGCACTGTCGCTGCGGCGGCGAAAGTAGAAGACTTCGTGTGCGCCGACATGGGTGGCACGAGCTACGACGTCTGTCTCATCCGCGGCGGGCAACCGGAGATCAAATCGGGATGGAACTGGCATCACCGCTATCTCGTTGGCCTGCCGATGGTCGACGTGCAATCGATTGGCGCGGGCGGTGGATCGATCGCCTCGGTGGTCGCCGGCTCGCTCCAGGTGGGTCCGCGCAGCGCCGGTGCCGAGCCCGGACCGATCTGCTACGACCGCGGCGGCACCGCGCCCACGGTCACCGATGCGAACCTGCTCCTCGGCTATCTAAACCCCAACGATTTCTGCGGCGGCACGATGCAACTCAAGGCGGCGGGCGTGCGCGAAGCCATCAGCGAGCACATCGGCAAGCCGCTCCGGCTGAGTGCGGTCGAAGCGGCGCATGGCATCTATCGCCTCGTCAATGCGAACATGGCGAACGCCATCCGGCGCATCTCGGCGCAGCGCGGCGTCGACCCGCGCGGGCTGACGATGGTGGTGTACGGCGGCAACGGCCCCGTGCACGCGACCGCACAGGCGCAGGAGCTGGGCATCAGCACCGTCCTCGTGCCGAAGACGTCACCGGCGTTCTCGGCCCTCGGACTGCTGCTCTCCGACCACATCGTCGATGAGATGCGCGCTTACATCACTCCTATCGGCCGTGCCGAGATCGACCGGGTCAACGCCTTGTTCGTCGAGATGGAGCACGCCGCGCGCGCCGTCCTCGCGGCGCGCGGCGGCAGCCGGACGCGGGTCGAGCTGCGCCGCTTCGCGCACCTGTGTTATCCGGGCCAGACGTTCGACATTGCGGTGCCGGTAGCGGGGCGCAATGGGTTGTTGGGTTCGCGCGATCTGGCTGCCACCGTCGAACGCTTCCACGCACTGCACGAAGAGTTGCACACCTACGCCTCGCGTGAAGAGGAGCCGATCCTGCGGAGCGTGCGCCTCACCGCGGTCGGCGTCACCGACAAGCCACAGATTCCCATGTATAGCCGGTCCACAGCGCGGCCGCCGATCAAGGGCCGTCGCAAGGCATTCTTCGACGGCCGCTTCCTGGTCACGCCGATCTACGACGGTTCATCAATGCGCGCCGGCCACCGCGTCAAGGGCCCGGCGATCGTCGAAGAGCCATTTACGACCATCGTCCTCCACCCGGGGCAAGAAGCCACGCTCGATCGACACGGAAACTATCGCATCGAGTTGTAGTTGTGCTGCGGCGGCGCTGTTGCAACGGCATGCCGGCCGACCCAAGGTTTCGCCTCATTGCGGCCGCCGGGGCAATATCGTATAAAGATCGTATGAACAAGCAAGCCATCTCCGTGACCCTCGCCGCAGATAATCTCCTCTGGCTGCGCGGGCAGGCGCATGCGGCGGGCGCACGCAGCATCAGCGCCGTACTCGATCGACTCGTCTCCGTGGCGCGAACAGGCGGGCACGTGCACGAGTCCTCGGTTCGTTCGGTGGTCGGAACCGTCCACATCAGCGATTCGGATCCCGAGCTGCGAGGCGCGGACGCCGCAGTTCGCGCGTTGTTTCCGGCCCCGTGTGTCGCCGCGGATGCAGCTCGGTACTCGCGCCCGAAGAGGCGGCCCACAGGGCGCCGCCGGCGGCACGGCGGACGCTGATGCTCTCGGCCGTCGTGGCGGATACCCATGCGCTCGTCTTTCACGCCGCCGGCGGCAAATCTTTGGGCAAGCGGGCGGCCGCGGTGTTTGCGGCGGCCGAACGACGCGCCAGCATCATCTACATCCCCGCCGCGGTGATTTGGGAATGCGCCATCCTGGCCCGCATTGGACGCATCGACCTGTGCCGCACGCCCCGAGCATTTTTCGCTGACCTCTTCAGCAATCCGGCATACCAGCCGGTTGATCTGACACCCGACCAGGTCTATCTGGCGGACGAGGCCCGCCCGAACGGTGACCCGTTCGATGCGCTCATCTGCGCCGCGGCCCGCCACCTGTCTCTGCCCTTGCTCACGAGGGACGCGGACATCGAGGACTCGGGGTTAGTCCGTGTGGTGTGGTGACTGGGGTATTGCTTGAAGGAAACGCCGCACCGACGCTGTCGCCCGGGTGCGCAGGCGCGCACACTGATCGATGCTTTCCAGTGCTTGGGCGAGTGTGCGGGCCGATCCCGGCCGCTGGTGCGCCGGCACCGTGAAGAACTGCTCGACGCGGGTGCGCCCCTGCTGGTCGCAAAAGCCGACACCGACGAACGGCAGGGCGCTCACGCCGTCGTCGCCCAGCTTCGCTGCGAGTGGAGCGAAATTCTGCTCCAGCCAGGTGAAGGCGACCGACTGCAAGGCCTGCGTGTCGTCGGCGTGGCCGGCGATCGTCCAGAAATCGCCGA
>DATKMS010000367.1:0-5761 GCA_035541735.1 Candidatus Margulisiibacteriota bacterium
CTGGTTGCAGATGTCAATGCGGGACTCAACCTCGCTACGAAAGGCGAGGCGAACTGCGGGAAGAAGATTCTCAGCGCCGCTGCCACCGCGTGCCAGCAACTCCTCCGGGCCGACGGCAGCTTTATCAAGAAGCTCAAGGACGCCGCCGGGCGCGACAAGAAGAAGGACAAGGCGCGCAGCGGCTTCATCACCAGCTTCCAGAAGGCGACCGCCAAAGCTTGCCCAACGACCGCCACCGGCGCCGGCCTGCAGAGCCGCCTCGACGGCATCGCTGCAGACATCGTCACGAACACGATCGTGTCGCCCAACGTCGACGACACGCAGTACATCACCATTTCGCCGACCGGCACGACCACCTACCAGAAAAAACAGCTGACCCCGCAGTGCATCCACGGTCCGCAGGACTCGCCGTACCAGTTCTTCGCGAAGCGCGGCTCGGTCAACAAGCTGGTCATGTACTACGAAGGTGGCGGCGCTTGTTGGGACCCGCTCACCTGCAGCATTCCCGTCTGCAACGACAGCGTCGGTTCGAGTGACAACCCGAACAATGCCTCGACCGGGTTCGCGGATGCCACCAACCCGAACAACCCGTTCCGCGACTGGAACGTGGTCTTCGTCTCGTACTGCAGCTGCGACATCCATTTCGGCGAAGCAGACAAGCAGTACTCAGACACCCTCCTCATTCACCACCGCGGATACGAGAACGCCAAGATCGTCGAGAAGTGGGCGCGCGAGCACTTCGTCAACCCCGATGTGGTCTTCGTCACCGGATCGAGCGCCGGCGCCTATGGCGCCTGGTTCCATGCACCGCTGCTGGAGTCGGTGTGGCCGGCCTCGCAGTTCCACGTGCTCGCCGACGCCGGCAACGGTGTCATCACCCAGGACTTCCTGGATAAGAATTTCGCGGTTTGGAATTTCAAGGCCAACCTGCCGAAGAACATCAAGGGAGTAACGGAAGCGCTCAACGCCGGGAGTATCCCCAAGTACACGGAGGCGGTCGCGCAGGCTTTCCCCACTACCACCTGGGCGCACTATTCGACGGCCTACGATGGCGGCAGCGGCGGCCAGACCGGATTCTACAACATCATGCTCAACAATAGTGATCCGGTTGCCGCGCTCACCTGGTGGAACGGCAGCTGCCAGTTCAACCAGAAGATGGTCGAACAGGTGCAAGAGACGGCGATGGCCCTCAGTACGAACAACAACTACCGCTACTACATCGGCACCGGCTCGCGGCATACGATGTGGGGCAGCAACAAGGTGTACGGCGACACGACGGGCGGTGTGCCAACCATCGTCGATTGGGTGAACGCCACACTGTCCAGCACGCCACCGTCGGGCGATAACCCTGCCTGGACCAACGTCGAGTGCACGAACTGCGGCTTGCTGTTGCCCGGCGACCCGCAGCCTAGCCCTTTGGCACCGCCGTTCGTACAGATGGGGTCCGACGTCGTCGTGCAGTGCCCGTAGTGAACGGCGCACCTTCACGGCGCGCCGCCGACAGCAATGGCAGAGCGGACTCCTCGCACCAGAGAGTACGTGGATCGGGACGGCGTGCGAACAACCGAGCCCACCGGGATCCGCACCGGGGTGTGGTTGCTGGCGTTGGCCATCGCCCTCGTCACTGTGGCGCTCTTCGTCGTCGTTCGCCCCGCGCTTCAACCGGCTCCCCCGCCAGCGGTTGAGAAGCGCGCATCCGATCTGGCCAGGAGCGCCGCTCCACGATCTGTCACCGCCGGGCCGCTGAAAGTGACGGCGCGAACGCAGGCTGGCGTCAGCCCGCCCGGGGGCTTGGATTCGCAATCTCGCGGCGAACAGAAACCGCCACCCGCACGCCAGCAAAGCGGGGCGCAACCCGAAGAGGCACAGGCCGGGGCGCGGGAAGCGGATGAAGAGCAAACGGGGAACGAGCCAACGGGCATCGCTCTCTTCCCTCCGCCCGGTACCAAGCCCATCAAACGCGGCATCATCGTGCCGAACGATTTCGCTCTGCCGCCCGGCTATGTCCGGCATTACCAGACCACGGATGACGGCCACCAACTGCCCCCCATCTTGATGTTCCACCCGGACTATCAGCCGGTCGACGATCGCGGCGAACCAATTCCCTTGCCGGAGGACCGCGTCGTGCCCCCTGAGATGGCGCCTCCTGGGCTCTCCGTCCAGGTGCTCGAAGTGCCCCAGCCGGGTGAGCCGGTTTCTGCAGTACCCGAAGCAGCTGCACCAGCGCGAAATCGCTAGACGCGAGGCGGGTCCGCCGTTGGCCTACGCAGTGAGTTGCCCGCCCAGGATTCTCTGCCCAAAATTCTCTTGACGATGTGACGCGATCCCTGCTAGCTCCACGTGCAGCGAGAATCTGATTGCCGACCTCGGGGGAGGGGGAAGCGATGCAACGTGCCCGTGCACCGACCGAGCATCCGTGAAGGCATAGCTTTTCGTTTCATCTCGCAACGCTACGGCCAACCCGCCGCGTCGGCGGCTCAACTACAGGGAGAGGGAAATGGAGCCTAGAGGAAGGCAGCACGGGCGCCGGCTTCTGCTGGCGGCCTTCTGCAGCGGCATCGTGGCGCTCGCTTCAGCAGCAGCGGCGAGCACCGTTACGCAGAACGTGTCGTGGACGATCGACCGGTCTGGAACATCGACGAAGTATCGTGTCGTTGCGTACGGCGACTCGATCTACGCAGGCTGGGAGGGTAATATCTGGGATGTGGCGATCTGGTCCGCAGCGAACGTGACCGGTGACTACGCCTCCAACTACTGGGGCACGGATGTGGAAGTCATCCGGCGCTGCAAGTCCGGTGCGGTCGCCTCGGACATCTACAACAACAAGATCGTCGCCGAGAAGTCCTACATGCAGACCTCGAATACGCGCGTCGTCACCTTCGAGATGTGCGGCAACGACGGGCTGCAGGCGCGCAGCAACTTCGCGGGCCAGACCGGCACCTGCAACTACGGGCCACTCAACACCGCGCTCAGCAACTGCACCACCTACCTGCAGAGTGCGATGTCGTTCATCAACGCCAACGCCTACTCGGGGACGAAGGCGAAGATCATCGCCAACCTCTACTATCCGGGGTACAACGCCGACAACAAGCTGAGCTCGTGCACCGATGCGACCACCGGGCAGAAGGTCAATCTCCGCACCACGTTCCTGCCATACCTGGTGAAGATGAACTGGCGGATGTGCCATTACGCCACTGTGTACGGCTTCAAATGCGCCGACAGTTTCGCCAACTTCATGGGTGCGGACTACGACTCAAACGGCGACACCGTCGTCGACTCGGAGGCCCTCAAGTACGTCGAGGGTGAGAGCGAGGCCGCGTACGTGACCCGAATCACCAGCACGCTCTATCCCACCATCCGCGACGCGAACACCCACCTCGTGAGCGCCACCACCAGCTACGACTACATCCAGTCCGACGACACGCATCCGACGTACGATGGCGGCACGATCTGGGTGGGGCTCTTCGGTGGCACCGGCTCGGGGTCGGCCCCGCCGGACTTCACGCCGAGCCAGTTCGTCAACGGCAAGAACCCGGTGTGGAACCAGTTCGGGCACGAGCGCATGGGCTGGGCGCTGTCAGTGTCGAATCCGCCCACGCCGTAACCGCTACGGTAGAAAGTATCCGATCAGCAGCACTGGGACGCCGCCGTAATAGAGGACACGGCAGCCGATTTCCGCCGCCCGCCGCACCCTCGCTGCGCGCGAGGGTGCGGCCCAGGCCGCGGCCAATGCCACCACCTCAGCCACGCTCCGCCAGACGCCGTTGTAGAGCACCAAGTAAATGGTCAGCACCATCCAATGGGTGGCGAAGTCGAGCAGGTAGGGCTGCAGTCCGCGCAAGTAGTATTCCCCGAATGTCCCGCCGAACACGACGTACTGATGCAGCCGGAACAGCGGCAGCGTCGGCACGAGCGCGAACACCACGAACTTCAGCAGCGGATGGTACCATCGCCACTGCCGGCCGCCTCCGCGCACACGCGCGTAGATGACGCTCGGATGCTGCAAAGCGGTTTCGACACCCGCTGAGCCACCCGTGCGCGCGAGCGCTTCGATGAACGGAGTTGGGTCGGGTAGTTGCAAGCCATAGCTGAACCGTCGTCCCGAGCGCAGGCGTAACCACAGTCCGCTGCCCGGCAACGGGATCGTCCACGGGTCAACGTGGGCGATAGCGGTGCGGGGAATGTCGACGCGCCAGTCGTCTTGCTGCAGCACCAGCCCGTCAGCCTCGACCGTCACAGTGGTCGCGAAGGCGCGCTCGATGAGCAACGCCGCAACGGCGGGCGTAACGACAAGGATCGTAAAGCCGCGTAGCAACATCAGCGGCAACAGCGGGCGCGTGTGGGACACGACCAACCAGGCGAGGAACAGCAATCCGGCCCGGCTGATGACGATCAGCAACGCTTCGAAGGCGCGCCAGAACGGCGGATGCGCGATTGCACGAGTCGGCACCTTCTACTCCGATCGCGTATCGCGACCGACGCTGCCTCAGCCGATGCTGCGGCCCCCGTCGACGGCGAGGCACACACCGGTCAGGAACTCGGCGTCGTCGGAGGCGAGGAATAATACCGCCGCGGCGACGTCGCGCGGCTCGGCGAGCCGGCCGAGGGGAATGCCTTGGACCACGGCCTGGCGAATCGGCTCGGGCATGGAGTCCATTCCCAACGCGCCCTTGACGAACTGCGTATCGGCGGCAACCGGATTCACCGCGTTCACGCGAATGCGGAACGGCGCTACCTCCATGGCAAGGCCACGCGTCATGGTCGCGACCGCACCCTTGGTGGCGTTGTAGGCGGTCACCCCCGGACGCGGCGCCACCGCGCCAATCGAAGCCGTGTTGACGATCACGCCACCGCCGCGCTCGCGCAGTACGGGCACAGCGTACTTGCAGCCGAGGTACACACCCTTGGCGTTGACCGAAAATACCCGGTCGTAATCCTCCTCGGGAAGATCCCACAGGGGCATCATGCGATGCGAGAAGCCGGCGTTGTTGACGAGGATGTCGAGCCCACCGAACTGGGCAACCGCTGCATCGATCATCGCCTTTACCTCGGCGGCTTTCGATACGTCGGTCCGCACAAATGCGGCCTGACCACCGGCATCTTTGATCGATGCAACGACGCGGTTGCCGCCCGCCTCGTCGACGTCGGCGACCAGCACCTTCGCGCCCTCGGCGGCGAAACGCGTTGCTATGGCTTCGCCAAACCCCGACGCCGCGCCGGTTACAATCACGCTCTTCTGACCGAATCGCATTTCGTCACCTCACAGTTTGATGGTTACGCACTTCACCTGGGTGTAGTGATGCAGCGCCTCGATGCCCTTCTCCCGGCCGTACCCACTCTGCTTGTAGCCTCCGAACGGGGTCTCGACCGGTCCGGTCACCCACTCGTTGACGTACACTTGCCCCGCCTCGAGCCGCGCCGCGACGCGGTGCGCGCGTGAGAGGTCGCGCGTCCACAGCCCGGCAGCGAGTCCGTAGCTCGTGTCGTTGGCGATCGCGATCGCTTCCTCTTCGTCGGCGAACGGCATGGCCACGACCACCGGTCCGAAGATCTCCTCGCGGGCGATGCGCATGTCGTTCGTCACGCCGGTGTAGATCGTTGGGTTGACGAAATAGCCGCGCTGCAGCTCCGGGTCGGTGGGAAGGGCGCCTCCGGCCACGGTCGTCGCGCCTTCTTGGCGCGCGATGGCGTAGTAGTCCTGCACCTTACGGTACTGCGCCTCGGTCGTCACCGGCCCGATCATCTGTCCCGGCTTCACCGT
>DATKMS010000368.1:0-3897 GCA_035541735.1 Candidatus Margulisiibacteriota bacterium
CCCAAGGCTGCGTTGCTCAGTCCGCCAGACCTCCTCGAGATCTCGCACAGCAACCACGGTCGCTACGCACTCACACCAGCTGGCTCAATCATCGATGCGGACACCGGCGCACAGCCGGCCTACATCACGGGTCTGCCGTTCGATGCCGTCGACCCCGCCGACCCGCAGGCGGCGCTCAAGGTGGTATGGAACTTCTTCTATGCCACCTGGTATCGCGGTGATTGTCGCTTCCTGACCGAACTGGTGATGTTCAATTCACAGGGCGTGGAACGGCGGGTGGTCACGGATGTGGAGATGCGCTTCTACGATGGATCTCCGGAGGTCCAACTGCAAAGCAACCCCGACAATCTCCTGCTCCAGACCCTGGCGCGCGTCGTCTCCCCTGCGGACCTCAACGGGACGGTCTCGTTGACGTGGCGCTTCCGGGATGCCGGTCAACGCGACATGCTCTGGACCTACGTGCCAGGGCTGCGCCGGCCGCGCCAACTGAGTCCGCTGAACCGCTCCGACGGCTTCCTGGGCTCGGACATCAGTCTCGACGACGGGACGTTCTTCGACGGCAAGCCCCAGGACTTCACGTTCCGGTTGCTCGGCCGGGAGGAGCAACTCGTCTTGATGGATCCGTACAGCCTGAAAGGTGAGGCAGAACTGCTCGCCCTTCCCGAGGGCGGCTGGCGGATTGTCTGGAAGGACGTCCCCCGGATCGGCGCAGACGATCCCGCCTGGAACGGCCTCCCGTGGGCTCCCGTGAGCGCCGTGCTGGTGCAGCGTCCCGTGTGGATCGTTGAGGCAACGCCGAAAGATCCCAACTACTTGTACGGTCGCATCGTGTTGCGATTCGACGCCGAGAGTTACCTCGGCAGCTGGACCACCAAGTACGACCGTGCCGGGGCCCTGGTCGGCTCCTACCAAGTGCTCCAAGGCATGTACTATAGTCCGGATGGCGGGCACAGCTACGTGCCGGGTGGGACAATCGGCGTACAGATCGCGGAGAACTTCACATTCAAGCGTGCGACCGCGATGCTCTTCCCACCGCACAATCCACAGAACGCGGCCGACTATCGCGTTCCGCTCTCGCGCGACCTCTTCAATCCGGACGCCCTCGTCCGCTTGGGACGATGAGCAGAGGTGAACGCCGTGTTCCTTGAGGAAGGTTCGCGAAATCAAGCGGTGCAGCGAGCCATGCCGCAGGCGGCACGCTCGTTGGACTAGACGATGGGCCTCTTGGAGCGCGCGCAAACCGGGTGGACCGAGCTGCAGGCTCTGGGGCGGATTCTTGCCGGCGTGCCGGCGCTGAATCCGCTCGGGCATCGCAGCTTCGTCCAACTTCTCGAGGAATTGGCGGTGCACGCACCGCATCGGGTCGGGCTGGCGTATCAGCAGGAGCGCTGGACTTGGCAGGAGATCAACGAGCGCGCGAACCGGTATGCCCACTTCGCACTGCGGCGGCGTTTGCGGCGCGGCGACGTGGTGGCACTGTTGATGGACAGTCGGCCCGACTACCTCTTCATTACCGCTGGCCTCAATCGGCTCGGCGTCATCAGCGCACTGATCAACACCCACCTCACGGGCCCGGCCCTGGTGCACGCCCTCAAGGTCGCAAAGCCGAAAGCTCTGCTCGTCGGCAGTGAGCACGTCGAGGCGCTCAGCGACGTGTTGCACGAGTTGCCACGATCGTCCACGCGCAACGTATGGGTCCAGCTCGACCCCGACCACCCCGGCGGCGATTTCGACTTCAGACTCATCAACGACGAGGTGGCGGCTTGCTCGGCGGAGGAACCGCACCGCGAGTTGCCGCAAACCATGGCGCCGATGTGTTACATCTACACGTCGGGAACCACCGGTCTCCCGAAGGCCGCGATCATCAGCAATCAGCGCGCGCTCGAGGCGGGTCTGATCCTGGGCCGCCTCGTCGGCGAGCTGACGCCCCAGGACGCGTTGTACCTGACCCTGCCGCTGTATCACTCCGCCGGATTCCTCGCCGCCTGGGGGGCGGTGCTCATGTGTGGCGCCACGCTCGCACTGCGGCGCAAGTTCTCCGCATCACAGTTCTGGGACGACGTGCATGATTTCGATGCGACGGTGTTCATCTACATCGGCGAGCTGTGCCGCTATCTGCTGAGCCAGCCGCCGACGCCGCGGGAGCGCCACCACCACCTCCGTCTGTGCATGGGCAACGGCATGCGTGCCGATATCTGGCGCAGATTCCAGTCGCGATTCCGCATCCCGTTGATTCGCGAGTACTACGGCGCCACCGAGGGCAACCTGGGGCTGGTCAACCTCGAGGGGCGGCCAGGGATGATTGGGCGGTTACTGCTGCCCGGGATCGCCATTGTGAAATGCGATCCGCTGACGGGCGAGATTGTCCGCAATGGCGGCGGGCGCTGCGAGTCCATTGCCGTCGGGGAGCGCGGCTTGCTCATCGGCCGCATCAACCTGCTGACGTCGTTCGACGGCTACCTCGACCGGGCCGCGACCCGCAAGAAGATCGTCCGCGATGTCTTCAGAAGGGGCGATGCGTATTTCAACACCGGCGACGTGGTGCAGTTGCATGCCGGCGGTTGGGTGTCGTTTGCCGACCGCGTCGGCGACACCTTCCGCTGGAAAGGTGAAAACGTCTCGACGCATGAGGTGGCGGAGATCTTGAGCCGCGCCAAGGGTCTCCAGGAGGCCAACGTGTATGGCGTGCCGCTGAACGGGACCGAGGGGCGTGTCGGCATGGCAAGTGTCGTGGTCACCGCCGGGTTCGACCTCACTGCCTTCGCCCGCTATGTCACCAACAACCTCGCCAGCTACCAGCGCCCCTACTTCCTCCGTGTCGTTCCCGATATGCGCGTCACCGGCACCTTCAAGCATCAGAAGCACGACTACCGCAACGAGAGCTACGATCCCTCCCGCGTAAAGGACCCCCTCTACTACCTCGACGGCAGGCAGTACGTGCCGATCGACCCCGCCCTGTACGGACGACTGAGCGCGGGTGAAATCGGCCCGCGATAGCCCACCGTAAGAGTTGCCTAGCCACCTGTCAGGCGCGTCCAACCGGGCAGTGCGCACGCCCGCCAGCGCAGGCGCGCCGAGCAGAACCGCCGCAACCACGCCAAGCAGGCCGGCTCCCACCTTGCCGCGACAATTGACAGGCGGTTTGTCCGCGCCGTATAGACGGGTCCGTCTGGAATTTCCAGCGGGACAGGGGGGTTGTGGAGCGTTTGATACGGCCACGTTGTGTCACATCGGCTGGTATGTGACCTATCCCCAGCCGGAACGGAGCGCGAATATGACCTTGGACATTCGGAAAGAAGCGGGTTCGGTGAGGGTCTCCGTAAACATGAAGCCCACGGACAAACCGATCTTCCTACACCGCATCAACCTGGTTTGGTTCGATGCGAACGGGAATGCGTTCGCCGCTCAGTCTCACCGCCCGGATCAGTTCATCGAAGAGAACATCTCTATCTTGGTTTTATCAGTGCCGACTATGAGCGGCGCTAAGCAGGTGAAGGCCGAAGCATGCTACGAGGTAGTCGAGGGAGTGGCGAAAACGTCGAAGCTATCGCTGTGATCGCTTCGGCCACAAGCAGGCTCGATGAAATTGAAGCCGCCGCGCGGTGAAGGAACTGTTGCTGTTTTCCCTTCCGCCGCTAGCGCGAGGCCGTGGGAGCCGCGCCTGTTCTCCGAAGCGCAGCTGCAGACTATACAGCTCGGGCGGTCAGTTTCCAGAAGCCATGGGGGGAGCGCGAACGTCTGATGGGACGTAGTGTGAATTGGTCGATCTGGCGTCGCCTTCCAGGCGCGCGCTGTCAGCGTGACGAGGGGTTCAATCGCGAGGGCTACGACTCCCTCCCGAGTCAAGGCCCCTCTCCACTACCTCGACGGCAGGCAGTACGTACCGATTGACCAGGG
>DATKMS010000369.1:0-10307 GCA_035541735.1 Candidatus Margulisiibacteriota bacterium
GGAATGCGCGTCGCCATCGGGTTGCAGTGCCAGAAGATCAGGGTGTCGGTGCGGAACCAGTCATCGGAGCTGCCATCGACGAACGATGCGCCCCAGGTCTGCAGCGCGCCCTTGGCGAGGTCGCCGGTGCCCGCGAAGCCGTCGAGCATGGTGGCGCCGAGCATCCCGAACAGGCGCATCTCGCCGACGGTGCTCGGACCGGAGTCGACGTTCGACGTGCCGTTGTCGTAGACGACGGTCTCCGCGCCGCCCTCGCCAATTGCGCCGAGGATGGCGTCGGCGACGCGCGTCAGCGCCGCGTCCCATGAAATGCGCCGCCAGCGCCCGGCGCCGCGCTCACCCACGCGCTCGAGCGGATACGTCACGCGATCGGGCGCCACCATCAGCGAGCTGTAACAGTTGCCCTTCTGACAGCCCCGCGGCGCGTAGTCGGGCAGGCCGGCCGCTTCACGCGCATACACGTTGGCCTGCTCCTCACGCCAGACGACGCCGTCCTTGACGAAAAGGTCGAAGGCGCAGGCGCTGAAGCAGTTGGCGCGCAAGTGCGTTCCACGTACCACGCGGTCCCAGGTCCATTTGGCGCGGTAGACATCTTCCCACGTTCTGTAGTCAGGGAGAAGCGGCGCATCGGCCGCCGCTGCCGAGCCAGGGTGAACGCTCACGCCGCGCGGCACAAGGCGGCCCAACGATAGCACCAAGGTGCCGGCGCCAACCCCGATGAGCAGCTGCCGGCGCGTGACCCCGTTGCCGTCAACTGCTCTCATGCGCTGCGCTCCTGCGAAAACCATGGAAAGCAAGCTCCCCTCTCCCGTGCCACCTTCCGGCACGGGAGAGGGTTAGGGTGAGGGCCGCAAGCCGCTTCATACGATCCTATGCCGACGCGGCCGGCCGTAACGCCGGGGCGGCGTCGCGCATCCCCCAGGCGATCGCTGCGGCTGCGGCCATCGCCACTACCCACATGGCGATGGCGGCAGAGTACTGTCCGGTCCTGTCGTAGATCACACCGGAGGAGATGGGCCCGATCGCCGAGGCGAGCATGGCGGCGAGCTGCAGGACCCCGAAGAGGGTTCCGAAGCGATCGGCGTCGAGCACCGTGACCGCAATCGCCGGGATCACGGCGACCTGCACGCCGAGGGCCAGTCCGTAGGCGACGACGAAGGCGCTCAGTGCGGCGGCTCCGGCAGCGTACTGCAAGAGGACGAGGGCTGCCACGTCGAGCAGGAGGGCATAGCGCAGGCTCGGTAGCGGGCCAATGCGATCACCCGCGAACCCGCCGCCGATCTTTCCCATCGCGGAGATGCCAATGGTGGCACCCAGCGCCGTCGCGGCAACGGCGCCCGGATGTCCCAGCCCGGCGAGGTACGGCACCAGGTGCACGGAGATCGAAAAGCTGACGACGGCGGGTAATATCATCACGGCCGCCAACGGCGTCACGCCGGGCTGGCGTAGTTCCTGTGCCAGCCGCAGCTTCCTTCGTCGCTCCGGCCGCGCGGTCCCCGCGGGCCGGAGGCGCCCGCGCGGCAAGGCGAACAGCAGGCACGGCAATGGAGTCAAGACGACGGCGGCGCCCAACGCCATGTAGGCACTCCGCCAGCCGAAGGCTTCTGTGATGCGCTGCAGCGCCGGCGCCAGTGCCAGGGCCCCAGCACTCGAACCGGCGGCGATGATTCCCAGCGCCAGCGCGGTGCGATCCGAGATGCGTACGGTCACCGCCACTGTGATCGGCAGCAGCGCGCACGCCGCGAATCCCGGACCCAGCAGCACGTTTGCCGCCACGAACTGCCAGGGTTCGTGCATACCCGCGAGAATCAGAAAACCCACCGTGAGGAGGGCCACGCCGGTTGTCATCGGTACACGCACCCCGTAACGGTCGACCAGCATGCCGACGATTGGTGTGCTCAGTGCCGCCATCAGCGCGCCGCTGCTCACCCCTGCCGACAGCGCGGAGCGCGACCAGCCCGTCGCTTTGGTGATGGCGTTGAGAAACACACTCACCGTGTCGATGCCACCGCCGACGACGACAAACGAAATCGCAAAGCCGGCAATCACCAACGGCAGCGCCTCACGTATGCTCCCGGTGTGGACGGCCCGCGGCTGGATCATGGTGCCGGAAGACCTCGTCAGCGGCGACGCGCGATGAAGCGCCCTTGCGCAATCTTGCCGGCGTGCGCCAGCTCGCGCATGAAGGCCATCTCGCCCGCCATGTCTTGCATCGTCACCGCGTCGAAGCCCACGATGCGCATCGCGTCATACGTGAGCTGCATGTCGACCATGTCGTGGTAGAGGTCCATGTACTTCGCGAAGCGGCCGGTGTCCTCGGCCGCCTCCACTGTACAGCCGTTCTCTGCGAGCAAGCGTTCATATCCGGCGATGTCTTGGAGGTTGGGAAATTTCATGAAGCGCAGGAATTGTGTCGCTTCGGCGTCGGACAAACCTGCCGGTCCTTCGACCCAGTCCGTAAACGCAATGGCACCACCCGGTTTGATGATGCGTGCGGCTTCGGCGATGAGCCGCGCCTTGTCGGCGACGTAACACCAAGCGTCCTCGCCCCACACGAAGTCGGCGCTCGCGTCGGGGAGACCGCTGGCGCAGGCGTCGGCCAGCACGAAGTGGATCCGGTCGGACAGCCCCTCCTCGTGACAGCGCCGGCGGCCACGCGCGACCACCGTCTCGGTGGCATCGACACCGACCATCTGGGCGACACCGCAGAAGCGCACCAGCAGCCGCATGCCGGCACCATTGCAACAACAGAGGTCGACACCGGCCGCACCCGCCTCGACGCCGGCGCGCGCCGCCAGCTCCATCGACGAGCGCATTCCACCGATGTGAATCTGCTGGCCCATGATGAGCTCCCACAGATCACCTTCGCTGCCGTCGTAGACTCCGCTGACCTCCGCCAGCCCGATATTGGAAACGGCTTTCATGAATCGCGTTCCTCCTCGGCGTGCACGCGTGTTGCGACAACGAACGGGAGCGCCGGCGTCCCGCCGGGGGGCCAGCGGGCGATGCGGCGGGGCCAGCCGGCAACGTGCCGGCGCTCCCATGCCAATCAACCGGTGAAAAAACTCCTGGACCACAGAACACAGACCACCGCGCACAGACAAAGCCGTGCCTTCTCGCGGCTCGCGTCCGTGATCGGTGTTCTGTGCTCTGCGGTCTCATTCGTTTCTCACACGCTGTTATGCCTTCGCCACGTCGACGTGCACGGCGCGATCGATCGGGATCGGCTGCCAGTGCAGGCCGCGATATTGCAAGTGGCCGTAGCCGCCGGCGAAGTGCAACCATTTGACCATGCCGGGCTCGACGTTCTCGGGACCTTTCCAGTCCTTGAACTGGAACGGCTCGTAGCCGTTGTAGATCACCACCTGCCCCGGCTTGGTGCCCGGCGACCAGCGCACCCGGATGCGCATCTCCGACAGGTCGTTGAAGAGGCGCGCCTCGTCGCCGTTCTGCAAGCCGCGCGCCGCCATGTCGTCGGGGTTCATGTACATCACCGGATGGCCGCGATGCGTCCCGAGAATCACGCGACTGGTGTGATTCATCGAGTGGATGCTCCAGCGCGGATGGCCGCTGGTGAGGCGCAAGGGAAACTCGCCGCCGTGGTGCGGGTTGTCCTTGTGCACCGGCATCTGCTCACCCGCTTCGAGGTACCAGTCGTGGTCGATGTAGAACGACGCGCGGCGGTTCAACGTCGGGTACGGCTTGAGCTGCTCGACGTGGTTGCGGAACGGGGTGTGCGTCTTGTTGGGCTCGATCGGCGATTGCTGGCAGACCATCATCGCCGAGTTGCCCCAGCCGACGGCGCGCACCGCACCCTTCTCGCGCATGCTGGCGAGCGTCGTGTCGGCGGGAATGGTGCCGAGCAGGGCGCTGTCGCGGAACACCTCGTCGATGAGCTTGACATCGTCGGCGAGGTCGCCGCCCTTGGTGATCCAGCTCCACAAGTTTTCCAAGGGAACCGGCTCACCGTTCTTGCGCGACCACGGGGTGATGCCGCGCGCCTTCGCGCGCGTCTCCAGCGCCTTGGCGATGCCTTGAATGATCTGCCATTCGCTGCGCGCTTCACCGGGCGGCTCCGCCGCCTTGTCGATGAGCAGCACGTGCAGATGCATGGGACTGGAATACGGCTGATTCATCTTCTCGTAGTGCTGCGCGGCGGGCAGGATGTAGTCCGCGTACAGCCCGGTGGTGTTGATGCGCCAGTCGACCGAGACGATCATCTTCAGCTTCGGCCACAGATTTTCGAGCAGCATGCGCGCCCCACCGCGCTGCCGGCGCAGGAGATTGCCGCCAACTTCGATCAGGAAGCGGGGCTCGGCTTCACGCGTGTGCTGATCGATCTCGTCGAACCAACCCTTCGTGCAGGCTTCCTGGAAATATTCATCGAAGCTGCGCTTCATCTCCGGGTCGTTGTACCCGGGGCGGTTCCAGATCTCGCGATAGCCGCAGTGGTGGTACCAGAAGAACGCCGGCGGCGTGAAGAAGCCCATCATCTGGGTCATCTGGCGCTCGACCTGGTACTTGGCGATCTCGTCGGTGATCGATGGATCGGCTTCCATCAGCGACTGAATCATCGCCTGGCTCATCGCGTGGGTGGCCAGCGTCATCTCGGGGCCGGATTGCGACTTGAGCAGCACGGTGAACATGCCGTCGTTGAGGCCGACGGCCCAGCTGCGCGCGCCGGTGCCGTGCTTGCCCCAGTTGCCGGTGAGCCCGAGGATGAGCATCATCGCCCGCTCCATGAGGTCGCCGTGGTAGTACTTGCCGGAGTTCCAGCCCATCATGATGCGCGTGCGCTTGGTGGCGATCTTGCGCGCCAGCGTGCGGATCGTGTCGGGGTGGACGCCGCACACCGCGCGCACTTTTTCCGGCGTGTACTGGGCGTTGAGCAGGTCACGCAGGAACGCAAAGACCGGCCGCACTTCCACTTCCGCGCCGTTGGCGAGCGTGACGCGCACCGCACCGTCGAGTGCGGGGTCGACCGCGCCTGGATCCAACGTGGCGCGCGGTGCGGCCGCGATTGTTCCGGTCTTGGCATCCAGCCAGTAGAACTGCTCGTCGGAGCCGTCGCCGAGGTCGGAGGCACGCAGGAAGCGGTGCGTGTCGACACGCAGCAACAGCGGCAGGTCGGTCTGCTTCTTCACGAAATCGACATCCATCAACCCTTCGGCGATCACCACCTGCGACAGGGCGTTGGCGAAGGCGGCGTCGGTGCCGATGTCGATGGGGATGTGGTAGTCGGCGTGGACCGCCGACGGGCTGAAGTCGGGCGCGATGGTGACGACTTCGCCGCCGTTGTAACGCGCCTCCTGGATGAAGTGGTACCAGGTGATGTTCGTGTACACCGGGTTCGCGTGCCAGATGAGCACCAGCTCGCAGTGGAAGAAGTCGTCGGCGCCGGGAGCGGGATCGAACTTTCCAAAGGTGGTGTAGATGCCCGGGCTGAAGTCGTTGATCTCGGCCTGTAGGTCGGTGACCTGGAAGCCGAGCTGCGCCGAAAAGTTGCTCCACAGGATCTGCTGCGTGCCGCCTTCACCGGGCGTGCCGATGTGGTAGAGCGAACGCGGCCCCTGCTCCTGCACGGCGTCGATGATGGCGTCGGCGACGTCGTTGAACGCGGTCTCCCACGACACGCGCTCCCACTTGCCGTCGCCGCGCTTGCCGGCGCGCTTCATCGGGTAGAGCACGCGCTCCTCGTTGTAGTGCTGCTGG
Organism: Candidatus Margulisiibacteriota bacterium; assembly: GCA_035541735.1. GTDB lineage: Bacteria > Desulfobacterota > Binatia > HRBIN30 > HRBIN30 > DATKMS01. The sequence continues at coordinate 5,713 of DATKMS010000369.1, forward strand.
CTCCACGAGGCGCCCTTCTGGCAGCCCATCGGGTTCATATCGGGCACGCCCGGCTCTATGGTGTGGAAGATCCCGGCCTGCTCTTCGCGGACGATCTTGCCGTCGCGCGAGTAGACGCGCCACGGGCAGCCGCCGGGGTAGCAATCGACGGCGTGGCACCCCCAGGTGACCTTGTCCCACTTCCAGGCGTTGCGAAATGTGTCTTCGGAAGCCCGCCGCTCAGTGCTCGTCTGCTTGGTCGTCATGTGAGGTCTCCTTCAGATCGTCTTCCCCCTCCTTGGTAAGGAGGGGCAAAAGAAAGAGCGTGTCTGAGCAATTCATCTCTTCCATCACCAGGTGATCGTTGCCGGATCGCGATCGAACGGCCCGAGCAGGTCCTTCCACTGGTACGCGATCAGCGTGTCCATCAGCTCCGACGGCTGGCCGCGGCGGCGCTTGGCCATTTCGTCTTCGAGCGTGTGCACCGCCGCACCAACGCGGGAGCCGAACAGCGACTCGAGATATGAGTACGGAATGCGCCGCTGCGACTCGTCGATCGTGCCGTCCGGTCGCACCACGAACGCGGAGAGCGGCGGCACGTAGAACACATTGGGCTCGGTGTTCCATTCCCCGTGCAGCGGGAGCGCCACCTTGTAGCGCTCGACCAGGGTGTGGATCGCGCCCGCCTGTTCGTCACGAAAACCGACGAACACCGCACGCCCCGGACACTGCCGCACACAGGCGGGCGCGACCCCCTGCTCGAGCCGCGGGAAGCAGCCGATGCAGTGCTGACTCGTCTTGGTGACGGCATCGAAGTAGATCTTCTTGTATGGGCACGCGCGCGCGCAGTTCTGTATCCCCGAGCAACGGCTGTCGTCGCGCAGCACTACGCCGGTGTCGTCGCGCTTGTACATCGCGCCGTTCGGGCAGGCCTCCACACAACTCGGCTTCGAGCAGAAGTTGCAGATGCGCGGCATGTAGAAGTAGTACGCGTTGGGATATTCGCCGGCGCCTTCGTCCTCGTCCCAGTTCATCGCCCACGTCGGCTCGCCGTGCGTTGGCTGCAGGTGGGTGTGACCCCTACCGTTGCCGGATTGGTGCACGGCTGCCCAATTGAAATCGGAGGCCCCGCCAAAGTCCTCCGGACGAGGTAGTTCGCCGAGGATCAGTTTGCCGGCGTGGTCATAGCCACCGCCCATCTGCTCGTAGTCGCGCGGTGTGCCGCGGCCGGGTTGGGTGTTTACCGAACACCACCACATGTCGCGCTTGCCGTCCTCGTTGGTCCAGAGGACCTTGCAGGCCACCGAGCACGTCTGGCAGCCGATGCATTTGTTGAGATCGAAGACCATCGCCAGCTGTCTGCCCATGAGTTGTCCTCCTCGGCTTCGCCGTACGCGGTGCGCCCGCACGCTGAACGTGCGGCCTTCCTACCGTTCGGTAGGGACGGCGCGTAGGGCGTTGGTCAGAAGTTTTGATGACCAAGGTCAGCAACGGCGGGCACGCCGGAGCATCCGGTGTATGGCACGTGCGCTTGGGTTTCCGCTAAGAGTTCACGGACCATGGTCTCAACGACATGGCGCGGCACCCTGGCGAGCGCGCTCCTTCTCTTGCTCCCCGTTGCTTCCAGCGCAGCGGCCGGTCCTCCCGAGGCGTGCCGCGAGGGTGCCGAGATCGCCATCTGGACCTCGCCGGGCGGCCCAGTTGCGCGGGGACCGCTTCGCATCCTCGCGGTTGCCCACGCCGAACCCGCGTTCGACCTCGCGGTCACCGATCCCGCAGGGCAACCCGCAGCGCTCACGACGGTGCGCCTCGGCGGGCCGCCGTGGAGCCTCGGTGCCACGATCGCAAGCGCGCGCACGGGAACCTATCGAATCGAGGTACAGCGCGCCGGCGTGCTTGTCGCCTGTCGCATGGTTGTGGTCGGCAACACGGAGGCGCGCCCGGGCCGAGCCGTTGGTGGGCCGACCCTCGCCTGGGATCGGCGAACAGAGGCGTTCTACTCGGCCTGGATCGAACGGCTCTTCGATGCGCCGCCGTCCGCGGCAGTGGGGTTCCCGGCGCTGCACGATGCCTTGCGCGACGACAGCCGGAACTTTCTCCACGACCACCTCGGACTCGGCGAGGATGATGCGGGCAGCCGCACCGCCCTCACGGCCACCCCCGACTGTGCCGACCTGCCGTATTTCCTCCGTGCCTACTTCGCATGGAAGATCGGTCTGCCCTTCGCGGTGCGGGCGTGCAGCCGCGGGACGGCGAGCAGCCCACCGCGCTGCGGCGAACCGATGGTCACGGAGCGGCCGGGTCAGGGCACCGACCCGCTCGCGTCGTTCAAGGCGTACGCGCGCCGCCTGATGGATACCGTGCAGTCCGGGAGCGCACGTACGGCGCTGGACGACGATGCAACCGACTTCTATCCGGTGCAGCTCGCACGCGACGTCCTGCGCCCCGGCATCATCTACGCCGATCCCTACGGTCATACGCTGATCATCGTGAAGTGGGTGGTGCCGACGCCGGCGCACGGCGGGCTGCTGCTTGCGGTCGACGCGCAACCCGACAACTCGGTAGGGCGCAAGCGGTTCTGGGAAGGAACGTTTCTCTTTGCCAGCGACACGCCGAGCGCGGGATCGGGATTCAAGGCGTTCCGGCCGCTGGTGCGCGATGCCGCCGGCAGGCTGCGGCCGCTCACCAACCATGCGCTTGCAGACGACGCGCGCTTTCCGCCGTTCTCGGACGAGCAGGCGCACCTCTCTGCGGAGGAGTTCTACGCGCGCATGAGCGCACTCATCAACCCGCAGGGCGTTGACCCCGGGCGCGCCTATGCGGACATGCTGGACGCGCTCGTCGAACAGTTGGAGACGCGCGTCGGCTCGGTCGACAACGGCGAACGTTACATGCGCGCGCATCCGAGCCCGCCGGTGCCGATGCCGCAGGGCGCACGCATCTTCGAGACCATCGGCGCGTGGGAGGACTACGCGACGCCGTCACGTGACATGCGGCTCATCATCGCGATGAACGTGCTCGCGGCCTTGCCCGATCGGATCGTCCGCCATCCCGAGCTGTACGTCCTCGGTGGCGGGCGGGCGCAGGACGCACGTGCCGCAGTGCAAGCCCTCCACGCGCAGCGCGTGCGCGAGCGCACCATCGTCTACACCCGCAGCGACGGCAGTCCGTGGACGCTGACGGTCGCCGAGATTCTGGCACGTAAGGCGGCCTTTGAGATGGCCTACAATCCAAACGACTGCGTCGAGCTGCGCTGGGGAGCGGCCGAGGGAACCGAAGAGTACGCACCCTGCCGGCGCCACGCGCCTGCGGAACAGCGCGCCCGCATGGAAACCTATCGCCCGTGGTTTCGCGAGGCGCGCCGCCCGCCACGATGAATGCGCCGCGGGCGGTCTGTTCAGATGGTGCCGCGCTCTCCGGATGATCCGCTGCCAAAATCCCGCCACGCGGCGATCGACTTGCGCATCAATAACTCGTCTCGTCCGGGAATGAGGAGATCCTTCAACAAACCGACCTCCGAGTATCCGAGCCGGCGGTAGAATTGCTGCGCCGCACGGTTGAAGTCGGACACGCAGAGATAGACATTCGGCCAGCTCCGAAAGGCGCGCTGTTCGAGCGCTTCCATCAGCGTGCGTCCGATACCCTGTGAGCGGTGCGCGTCATCGACGGCCAGGACCTTGAGATACTCGCCCAGCAGGATTCCCGGTGCTGACAGCGCAAACCCGACGATGCCGTCGCTGCTGCGAGCAACCAAAAGGTTGTCACGCTGAGCGGAGCGTACAATCGCTTGCACGTTGCTCTCGTCGTACTCGAGGGTGATCCATGGCTCGGTGCCCAGGATGAGGCGCCGGCAAAGTCCTGGGTCCAGCTCGGAGGCGCGCTCGATTTGCACGGCGACGTTCATTGGTGGGCGGAGCCGTCGGCCACCGGCTGCACTGCTGGTGTACACTCCTGCAGCAGGTCGCTGACCGTAACGAAGCGGAAGCCACGCTCGCGCAAGCGCGGCACCAGGCTGGGCAAGGCGTCGGCGGTGCCCACGCCGCGGCCGTTGACGTGGAGGACGATGATGCTGCCGCCTTGGACTTGGTGCAGGACGTCGCGTTCGATGTCGGCCGCCGTTTCCTGCGGATTGGGATCGCCCGGCGCGACATCCCACAGGATGGGTGTCACACCCGCGGCGTGAGCGGTCGACGCCAGCACCCGCGGCTGATCCCCAAACGGCGGGCGAAACAGGGCACGCGGATGCGCACCCAGCCGCACCAGCGCCTGCTGCCCGTCCTGTATCTCGGCGAGGATCGCCGCCTGCGGCGCGCCGTTCAGCCGGTGATGGCGATAGCCGTGCAGGGCAATCTCGAAGAACGGCACCGCCTCGAGCTGCGCCAGGTCCTGCGGGTGCGACTCGGCCCAGCGGCCCGAGACGAAGAACGTGGCCGGGACCTGCTCGCGTGCCAGATACGCAACGATTGCTGCGGAGAATCCAGGTACGTGACTCGTCGGGCAGGCGTCGAACGTGAGAGCGATGTCGCGGCTGCGCCGGGCGCCGTGCACGACGACGCCATCGCGCATGGCGCAGCCGTCCTGCGGTATCGCTGGAGCAGCCTGCGCCGCACCGACGC
>DATKMS010000370.1:0-3570 GCA_035541735.1 Candidatus Margulisiibacteriota bacterium
GGTGATCGCCGCCGACATGGACTACTACGCACGGCTTGGTGTGCCGGGCATCACCATGCTGCAGTTCGGGACGTACAGCCTGTGGGCGTATCCGCTGAACGTCCTCGCGTTCGCGGCCGCCAGCCAGGGCCGCTGCGAACCGGCACAAATTCGGCAATACCACTGTGCGCAGTTCGGCGCCCATGCCGCCGCCGCCGCGGCAATGTTCGGCGAGGTCGAACGCCTTCTGCGCCCCGTTGCCACCTACGGCGATATCCGCCGGCCACCGGCGGCGGCCGACGCGGCGCGCGCGCTACTGGCGTCCGTGGAGCGGGCGCTGCCGGCGCTGGAGCGGGTCAGCGAGCAGTTGGTCGCCTTGGACGGTGAGGTGCTGGCGGCGCAAGCCCTGCTCATGCGCTACACGCGGGGCGTGCTTGCCGCGGTCCGGCAGCAACTGCAGGACACGCTCGCTGGCCATCCACGCGATGCGGAGGCGCAATACACCGAGGCGTTGAGCGTGCTCGACGCGGTCGAGCGTCGCTTCAAGGGTCTGTGGGGCAGCGTCGATCTCCAGGTGATCCATCGCTTCTTCGCACTGGCGGCGCACGCCGAATGATTGGAGAGGAGAACCATGCGCAGGCTGATGCGTTACCTGTTCATCTTGTTCGTCATCGCCGTGGCGGGGGGCTTCATCGTGCGCCGCCTGCTGCGCGCGCCGGTCATCAAGCCGGGGAGTTATCTGCTGCTCGAGGTGGGCGGCAGCTATAGCGAAGGCCCCCCGCCGGATCTCGTTGCTAGCCTGCTGCGCCGCCGCGAGCGCACCTTGAACGAGTTGATCACCACGATCCGTGAGGCCCAGATCGACCAGCGCATCAAGGGCGTGATCGTCAAGGTCACCCCGCTGGAGATTGGTTGGGGCAAGATCCAAGACATCCGCGATGCGCTGCTGGAGTTCAAGGGATCGCACAAGCCGCTGCTGGCACTGTTGCAGGCCGAGGCCAGCGGCAGCAACAAGGAATACTACCTGGCGAGCACCGCGGATCGCGTCTATCTCTCGCCGAGCGTTACCGCGCCGCTCAACGGATTGGCGGCAAACTTCATCTTCCTGGGGGGCGTCTGGGAGAAGCTCGACATCCAGATGGATGTGGAGAAGATCCGCGAGTACAAGACGTTCGGCGACATGCTGGCCAACAAGGAGATGACGCCGGCGCACCGCGACATGGCCAACTCGCTGCTCGACAGCCTCAATGCGCAGTTCATCGGCGGCATCATGCGCAATCGCGGCCTCACCGCCGATGCCGTGCGCGCCCTTATCGACAAATGTCCGGTGTCGCCGACCGACTACGAAACCGCCCACTTGAGCGACGGCAGCCGCTACTTGCAGGACTTGCACGACGAGATCGGCGGCGAGCAGACGCCGCTCGTCGACATGAAGGACTACGAGCAGGTGGACGCCGCATCGTTGGGTTTGGGGGTCGGGCCGAAGATCGGCGTGGTGTACGCGGTTGGCGGCATCATGACAGGCGAGAGTGGCACCGGCATCCAGGGAGAAATGATGGGGAGTGACACGGTGAGTCATGCACTCATGGACGCCGCTGACGATGACGCCGTGCGCGCCATCGTCTTCCGTGTCGACAGCCCCGGAGGGTCGGCGCTGGCGTCGGACTTGGTGTGGCGTGCCACGCAACAGGCGCGCAAGAAGAAGCCGGTGATCGTGTCGATGTCCGACGTCGCCGCCTCGGGCGGCTACTACGTTTCAGCAGGCGGCAGTCGTATTCTCGCGCAACCCGGGACGCTGACCGGATCGATCGGCGTGGTGTTTGCGCGGGCAAACATCAAGGGTTTGCTGGCACGGCTGGGGATCAACACCGAGACCATCACCCGCGGCCCGTTTGCGAATCTCGAAGACGTGACGACCCCGCTGACCCCCGACGGCCGGCAGAAATTGATCATGGAAATGGATCACATCTACGACATCTTCGTCGACCGTGTCGCCGCCGGCCGCAGCTTGACGGCCGAGCGCGTCAACGCCATCGGCCGCGGCCGTGTGTGGACGGGGGCGCAGGCGAAGGAGAACGGCCTCGTGGATGAGTTGGGCGGGTTCGCCGCCGCGACGCAAGCGGCAAAGAAGGCGGCTGGGATCGATCCGAAGCAGGAGGTCGAGTTGGTCTACTACCCGCGCCGCAAGTCGGTGCTGGAGCGCCTCAGCGAGGCGCTCGGCAGTGGGAAATCAACGGACTTGCCGGCGGCGTGGCAGCAAGTGTTGCGCGCCGCGGCAGTGCCCTTCGAAGACGGTTCCTTGCTCACACTCATGCCGCAGGCTGTTGACGTCCGCTAGTCTGCGATTGGCTGTCAAGAGCGCAAAGGTCTCAAAGACGAAGGTCAAGGCATCGTCTTGTCCCTGTGCTCTTTGCATTCCTTTGCGGCGACTTCTTCAGAGCCCCGGGGCCATGCCGCCCGCGACCGGCAGCGCCACGCCGCTGAGATAGCCAGCCGCGGGGCTGCAGAGGTACGCGACCACGTCGGCAACCTCCTCCGGTCCGCACTGCCGGCGCAGGGCGATCTTCTCGGCCGCCCGCCGCCGCGCCTCGTCGATGGTGATGCCCTCCATCTGCGCGATGAATTCGTACTCACTGTCGCCGAGATCGGTGTCGACCATGCCGGGGCAGATGGTGTTGCAGCGGATGCCGAACTGGCCGAACTCGGCGGCGATGGCTTTGGTGAAGCCGACGACCGCGAACTTGGACGTGTGGTAGCCACACATCAGCTCGCCCGCGCCCAGTCCCGCCGTGGATGAGGTGTTGATGATGACGCCGCCACCGGTGTCGATCATCTTGGGAATGACGAGCTGGCAGAAGTGGAACAGGCCGGTGACGTTGACGTTCAGGCTGAGGTCCCACTGCTGTTGAGTCATCGCGAGGAAGGGGCCGACGCCGACCGCAGTGCCGGCGTTGTTGAACAGGATGTCGATGCGGCCGAACGTGGTGACCGTCTCTGCCACGCAGTTCGCGACCTCGTCGCGTCTGGTGACGTCGACCTTGCACGCCAGGCCGCGGGCGCCGCGTCCTTCAACCTCGCTGACGACGCGCTGTAGCTGCGCCCAGTCGTCGCCCACGCCATAGAATGCCAGGTCACCCTCGTACTTGCGGCACAGGTCGGCAACCACGACGGTGGCACCGTGCTCGGCGAGGCGCAACGCCGTGGCACGTCCAATGCCCTTCGGGCGCCCGGCACCGGTCACAATGGCGACTTTTCCCTCCAATGGCTTCATAGTGACTCCTCTAACCGCAGCGTGCGCTCCATGCGCCGGTGCGGGATGCCTGCTTCCATGAACTCGTTGCCAACAACGTGAAAGCCCAGTGCGAGGTAGAACGCAACGGCGGGTGCCTGCGCATGCAGGACGAGGTGTCGGCAGCGCCGCTCTGCGGCGATCCGGACGAGTGTGCCCATCAGCGCCCGGCCGACGCCGCTGCGTCGGTGTTCCGGCAACACGGCCATGCGTCCGATCTTTGCGTACGCGGCGTGGAAGACGATGCGCCCGGTGCCGACCGGCGCGCCATCGCTGTCGGCCAGCACATGAACGGCGCAATC
>DATKMS010000371.1:0-4104 GCA_035541735.1 Candidatus Margulisiibacteriota bacterium
ACGAGAATGGCGGCGTCACCGCACACCTCCGGGAGTGATGTCGTCGCCGCTGTCACCACCGGCGCGCCACACGCCATCGCCTCCAACGCCGGAAGGCCGAAGCCCTCCAGGAGGCTCGGGAAGAAGTACAACACACTGCCGCTCATCAAGCCCGGGTAGTCCTCGTCGGCGATGAAGCCGAGGAACCGCACGCGCGCGCCCAGACCCGCCGACTGTACGAGTGCGCGCGCCTCGCTCTCCAGCGGGCCGCCCATGCCGGTTACAATGAAGCTCACGTCGTGCGGCAGGCGCGGTTGCGCCAGGGCAAACGCGCGCAAGGCGCCGACGATGTTCTTGCGCCGGCCAAAGCCGCCACCGTAGAGGATGTAGGGCTGCTCCAACGCGTACCGCCGGCGCAGCGCGGCCACGCTGCGCTCGTCGCGCGGCACGTATCCCGGACCGGCGGCGAGCGGCACGACGCGCACCTTGTCCGCCGGCACATCGAGCAGGCGAACGATTTCGCCCTTCGAAAACTCCGACAGTGTCATCACCAACCGCGAGCGCTCCGCCACGTCGCGATAGCGCGCCCTCCAGCGCTCCCGTGTCCGCTGCGAGCCCATTTCCGGCTGTGACAGATAGAAGATGTCATGCAGCGAGCCGAGAAACGGCACCAGATCGTAATACGCCGGCAAGCGCTGATAGGTGGCGTGAAAGACGTCGAGGCTGCGGAGCAAGCGGCGATTGAAGGGCTCCTGCAAAATGCGGATGTGGAATCGGGCATTGGCCGGCCGCCAGATGCACTGCGGCCGCTTCAGCGCGCGCGGCCGGTAGAAGAGGTAGTACTCACCGGTCGGGTCGACGTCGACCAGATTGGCAACCAGGTTGACGATGAACCGCGAGATGCCGACGATGCGCCGCTGGGCCGATACCGTAGCGTCGATGCCGATCCTCATGCGCGCCGCCCTCTTCTGCTTCTCAGCGCCCGATCCATTTCAGGCCCACGACATCGAAGTCAAGCCGAGCCGCGTGCGGCGGTATCATGAGGGTCTGTGGTTCGGCTCCGAGAGAAAAATGACCTCCTGGCCGTCGTCCGGCCCGGGATATGGATCGAACATGTCGGCGATCGCGCCAATCGGGCGGCGCTCCAAGCGGGTCCTCTTCAGGTCGACGCGCACCACATGCGTGAAGATGGACGCGACCAGGGCGGTGAACGAGTCGCGATCGAATCCGGCACGTCGCAGGCCGTACGGCCAGAACTCGCTGACCACCGGCATGCCGCGTGCCAGCGTGCGGCGGGCGCCTCTGAAGAGATGGCCTTCGTGCCCCTGGACATCCACCCAAATCAGGCCGATGCGCTCTGCCGCGACAGCGCCCGCCTCTGCCAGAACGTCGTCGAGCGTGCGCACCGGCACGCGCACGGTCCACCGGCGTTCCTCGCCCTGTTCCCCGGGCGCCGGCACCGGCGATGTGCGGATGCGGTGATCACCGAAGTTCCATTCCGACAACTCCATGAGCATATCCCCCACTCTATCCGACAGGCCACAGTGGTACGGCCGGATGGCGTCGCGCATGCCGTTCTGGCGCAGGTTGCGTTCGAGAAGACCGAAGTTCTCTGCGTTGGGCTCGAAGGCCAGCGCCTCACGGAAGTAGCCATGCTTCAGCATGGCGATACAGATCATGCCGACGTTCGCGCCGATATCGAGCATCACGTCACCCGATGCGACACCGCAGTAACCGTGCTCGCGCAGGTATGCCATCGTGCGCGTGATCAGATCGAACTCCCAAGACCGCTCGAAGAAGAGCGCGCGGGCGATGGTGATATCCATGTTGCTGAAGGACAACCGCCCGTTGACGGTCGACGCGGTCAAGATGCGGGGCCGCCGGCCCGGGCCGCCGCGCACCATACGCCAGCGCCACCGGCGTAATTCCCTCTTGATCTTCGCGATACTCATCGGCAGGTCAGATGCGCACCATCGAGCATGCGGCCTCTCTGTCTAGAGCCCTGGCACGATCTCCGCAACTACGGCATCTGCGGTCCGCTGTCCGCGCGCTGGCGCCGGCGCCGCCGCGCGTGTACGAATAGGCCTACAGTCCGGGCCTGGACGGGAGGGCTGCGCGGGACCGGGGCGCCAGATGCGATTGGCTGTCTTTCAACCGAGCTTCGTGAACGTGGGCGGAGCGGAGCTGCTCGCCGCCGCGCAGGCCGCCTACTTCCGCGCCCAGGCGATCGACGTCGAGGTCGTTACGTTCGCCTTCGACGCGCCGCGGTGGCACGACGTGCTCGACGGCGTCCCGGCGACCATCGTGCGCAAGCGGCACTGGACCGATCTGCTCACCGCATGGACGCGCGCCGCCAAGGTGAAGCGCCGCGCGCAGCGTGCCGCCCGGGCTTTTGCGGGGTGTGATGTCGTGCTGGCGCACAACTACCCGTGCAGCGCCATGCTGGGCATCGCAAACATTGCCGCACGCAAAGTCTGGCAGTGCAACGAGCCGCCGCGCATGCTGCACCTGCGCGAAGCCAATCCGATGATGACGGCACGGGCCGAGGCCACCGGCGGCACGGGGCTGGAGGCGATGTGCGCCCCCTTCTATCGCCGGTTGCAGGAGGTCGAGCGCAGCGCGAAGCGTCGCGCGTTCGATCGACAGAGCATCGCGCGCCTCGACGAGATCTACGCCATCAGCGAGTTCAGCCGCGACAACGTCCGCCGCATCTACGGCTGCTGCCGGCAGGAGGCCATCCCCCCGATGGTGCGCTTCCCACAAACGGTCTCGCATCGCAGTGGGCTCGACCGCCACGGCCTCAACATCCTGCTGCACTCGCGACTCGAACGGCCGAAGAACATCGATACCGTGCTCCGCGGCTTTGCGATTTTTCACGCGGAAGCTCGCGGCTCGACTGTCCTGCACGTGGTTGGGGACGGCAGCTACCGGCCTCGCCTGGAACACCTGGCGCGCGAGCTGTGCCCGGCCGGCGCAATCCGTTTTCACGGCTACCTCAGCGATGCGCAAGTGCAGCCAGTCTATGCCGCCTGTGATGTGTTCGCGTTGCTTCCGGTAGACGAGCCTTTTGGAATGGTCTTTCCGGAAGCCGCCGCGCACGGCCTACTGCTCGTCGGACCGGACCACGGTGGCCCGCTGGAGATCGTCGACGGCGGCCGCTTGGGTTGGGTATGCGACGCGTTCTCCCCCGACGCACTTGCGCAGGCATTCGCTGAGATCTGGGCGCTCGATGATGCGACGGTCGACCGTCGTCGTGCGGAAGCCGACCGCGCCTGCCGGGCGCGCTATTCGGTTGATGTCGTTGGTCCGCAGTTGCTGCAGCTGCTGCGTGAGCTCTAAGTCGCAAGCCGAAGTCACTGCCCCAGTCGACAGTTTAGAGTCGAGAGTAGCTGTGCCAAGCGTCGGACAGCCAGGCCTCTCGACTCTAAACTGTCGACTGTTGACTGGAAGATGTTCCGATCGATCTAACGGTCCGGCCGCAACAGGATGTAGTTGCGGTGCTCGCCGAGGCGGAAGCCGAGAACGCGGTTCTCGAGGAAGGTCAAGACGCGGTTGCCGAGCTTGTCGTGACGCTGCACGCTGGTCCCGGGCCGCACCTCCCAGTCCTTGGCAGCAATGCGCGCCCGCATCACCGCCGGGTGCGTGCCCGTGAAGCGCGCCCGACCGTGCAAGCGGCCGAAGTCGAACTCGCGGTTGAGGTCCGGATACCAGGCGTCCGCCTGTTGTGCGCCGGCGTGGATGGTATTGAAGGCGTGCGCCTTGCGCGTCATCTGGCGCGGCGGGCGTACCCAGCCGTAGTGGAAGATGCGCGCGCCGGCCAGCGCCACGTGCAGTTTCTGCCCGTCGCGGCGGAATCCCTGGGCGCTCTTCCACGAGCGCACGCCGATGCCGGTGCGCACGACGCGGACCTCGCGCCGGTACCAGCCGTGGGCGATCTGGTAGTGATCGTAGTCCGCGAAGAAGTGCACATAGTCGAACAACAGCCCCTCGATGCGCCGATCGTCGAGGCAACTCCGCATACGCTCGACGATCGGTTGCAAGTCGTCTTCATGCACGACCTCGTCGGCTTGCAGGTAGAAAGCCCAATCGCCGGTGCAGGCATCGAGGGCAATGTTCGTCTGCTGG
>DATKMS010000372.1:0-12289 GCA_035541735.1 Candidatus Margulisiibacteriota bacterium
GCTTGGCACCGAAGCGATCCATCGCCGCACCGGCCACGAGGCTGAACGGGGAGTAGCCGTAGTAGAACATCCCCACGATCGAGGCGACGCCGAGCGCATTGACGCCGAAGGCCTCCGACAACTGCGGCATCATGACGCTCGGCGCCGAGCGCAGCGCGTCCTGATAGAAGTAGTACGCGGCCGCGAGCAGCCAGGCGAGCAGTGCAGCGACTGGGAAGCTGTTGCTCATCGTCGTGCACCCTCACCCTCCCCTCTCCCGCGCGGAACAGATGCGCGGGAGAGGACAGCTGGCTCTGTGCTCACCCTGCTTTTGTTTCCGGGAAGGGCTGACGTCCTCTCCCGCGCGTCCTCCCAGCGCGGGAGAGGGGAGGGTGAGGGTGTTCAATGTCAACGCAGTCACGTTGATTTGTCCGGTGCTCAGTCTAGTGCGTCTCGAGTGGTTGTCCCGGGCATCGCTCAGCAGAGCACCAAGGAGACCGCCAGGCCGCCCTCCGAGGTCTCCTTGTATTTCGAGTTCATCTCCTTCGCCGTGAGCGCCATCGCCGCAATGCACGTGTCGAGGTCGACCCGGCGTTCCTCCGGCACCTCTTCACTCGCAATGCAGTAGGCGGTCCAGGCCTTGGTGGCACCAAAGGCACAACGCTCGATGCACGGCACCTGGACGTAGCCGGCTACCGGATCGCACGTCAGCCCGAGGTGGCTTTCGAGCGCCGACTCTGCCGCGTTCGAGACCACCTTGGGGCTTGCTCCCAACGCCTCCGCGCACATTGCCGCTGCCATCGAGGAGCCGACACCAACTTCCGCCTGACAGCCGCCTTCCGCGCCGGCCAGCGTCGCGTTGTGCTTGCACAGATAGCCGATCGCCGCTGCAGCCAGGAGGCCCTCCCGCATTTTCTGGGTCGGGACCTTCAGGTCATGCATCGATGTGATGACGGCCGGCAAGATACCGGCGGAGCCGGCGGTGGGTGCAGTGACGATGATATGGCCACGGGCGTTCTCCTCGCCCATCGCGAACGCATAGGCTGCGACCTGGGTGATCGCGCGACCGGCCGGTCCCTTGTTCGACTTCTGGAGGTTGCGCATGAGGTCCGCGGCCTTGCTGTGCAGTTTGATCGGCCCGGGCAGCACGTCGTCCACCTTCAACCCGGTTGCCACACCGCGCATCATCACGTCGGTCACCTGGTCGAGAAACTCCCAGATCTGCTTCTCGTTCCTCCCGGAGATGGCCATTTCGTTCTCCAGAAGGATCTTCGCCAGCGGGATCTTGTCGTCGATAATGTATTTCTTGAAATCGCGGGCATTCTCGTACGGATACTTGGGCTGACCTTTCTCGGGCGGCTTGTACCCCTTCCACTCGATGAACCCGCCGCCGACCGAGTAGTACTCCAACTCGTAGAGCGTATCGTTGCCTGCCAGCAGCACGCCGGTCATGGTGTTGGGGTGATGAAAGTCCCCCTTGGTGGCGTCGAAGATGATGTCGGCCATGGTCAGGTCGAGGCTGGTCGGACCGATCTTTACTTTGTGCACCTCGGTGGGATTGGCCGCCAATCCATCAAGGAACTGCGGCTTGCAGGTCGCCGGGGCTTGGCCCAGCAAACCGGCGAGTGTCGCCTTGTCGGTGCCGTGCCCCTTCCCGGTTTGGCTCAAGCTGCCGTAGAGGTGAAACTTCAACGCCGTCGCGCGCTTCAGCTCGTCCTCAGGCAGCTTGCAGACGCGCTGGTAGAAGTCGTAGCCGATGCGCATCGGTCCCATCGTGTGCGAGCTCGAAGGTCCCGGGCCCATCTTGTAGAACTCTTCGAGCGTGGTCATGATCGGCCCTTTGGATTTTGGGGACGCCGCAACTGCCGCCGCGGCTTCTGCCGTCCCGACGGGAGCCACGGCTTCTACCGCGCGGCTCCGTCGAGGCAGCGCAGCGGCCGCGGCCGCGATGGCAGCCGCTTGCAGCACCTGCCGGCGGCTGAGACGAAGGTGGGGCCCACCGCCTTTTGCCGCCGTCGGGCACGCCGAGCACTCCGGTCGACAACAACTCGCGCACTCGCTTGGTGAAGATGTCGTCGTGCTGTCCATGATCGATCCTCCTTACTGCTTCGTTGTCATTTCCATTGCTTTTGCAGCAGTGATTAGTGAACCGCGAGCCCTGCCGCGCGAAACACCGCGAGGGCCTGTTCGGTTTGCTCGGGTGAGGGCGGTTCCGTGTCCTGAAGCGTGTACGTCATACCCAACCGTTCCCACTTGAAGCGGCCGAGCTGGTGGAACGGCAACAGCTCGACCTGTTCGACGTTGCCGAGACCGGCGGCGAACGCAGCGATTCGCTTCAGCTCGTCCGCGCCATCCGTCAGTCCGGGCACCAGGACGTAGCGCAGCCACAGCGGCCGGCGCAGCCCCGCCAGCCGGCTTGCAAAGGCCAACACCGGCGTGTTGTCCATGCCCGTGACGCGCCGATGCAGGTCGGCGTCGAGCGCCTTGAGACCGAGCATCACCAGGTCGCACGCCTGCAGGTCCGCATCGCTCAGCCGCTCACCGAAATAGCCGTTCGTGTCGACGGTCGTGTGAATGCCCGTTTCTTTGACGGCGGTGAATAGCCGGATGAGAAAGCGGTGCTGCAGCATCGGCTCGCCGCCGCTCACGGTCAGCCCGCCCTTCATCGTGCGCAGCGCGTTCCGGTACTTGCGCACTTCTTCCACCGCACGCGCCAGCGGGACGGGCATGCCGTTGTTCACCTTCCAGGTGTCCGGGTTGTGGCAGAAGACGCAGCGGAATTGACAGCCGGTCAGCCACACGACGACACGCATACCGGGCCCATCGACCGCGGAGCCGGTGGTGAACGAGTGGACGAAACCGAGATCCCCGCTTTGCAACGCCGCCGCGGTGCGTGACTCGTTGACGTGCTCCCCCAGCGACACACGCAAGTCATAGGGGCTGGCAACCAGCGGAACTTCAGTCGTGGCAGGCTCCTCGCTCATAGTGTCATGTGCTCCCGTGAAATGTGCGGTTGATGACATCCAGCTGCTGCTCGCGGGTCAGGCGGACGAAGTTCACCGCATAGCCCGAGACGCGGATGGTCAGGGTCGGGTAGCGCTCCGGATGCTCCATCGCATCGACCAGCATCTCGCGGTTCAACACGTTCACGTTCATGTGGTAGCCGGCGGCGCCGAAGAAGGCGTCCAGCAGGCCCACGAGGTTCGTCGCCTGGATCTCGGGGGTGCGGCCGAGTCCCTCCGGAACCATCGTCGCCGTGAGGGAGATGCCGTCCGCCGCATCGCGGTACGGGATCTTGGCCACCGAGGCGGCAGACGCCATGATGCCGTGCGCGTCGCGGCCGTGCATCGGGTTCGCGCCGGGCGCGAACGGCTCGCCCTTGCGGCGTCCATCCGGAGTGTTGCCGGTGTTCTTGCCGTACACGACGTTCGAGGTGATGGTCAGCACCGACTGGGTGTGTATCGCATTCCGATACGTCGGATACTTGCGCAGCTTGCTCATGAACGCGCCGACCACGGCGGCGGCCAGTTGATCGACGTCGTTGTCGTTGTTGCCGAACTTCGGGAAGTCGCCCTCGGCCTGGTAGGCGACGACAAGGCCCGAGTCGTCGCGGATGACTTTCACGCGAGCGAAGCGAATCGCCGAGAGGCTATCCGCCACCACCGAGAGTCCCGCGATGCCAAATGCCATCGTACGGACCGGTGCGTAGTCGTGGAGCGCCATCTCGATGCGCTCGTAGGAATACTTGTCGTGCATGTAGTGGATGACGTTCATCGCGTTGACGTACACGCCTGCGACCCATTCCATCATGCGCTCGAACTTCCCCACCACGTCGTCAAATTCCAAGTAGTCGCCGCGTACCGGCTCGTAGGCAGGGCCGACTTGCTCGCCGCTGATCTCGTCGCGCCCGCCATTGATGGCGTAGAGGAGGCACTTGGCAAGGTTGGCGCGCGCCCCGAAGAACTGCATCTGCTTGCCGACGAGCATCGGCGACACGCAGCAGGCGATGGCGCCGTCATCGCCCCACGCTTGGCGCATGACCGTGTCGCATTCGAACTGCAGAGCGCTCGTGTCGATGGCGACCTTCGCGGCAAAGGCGCGGAAGGGGTCCGGGAGACGCGGCGAATACCAGACCGTCAGATTCGGCTCGGGCGCCGGGCCGAGGTTGTAGAGGGTCTGCAGGAACCGGAAGCTCGTCTTTGTGACCAACGATCGCCCGTCGTCGCCCATGCCACCAATGGACTCGGTTACCCAGGTCGGATCGCCGGCGAAGAGTTCGTCGTACTCGGGGGTGCGCAGGAAGCGCACGATGCGCAGCTTGATGACGAAGTCGTCGATCATCTCCTGCGCCTGCGTCTCGGTGAGGGCACCTTCCGCGAGGTCGCGCTCGATGTAGATGTCGAGAAAGGTCGAGGTGCGGCCGAGCGACATGGCGGCGCCGTTCTGTTCTTTGACCGAGGCGAGGTACGCGAAGTAGAGCCACTGCACGGCCTCGCGCGCGGTGCGCGCCGGGCCCGAGATGTCGCAGCCGTAGCTCTTCGCCATCTGCTGCAGCTCGCGCAGGGCTCGAATTTGTTCGCTCAGCTCTTCGCGGTCGCGAATGATCTCGTCCGTCGACATCTTGTCGTCGAGCGCTGCCTTCTCTTGCTCCTTCTTCGCGACCAGTCGGGCGACACCGTAGAGCGGAACGCGGCGGTAGTCGCCGATAATGCGCCCGCGGCCGTACGCATCGGGCAGGCCGGTGAGGATGTGCGCGCTGCGGCAGCGGCGGATGTCGGCGGTGTAGGCGTCGAAGACGCCTTCGTTGTGGGTCTTGCGGTACTTGGTGAAGGCTTCCACGACCGCCGGGTCCGGTGTGTAGCCGTAGGCTTTCAACGAGCTGAGCACCATGCGCAGACCGCCGTTGGGCATGATGGCGCGCTTGAGCGGCGCGTCGGTTTGCAGGCCGACGATGATCTCGTTGTCGCGGTCGATGTATCCCGGCGCGTGCGCCGTGATCGAGCTGGGGATTTGCGAGACGTCGAGCACGCCTTTTTTACGCTCCTCCACGAACAGCGCTTCCAGCCGCTTCCAAAGGTTCTTGGTGCGCTCGGTGGCGGGGGAGAGGAAGGCGCCATTGCCCTCGTAGGGCGTGTAGTTGCGCTGGATGAACCAGCGCACGTTGATGTCGCGCTGCCAGAGGCCCGGCTTGAATCCGCGCCAAGCGTCGGGCTGAGCGGTGGATGCGGTTGCGTCAGAAGAGGTCATGGCTTGCACGTCCTTCATTTTCTTCCTGAATCCCGTCGATGAATCCCTGCGCGCCGGTTTCGATGCCGGCGGCGTTGCCCTCGTCGGTGTCGATGTGCATGGCGAGGCTGAAGTTGGGATCGACGCGCACGAGCACGTCACCGAAGACGAGCTCACGGTCGCCGGCGATGCGCACCCGCACGAAGGACTTGTCACGCACGCCGTAGCGCAGCGCGTCCGCCGGCGTCATGTGAATGTGGCGCAGCGCGCAGATGACGCCGCGCTCGAGGGCGACGCTGCCGGCGGGGCCTGCGAGCGTACAGCCGGGCGTCCCCGCAATGTCGCCGCTCTCACGCACGGGAGGATGCACGCCGAGCTTGAACTGCTCGGTCATGGCGATCTCCACCTGCGTCGCCTTGCGCACCGGCCCGAGCACGCGCACCCGTTCGATGCGGCCTTTCGGACCAACGAGGGTGACCTGTTCCTTGCACGAGAACTGTCCTGGTTGCGACAGGTCCGTATGGCGAGTCAGCTGATGGCCCGCTCCGTACAGCTTCTCGACGTGCTCCTGTGTGAGGTGCGCGTGATGCGCGGAGACCTCGACCAGAAACGGCTGCTGCTTCTGCGCGGCGAGCACGCCGGCAATGTAGGAGCGGCTCAAGGCGCGCAAGGCTTCGCGCGCCATCATGCGTTCCTCGTCCGTCGGGACGACGAGGACCCCCACCTGCGAGTCATCGGTCGAGATGCGGCACACTGCATCGAAGCCGCGCGCCTCACGGTTGCGCTGCAGATCGAGCTTGATCCCCATGCAATCCAGCCCCTGGAGCGCCAGCGCGCGCACCGCGGCGCTGCCTTGCCCGATGCCGCCGGTGAAGATGACCGCGTCCAATCCGCCCATCGCCGCGACATACGATCCAATGTACTTGCGGACGCGGTAGCAGTACGCCTTGAGGGCAATCAGCGAGCGGTGCTGTCCCTGGTCGGCAGCGGCGATCACTTCACGCATGTCGCTCGACACGCCGGAGAGGCCGAGCAAACCGCTCTTCTTGTTGAGCAGCTCTTCGCTCTGCGTGGCCGTGAGTCCCTCGCTACGTTCGAGGAAGGCGAGGACGCCGGCGTCGACGTCGCCGCAGCGCGTGCCCATGATGAGCCCTTCGGCGGGCGTGAACCCCATGCTCGTATCGATCGAACGGCCATGGTCGACGGCGCACAGGGATGAGCCGTTGCCGAGGTGGCAGCTCACGAGTTGCAGCTCATTGGGCCGGCGTTTGAGGAACTGCGCGGCACGCAGCGCCACGTACGCGTGCGATGTGCCGTGGAAGCCGTAGCGCCGCACGCCCTTCTGTTCATAGAGCTCGTACGGCAGCCCGTAGAGAAAGGCATACGGCGGCAGCGTGTGGTGGAAGGCCGTGTCGAACACCGCCACGTGCGGCACGGCGGGAAACAGCCGTCGCATCTCGCGGATACCCGCGACGTTGACGGGGTTGTGCAGCGGCGCGAGCGGATTGAGCGCCTCGATGTGCGCCAGCACCTCGTCGCTGATCACCGTCGCCTCGGTGAAGCGCTCGCCGCCGTGCACGACGCGATGCGCGACGACGCTGACCTCGCCCGCGCCGCTGCTCACGCCGGTCTCCTTCGCCGTGAGCTCGCCGAGCATCGCCTTGAAGGCCTCCGCGAAGCCGCCCTGTGGCAGCTCACGTTTCACTTCGCCCTTCGGCCCGCGATAGACGTGTCGTGTCCCTGCCAAGCCGATGCGCTCGACCAGCCCGCGGGCGTTTCGAGATTCATCCATCGTGTCGTAGAAACTGTACTTGAGGGACGACGAGCCGCAGTTGATGACGAGAATCTTCTCCGGCCGCTCGCCCTTGAGTTTCAGGCCGTACGGGTCGGGGCTTTGGGCGAGCGCCGCGGTGGCCGCCGACGGGTCGGCGATCAAAGCTTTGAAACGGTCGGCGATCGTGCGGGTGATGTATTGGACTGCCCCTGGTTCGGCGACGATCACGGATTGGAAGAGCGACACGGGAATGCGCAGCACCTCGCAGCGCGACTCGGCGATGATGTCCGCGAGCATCGCATCGCCGGTCATGAGCGCCATCTCGCCGAACGTGCCGCCGGCCTCGATGCGGCCGACCGTCTGTCGTGTGCCGCCGGGACCCAGCACCGACCCCGTGGCCGCACCGCTGAGAATTATGCCGAGGTGTGCGGCCTGCGCCCCGTAGTGCACGATCGCTTCATTGGCCTCGAACGACGCGACGCGAGAACCGTCGACGAGGCCAGCGAGGCGTTCGTCGCTGAAGCCGGCGAACAGACCGACGTTGGCTTTCAGAAAGGTGACGATGTCGGATGGCGTTTTCATCGGGACGTATGACCTCCTGAGGATGGATCGACTGGAGCGGCAGAGGGCGTGCCTTCGCGCGCCGGCGCCGCGTACCACTGCTCCTTGGGAACCAGCTTGGCCTGCGCGGGATCGCTCACGTACGCCGGCGTCATGATCTGCACGCCGTACTCGTTGAACACGTCGAGGATGTTGCGGTGCAGCGCGGTGTACAGCGACATCATGGCCTGCGCGTCGTGGCAGTACGCATTGATCTCGTACTCGACGGCGAAGTCGGCAAGCTTGCGATGCAGGACGAAGGGTGGTGGCTCTTTGAGCAACCCGGGTGTGCGCTCCACCGCCAGGAGGAGCATGCCTTCGACTTGCCGCCAAGGCGTCTCGTAGCCGATTCCAACGGTGGTGTGCAAGATGAGGCCCTGCGCCCGCGCCAACGAGCTGTAGTTCACGATTTCGCTGTTGAGGATTTGTGAGTTGGGGATGACGACCTCCTCGTTCTTGAGCGAGCGCAGGTGGGTCACCTGCAGGCGCATCGCGATCACGTCGCCGAGCGTCTCGCCGACCTTGATGCGGTCGCCGACCTTGAAGGCGCGCCGGTACGTCATGGTGTAGCCGGCGATCATGTTGGAGATGACGGAGGACGACCCAAGGGAGAAGACGACCCCGAGGAAGAGCGAGATGCCTTTGAATGCGGCCGACTCCGATCCGGGGATGTAGGGGTAGGCGACGACGAGGCCGAATGCGATCACCGCCACGCGGGCGATCCTGTAGGTGGGTCCGGCCCACTCGCGATCGAACCCTGCCACCGTCACGGATCCACGCGCAACGGCGTCGAAGAAGAGGCGCGTCATCCGCAGCACGAAGCGCATGACGACGAAGAGAATGGCGAGGAAGACCAGGTTGGGGATATTCGCCAGAACGGCGCGGCCCATCACACGCACCGGGCCGACGACGACCGGCAGGACGCGGTTGGCGGCGCCGCGCGTCCAGGGGAACAGCGAGAGCACGAAGTGCAGATAGATCAGGACCAGCGCCAGCAGTGCCACCACACGAACGGCGCGCAGCATGTTACTCAGCGCCCCCCGGATCTGCTCCGCGCGTACGAGCTCGAACGACTGAGCCTCGAGCGCTTCAATGCGGCGGTGGAAGCGTTGCTCCAGGCGGACGTCGAGCCGGCGCGTCAGCCACACTACCAGCACCGTCGCCAGCGCCAGCGCCGCCGTGGCCACCACCGCGAGCAGCGCGTCGCGCAGCAATTGCTCCGGCCGGCGTTCCTGGCGGTACTCGTCAATCGCCTGGACGATGCGATGGCGGTAGAGATCGGCGAGCACCGTGAGGCTGACTTGCATCTGCCGCGCATCGGCGTCGACCAACATCAGGACGTCGCGCTCACCGGCCATGATCCTCATGTACTCACCCGACGGCACGACGCGCAGTTCGTCGGACCGGATGGTCGGCTCCGCTGCAATTGCCTCGATACGCTCTCTAACGCGGGCGGCGCGCACTGTCGCAGGCAGCGCCGTGGCCCCGCGGAGATGGAAGAGGACGTGGCCGTCGATCTCCACGGGCGCCGTCTTGATGGTCGCATCGGGGTTGGACTCCTCGGCCGCGAACGCCGACGGCACCGTTCCGATGATGACAGCAAGGAAGAGCAGTGCGCGGACCCAGGCGGTACGGTGCGGACTCCAATGCTGGCTCGGTGCTTTCATCGGCATGCGTTTCTTGAGCTTGGCTCCGTGCGACGCGCTTCCACCGCTCCTCAATACTCCATGAAGAACTTCTGCAACGCTTTGGGATCCTGCGTCTTCATCAAACCGAGCATCAGTAGGATGCGCGCCTTCTGCGGGCTCAGCTCCATGGCAGCGATGAAGCCGAGCTTGTCGTCGTCCACTTCGACGTTGCGCACGACGAGGCCGCTGCCCGTCCGCGACGAACGGACGACAGCAACGCCCTTCTTGGCAGCATCCGCCAGCGCGGCAATCGCGGCGTCGGTGCTGTTCCCGTCCCCCACACCGGCGAGCACGATGCCCTTCACACCCTTCTCAACGAGGAAATCGATCGTCTCGCGCCCCAAGTTGGCGTAGGAATAGACCACCTCAACACGCGGCAGGTCCTTCACTTCCTTACCCTCGACGGAGAACTCGCTCTTCGTGGTGTGGCGCGTGGTGTTCTCCGAGAAGAAGTACGCCTTGCCGGTGTTCATGACGCCGGCGCGGCCGCGGTTCGGCGACTTGAACGTGTCGAGTTGCGTGGTGTTCATCTTCTGCGCCTCGTGGGCGTAGTGAATTTCGTCGTTGAGAACGACGAGCGGCCCGCGCCCCTTGGCCTCCGGGTTGGCTGCCAACGCCACGGCGTTATACAAGTTCGCCGGGCCGTCAGCGCTGATGGCTGTCGCTGGCCGCATCGACCCCACCAGCACCACCGGCTTGTCACTCTTCACCACGAGGCTGAGAAAGTAGGCGGTCTCCTCCATCGTGTCGGTGCCGTGCGTGATGACGACGCCGTCGACGTCGCCCTTGAGCACCGCATTGACCCGTGCGGCCAGCCTCAACCAGACCTCATTGTTCATCGTCTGGCTGCCGATGTTGGCCACCTGTTCGCCGGAGATGTCCGCCACGTCCTTGAGCGGCGGCACGGCTTTGATGAGATCGTCGACCGAAAAACTGCCGGACTTGTAGCCCGCCTCGGTGGTACTGGCCTGCGCGCCGGCGATCGTTCCGCCGGTGGCGAGGATCACGATCTTGGGTTTCGCGTGCGCCGCCGATGCCCACAGCAATAGGGCAACGGTCACCATCACAACGTTGCGACGCATGTGCAAAGCGATTCTCTCCATGGCTCTTTCTCCGTCCGATCACCGATGACTGATCACTGGATCACTGGTTACTGGTCACTGATCACTGGTCACTTCATGAGCTCGCCGATCTCCGCATGCCGCTCATTGTATAAGGAGCACGATCACCATCCCCCAGATTGTCAGCAGGATGGCGCCGACGGCATAGGGCACGGTGTAGCCGAGGGCGGGCACCTTGCTTTGCGCGACGCTCTGGAGCAACGGCAGCGCGGCTGTCGTCGTGCGCGCCCCCGCGGCCGCCCCGAGCGCAATCGCTGGATGAAATCTGAACAGATGCTTGGCCATGAGAATGCCGGCAAGGAGCGGGACTGAGGTCACCACGACGCCGGCAAGCAGCAGGCTGAGGCCCGCCGCCTTCAAGCCGGCTACGAAGCTGGGGCCGGAGGTGATGCCAACCACCGCGATGAACGTGGTGAGGCCGACGTTGTTCATGACCCACAGCGCCGGGGCGGGAACACGGCCGAACGTGCGGTTGACGGAGCGTAACCAACCGCAGACCAGCCCAGCAATGAGCGCCCCGCCGCTCGTGCTCAGGGTCAGGGGTATTCCGGCGACGCGGAGCTTTTGCGCGCCGAGGAGACCGCCCACGGCGATCCCGATCCCCACCACTGTCATGTCGGTGGCGTTGGTGGGGCGATCGGCATAACCCAACTCCTTCGCCGCGCGTTCGACGTTGCGCTGGGAACCGACGATCTGCAGCACATCGCCGCGGTCGATGGTGGTGCCCGCGGTGAAGGGCATCTCTTCGCCTCCCCGGATGAGATGCCTGAGATAGACGCCGCGGCCAAATTCGTATTCCGCAAGCTCCCCGATGCTTTTGCCGGCGATCTCCTTGTTGGTGATCACGACGTCCATGACCTGACTGGGAAAGTCCATCAGCTCGAAGTCCTGCACCTCGGGGCCGATGGCGAGATCGGCTTCCACGAGCACATCGCGACGTCCAACAACCGCCACCACGTCGCCGAGCTGGATACGCGTACCCGGCTCGGCATCGACGATGCGGTTGTCATGACGGATCCTCTCGACCGACGTGCGTGTGTCTTTCAGCCGCTCTTCGCAAGCAGCAACGGTCTGGTTCGCCAGCCGCTCGTTGGTGACGCGGTAGGTGCGCACATCGAAGCGCCGGGCCGCTGGCACCACGCCGGGTTCGAGTTCGCGCGCGCCGAGCTGCGCCTCGAGCTGTTTGCACTCGGCTGCGAGATCGACGCCGAGCAGCTTCGGCCCAATGGATGCCAGCAGCCACGCCGCGCCGGCCGTGCCGAAAATGTACGTGACGGCGTACGCCACCGGCATGTGGTTCAGGAACAGCGTGCGTTGATCGGCCGGGATGTCCAGCTGGTTGATCGTGTCGGTGGCCACACCGAGCACGGCGGAGATCGTCTGCGATCCGGACAGCAACCCTGCCGCAGCGCCGGCGTCGAAGCCCAAGAACCAGGCAACCACAAACGCGCTCGCGAGAGACACCAGACATTGCAGCACGGCGAAGATCGCCTGCGGCACGCCGTCGCTCTTGAGGCCGCGGAAGAACTGCGGCCCGACACCGTAGCCGACGGCGAAAAGGAACAGGATGAAGAAGACCGACTTGACGTTCGCCGAGATGGTGATGTGCATCTGGCCGACGAGCACGCCGGCGAGCAGCACGCCCGTCACGGAGCCGAGGCTGAACGTGCCGAGCTTGAGGTTGCCGAGCCAATAGCCCAGCGCCAGCGTCAGGAAGATCGCCAGCTCGGGGTACAGTTGAAACGACCTGACGAGCCACTCCATCGGACTAGGGGCCGCCCCTGAAGGCCTGCCGCATCGCCGGGGCCGGTTGGGGTGGGCTCAACTCTGTCCGAGCAGGCATGATGCAATCCTACCTTCTGACCGATCAGGCAGTGGTCAGAAACTCGCCGGCATCAGTC
>DATKMS010000373.1:0-10729 GCA_035541735.1 Candidatus Margulisiibacteriota bacterium
CTTCAGCAGCACGACGGTGGCGCCGGTCGACCGCCTCGACTGCGCGGGCGTCGGCGACTGCAGCGTCACGCCATTTTTCCCGCTGCCCGGTTACACCTCGACCGCGATCACCAACCGGACACTGAGTTTCGGCGCGCAGCCGTTCTTCCCGTCGGGAATCGACGGCACCACACCCGGACCCTTCCGACGCATCTTCATTGAGGACTCGGGTACGCCGTGCACGAACGCCGGCGAACCCACCAATGGCCGGCAGAACGGCATCGTCTTTTTTCCCGGCAGCGCGCCGCTCTATCGCAACGGCGTGTTGATCGGCGGTCTCGGGGTGAGCGGAGACGGCGTCGAGCAAGACGACATCGTGACATTTGCCGGGACCGTTTCCGGATCGGGGTTCGAGCCGCCCGCTGCGATCCGCGCCGACTACATCGAAGTCCGCGGTGTACGGTTGCCGTACCTGAAGTTCAACCGGCGTCCAGAGCAGTAAGGCCACAGCCACAGCGGAGCGCTGCAGCCGAATTGTCGATGGCAAGCGACACCACCAAAAAAAAAGCGGGTGACAAGACCGTCGTCGATGACGCCGGCCCGCCAACCTTGCAACCGCGACGCTCGGACAAGGCGCCGGAGACGGACGACACCGGTGCGGCGGGAGATCAGAAGCGAGTCGTCGCGGACAAGTCGGCGGGGCGCAGCGCCGAGGACGTGGTCGTCCCGCCGACTCTCCAGCGGCCGGGGGCGCGGACCCATTCCGATCGTCCCCCGGCGAGCGTCGATGCGGGTACGGTCGTCAATCTCGGCTTGGCTCCGGCGGCCCCCAAAATTGAAACCGCCCCTCCGCCCACCGGCGCACAGCCGGCAGGACCTGGTACAGCTTCGGTCGACAAAGGAGGTGTTGCCGACGGCACCGTCTACGGGAGCGCAGCAGTCCCACCGCAGCAGCTCAGCCGCGGCACGCAGCAAGAATCGCAGGCACCGATCGATTTCACCGAAACGGTCATTGAGAAAGCGGTGGTCGTTGGCATTCAATTCAACCAGGTCGAACCGAAGGCGCATGCCGCAACCCACTTCCTCGATCAGTCGACCTACCTGCTGGGGCGGTCGCGTGAATGCGACCTGCGCTTGTACTCCGGGACCGCGTCGCGCCAGCACGCGACGATCGAGCACCGCGGCGACGGGTGGTATCTCGTTCCACTGGAAGACAAGCAGGTGATCGCCGACGGCAAGGCAGTGCGCGGCGAGATCCGGCTCGGTCACGGCATGCGGCTGCGTCTGGGCGGTGACGAGTTTGAGGTTGTGGACCCAACCGCTCCTGTGTCGTCCGCTGGGCCTTCGGCCCGTAACGGTAGGGGAGCGGTCTTGAACCATATCTTGTCGCCGCTCGGTCTCTCCCTTGCGGTGCTTCTTGCCGCCGCAGCGTTCGGGGTGTGGTGGGTACTTCTCAGGTAAGGGGTGCGATGCAGGTGCCGGTAGGGAAGGAACGAGGAGCGGTGGGTTGGGGCGCGCTTCTCCTAGTCCTCGCGTTAACTTGCTGGTGTGTCCAGCCGGTGTGCGCCGAAGACAATCCTTCCGGCGACACTGCCCCTTCGAAGGGCCCGGAGGTCACGCCGACACCCGCTACACAGTTCGAACCGGTTCCCGATCGTTGGCGAATCGCGCAAAAGGCGTATCCCTGGTACGACCCCTACAACCAGAACATCTTGAAAGGTGATTACCCGATCTGGGGCCAAGACATCTTTCTGAAGCTCACCGGTATCTCCCGTACCTCCGTCGACAACTTCTCCGCGCCGGTTCCGAGCGGTGCCAGCGCCGCACAGCCCGGCAGTTTTGGGTTCTTCGGCAACGGGAACTCCGTCGCGTTCGACCAGAAGTTTGCGATTCGCGGCGACCTGCAAAAGGGATCCACTGCATTCAAGCCTTTCGAGTGGGCCCTCACGCTGGAGGCGGCCGCCGACATCAACCACCTCGGAGTGAATGAGAACGGCGTCGTCAGCCCGGACGTCGTGAATGGCACCTCGCGCACGACCGGAAACGTCGAGTTGCAGGAAGGTGCGATCGAGATCCATCTCATGGATCTGTCGTCGCGCTACGACTTCGTGTCGCTGAAGGTGGGCCGCCAGCCGCTCAACAGCGATTTTCGCGGCCTCATCTTCTCTGACGTGAACCAGGGCATCCGCCTGTTCGGTTCGGCCGACGGCAATCGCTATCAATTCAACCTCGCCTACTTCAACCAGGCGGAGAAGGGCACGAACAGCGGGCTCAATCGCTTCGTCTTGCGCGATCAGCAGATCGTCGTGGCGAACGCCTACATCCAGGATTCGCTCTTCCTCGGCTACCAGACCGAGTTCAGCTTCATCTATGATTTCGACGACGGGTCGAAGAGCGGCTACACGTTCGATGAGAACGGGTTCCTCGTGCGCCCGGATCCCGTCGGCGTTGCCCGCCCGCACAACGTCGAGGCCTATTATCTCGGCTGGGCCAGCGAAGGACACATCGATCGCATCAATGTGAGCCACGCCTTCTACCAGGCGCTCGGCCACGATACGCGCAGCCCGATTGCCGGGCGGGCGGTCGACATCAACGGGCAACTGGCATTCCTCGAGCTGTCACTCGACCAGGATTGGTTGCGCTATCAGACGTCTGTGTTCTTCACCTCCGGCGACGACAATCCGCGCGGCGGGCAGGCCCGCGGCTTCGATTCGATCCTCGACAATCCGAGAATCCTGGGCGGCGAGTTCAGCTACTGGAATCGGCAGAGTATCCGCATCACCGATCGCGGCGGGGTGGGGTTGATGCAGAACGACAGCTTCATTCCCGATCTGCGCAGCAGCCACCTCGAGGGGCAGGCCAACTTCGTGAATCCAGGCATTCTGATTTTCAACCTCGGCGCGAGCGCCGAGGTCACGCAGACGCTGCGGGCGGTCGCCAACGTCAACTATATCCGATTCGTCGACACCCAGCCCCTCGAGCTCCTCCTCAAGCAGCCGTCGATTCGCAACGACGTCGGTGTCGACATGAGCCTCGGCTTCGAATTCCGGCCGCTGCTCAGCAACAATATCATCCTCAAGCCTTTCGTCGCGGTGTTTCAACCGGTGGCCGGCTTCAACGACATCTTCCAGGCGAACACTCTGTACCAGGTAGGGACCGATGTTGTGCTCGTCTTCTAAACCCGTGGAGGCTGCGATGCGCGCGTGGATTGCCATCTGCCTGGTGTGCGTCCTGTCGATGGGTCGCAGCGCGCTGGCGGATGAGGCGACCATGCGGGCGCAAACGGACGAGGAGGTTGCCAACACGAGTCGAGGCTGTCAGTCCGAGCAGTGCCACAGCAAGCTCGAACTGATGCATGCCGTCAGGAAGATCGGCTGCACCAACTGCCACGGTGGCCACGCCGATGTGACTCCGGGCGAGGCGGCTCCCGGAACCCCAGCCTATCGTCGGGCCATGGACACGGCGCACGTGCAGCCGCGTTTCCCCGAGCGCTGGAGCGATCCGCAGCACCCGGGGCGTATCGCGTCTGCTGATCCCGAACGCACCTACACGCTGCTGAATCAGGAGTCGCCGGAGTTCATCCGTTTCAAGAACCCTGGTGACTTGCGCGTGGCGCCGCAGACGTGCGGTTCGGTTGGTTGCCACCCGGAGCAAGTGAGCAACGTCGAGAAGAGCCTCATGACCACTTCGGCCATGCTGTGGGGCGGGGCGGCATACAACAACGGGATCGTGCCCTTGAAGCGCTACATCTTCGGCGAGTCGTACAGCCGCGATGGCGTGCCGCGCTCCATGCGTGCGGTGCTGCCTCCCAACGCCGCCGACTCGGCCAACGGCGTACTCCCGTTTCTCGAACCGCTGCCGCGCTGGAACGTCGTGCCGCCGCCTGATCCGCTGCGGGCATTCGAGCGCGGCGGGAAGGTGGACCGGTCCAACGTATCGGAAGTCGGAAACCCCAACCTCGGACCCTTCGTTGATGAACCCGGCCGGCCGGACATGAAGTTCGGCACGCGTGGCCCGGGGACGGATCTGCGCATCAGCGCCGGCGTGCTCAACATTCACAAGACCCGTCTCAACGATCCGATGCTGTCCTTCCTCGGCACGAACGACCACCCGGGAGACTTTCGCTCCAGCGGTTGCAGCGCGTGTCATGTGGTCTACGCCAATGATGCGGACCCTGTGCACTCGGGACCGTACGCGGACGCCGGTCACGACGGCACCTACCGCGGCGACGATGCCACGATTCCGAAAGGCGAGTCCGGACATCCGATCAAGCACCTGCTGACGACCGGCATCCCGTCCAGCCAGTGCATGGTGTGCCACATGCACCAGCCGAACGCCTTCGTGAACACCTACTACGGGTTCCAGATGTGGGATTACGAGACCGACGGCGACCTCATGTGGCCCAAGGACCAACGCTACCCCACGGTCGATGCGCCGGCACCGTTCAACGCCCACGACGCGCAGCGCATGTTTACCAGCCTGGTGCGCAACCCGGAGGAGGCCGCCGTGCGCGGTCTGTGGACGGATGAAAGCGTCCTGCGCAACGCCAGTCATCTGCCCACAAAGGAGACGAAGTTCGCCGACTACCACGGGCACGGCTGGATCTTTCGTGCGGTGTACTGGCAGGACCGTAAAGGGAACCTGCTCGACAAAGACGGTCACATCATCGATTGGAACGCGCCGGACAAGCTCGATCGCGGCGTGCAATTGATGGACATCCACGCCGAGAAGGGCATGCACTGCGTCGACTGCCACTTCTCCAAGGACGCACACGGCAACGGGAAGATCTACGGCGAGTACCCTGACGCCACCGAGATCCGCTGCGTTGACTGCCATGGCGCGCTGTCGCGCCGCGCCGACATCGACAACACGATGCGCGGCGGACGCCTCATGCGCGACTTGCAGACCCCGTTCGGAAGATTGCGCTTCGAATGGGTCGATGAGAGCGGGCAGCCATGCCCATCGGGGGCCGGGGCGTGTACGCTCATCCAACGCTCGATGCTCTATCCCGACCGCGAGCCGTGGGTGGTCAAACAGGTCCTCGATACGATCGATCCAGCGTCGAAGTACTACAACGAGAAGGCGCGCCTCGCGAAGACGCTGCAACGCGACGGCAAGACCTGGGGCGCGCTGCCTGACGATCCGAAGCAACTCGCGCATCGCAGCGATGAGATGGCGTGTTACACGTGCCACACCTCCTGGGTGACCAGTTGCTTCGGCTGCCATCTGCCGCAACAGGCGGATTGGAAGAAATACATGCAACACTTCGAGGGGGGCGAGTCGCGCAACTGGACCTCATACAACCCTCAAGTGCTGCGCAACGACATCTTCATGCTCGCCA
The DNA here is from genome assembly GCA_035541735.1 of Candidatus Margulisiibacteriota bacterium. Taxonomy (GTDB): domain Bacteria; phylum Desulfobacterota; class Binatia; order HRBIN30; family HRBIN30; genus DATKMS01. The sequence goes on from DATKMS010000373.1 coordinate 5,321, forward strand.
AGCAGCGACACAGCACGACGAAGACGGACGACTCCCAGCCCCCCGGATACATCATCGCGCCGGCGCGCTCGTCCAGCGCCGTGATGATCAGCAGCACGAACGCGAACCGCGAACGGGTCTACGCGCAACAGATGCCGGTGTCCGCCGAGGGCTACAGCAGCCAGGCCTTCAACGGGCACTTCCCACACACGGTGCGCAGCAAGCAGACACGCACGTGTACCGACTGTCATCTTTCGGAGGCGGGTGACAACAACGCCTGGATGGCGCAAGTCCTCACACTGGGGACGAACCTTGTAAACTTCATCGGGCGATTTGCGTGGGTCGGCGAGGGCGAAGATGGTGTTGAAGCGGTCGGGGTGACGGAGTGGGACGAGCCACAAGCCGTTATCGGCAGCAACCTGCAGCGTCTGGCCTACCCGGCCAACTATCAGCGCCACGTCGACAACGGCCAGAACCTGCGCGAGGCGTACCATCATTCCGGCCGCAACATCCAGAGCCTGCAGTTGCGCGGCGAGTATCTGTACACGGCGAACGGCAGCGACGGCTTGCGGGTGTTCGACGTGGCCAACATCGACAACAAGGGCTTCTCCGAACGCATCATCAGCGCGCCGGTCTCGCCGCTGGGGCAACGCGCTTACGTCAAGACGAAGGATGCAACCGGCGTTGCGCTGCCCACCAACATGCCGATCTACTACGGCCGGCCGAACAATCCGGACAACATGGAGACGCCAATGCATTCCATCTACCGGTACGCGTACGTGAGCGATCGGCAGGAAGGTCTCGTGGTCGTCGATGTGAACAGTCTGGGTGACGGCGATCCGTTGAACAATTTCCTGGAGCGCGTTACGACGTTCAACCCGGATGGCATCCTTACAGGCGCACGTTACATCGCCGTCGCCGGCAACTATGCGTACATCCTGACGCCGCGCGGGTTGGTGATCGTCGGCATTGGCGACCCACTCAATCCGACGGTGGTGGCGCAGCTGGGGAGTCCGGATCTGGTTGAACCGCGCGCCGTTGCGATCCAGTTCCGCTACGCCTTCGTGACCGATGCAAGCGGGTTGCGCGTGATCGACATCACGTCACCCGAGGCCCCGCGCCTCGCGGGGGCGCTGGACATCGCCGAAGCCGGTGAGCTGTACGTTGCACGCACCTACGCCTACGTGCCGGCGGGGAGCCAGGGACTCGCAATCGTCGACGTCGAAAAACCCGAACGGCCGTTCCTGCAGCAGATGTTCAACGCCGGCGGCGCGATGAACGACGTCCGATCGATCCGCGTTGGAGCAACGGTCGGAAGCGTCTTCGCGTACGTCGCGGACGGCAGGAACGGGTTGCGCGTTCTGCAGCTGATCGCTCCGGGTGACACCCCCGGTGACTCCGGCTTCAGCCCGATCCCGACGCCGCGGCTCATCGCCACCTATCGCACGCACGGGCCGGCGCTCACGTTGTCGAAGGGAATCGATCGCGACCGCGCCGTCGACGAGAGTGGGAACCAGGTGAGTGTCTTCGGCCGCCTCGGCTCGCGTCCCTTCACGCGTCCGGAAATGGAGAACCTCTTCATGCGTACGGGGCGCGTGTTTACAGTGAGCGACGCGCCACCGGCGCGAGCGCGGAAGTTCGTGCGTCCCAAAGAGGAGGAGGCCGCTCAAGCGCCGGCTCCAGCCGTTCAGCCAGCGGCGCCCATCCAGCAACGCATCGTCCCCGGTCGCTGAGTTGGTTTAACCTGCAGGACGTCTCGAAGGGTGCTTGTTAGGCACATGCGGCTCAACTACTCCGCTACGTACACAAGGATGGCGCTGGCGTTGTCTTTTCCGCCCGCAGCGAGGCTTCCCTGGATGAGTTGCTCGCCGGCGGCGGCAAGGGTCGGCGACTCGGCGAGTACGCGCTGCGTGAATGCCGGGCCGACGAGACCGGACACGCCGTCGCTACAGAGGAGAAAGCGGTCGCCGCTGTGGAGTTCGTCGGTTCGCACTGCCACGTCGACGTTCGCTACCGGACCGAGCGCTTGCAGCAGCACGTTGGTATGTGGCAGGTCGAGTGGCGCCTCGTCACATTGTCGGTAGGCCTTCCCGTGGGCGGTATGGTCCACCGTGAGGAGCTGGAGGCGGTCGCCGCGCAGTCTGTACAGACGGCTGTCCCCAACGTGAGCCCAGTAGGCGCTCGGTTCATCGGGTGCGAGGTACAGGACGACGGCGGTCGTCCCCATCTGCCGTGCTTCTGTTTCACCTTTCGCAGGGCGTCCCGCTTCGAAGATCTTGCGGTTCGCCAGTTCCACGGCGCTGCGCAGCAAGGCATCGGGCGATTGCCCTGGGTTGTAAGGACGTCCCAAACGACGCAGTCGATGCAACAATCGAGCAGCGCGTTCCTTGCGCGGCCTCTCACGTTGGAAGACGCCCTGAATAACGTCCACGGCCATGCGGCTGGCCACCTCGCCGGCGTTGTGGCCGCCCATGCCGTCGGCGACCACGAAGAGGTTCAACTCCGGAAAGCAGCCGATGGCGTCCTCGTTACTCTGGCGGACGAGTCCGACGTGAGAATCGGCCCAATACTCGACGCGCAATCGGCTTCCCGCTTCTTCTGCAGCCGCTCCAAGGTTTCGCATTCGAGGTCTCTTGCGCATGCGACACGTACGGCCCAGAGTTTACCAGTGTCCCATCTGCGTGGACAGCGGCAGGCACTGCTCGGCTGTGCTCAGTTCACGCCGGTTTGCTGCAGGATGAAGGGTGCCCAGAGATTCACCGGGGCGTAGGCACGATGCTGCGTTCCGGCGCTGGTCAACTCACGCAGGTAGGCAATGGTTTGCACCTCGGCGTCGCGCAGCGCCTGCGCTGCCGGCGCGCCGTTGGTGTACGCCTGATAGAAACGCTCCATCAGATCGCGGGTGACCTTGTCGCTCACCGGCCACAAGCTGATCATCAGATTGCGTGCGCCCGCCAGCACAAAGGCTCGACGCAAGCCGAAGACGCCTTCGCCCGTCCGAATCTGCCCGAGCGCGGTCTCACACGCCGACAGCACGGCGAGATCGGTGCCGTAGAGATCCATGCTGGTGACCTCCAACGCGGTCAGGATGCCGTCGTCGCCGGTGGTGACTTCGTCGGCGTGGTTGGCACCGGCCAGCGCCAGCCCCGAGCGCGCCAGCGGGCTCTCCGCTCCGCCGCGGAAGAGCGGCCGCCGGCCGCGCCCCAGCGGATCCGGCGGCGACTGATCGTCGGCCTGGTCCTTCAGGAAGAACCCGTGCGTGGCCAGGTGCAGAATGCGCGGCGAGCGCGTGCTGCGGACCGCAGACTCGGTCGCCGCCGAGGCGACCAGCACCTTCTTCGCTCCTGCCACTAACGGCGGGATCATCTTTGCTTCCTCCGCTGTTCCGGGTAGCGGTGGGTATTCGACCTTCTCGTAGTCCGGCGCGCGGACCACCGGGCGGGAGCGAAACACACTCGACCGGAACACCTTGCGATCGTCAAAGGCGGGATTGGCGATGAGCAGCATTTCCAGTGACGGCTCGATGCCCGTTTTGCTGCGCAACAGGTCACGTCCACTCGCCAGGTACGACACGGTCCGTTGCTCGACGACATAGTGGTCGTCCGGTGTGCGCAGCGCAGCGAACGGCACCTTGTTGAGCTCTCCATCCGGGCTGACAAGCAGGAACCCCGTCTTTCCAATGGCCGGCTCCAGGGGCTGGATGGTCTGTCCGTACAGGCGGGCCAAAGCAGTGTCGGTCTTGAGGGTGTAGCTGTTCAGGTCCTTCAGAAAGTTGGGATCATTGACGGCCGCCAGCGCCCCTTCGATTTGGGTATCAATCGGGCTCGATTCACCAAGATCGACGAGGGTGACGCGATTGTCCGACGTCAGGACGAATGCCAGGTAGCGCGATACCGGCGTCCAGACCAGGCGCTTGTCGTCCCAGTCGCGGATGACGACGAACTCGACCAGGGCACTCGCTGCTGGCAAGCGCTGTGCGACCATCTGGGCGGTGACCTCGCGCTGCGCGAACTCCTGTGCCATCACGCCGCTGCGTGCGCTCAGAGAACGCTCCTCGGCGGTGATGGTGTCTTCCAGTGCGCTCACCGTGCTGCGGTACGCTTCGGGTGATTGGTCCTCGGGTCGGCTCAGTAGCAGTTTGGCCAGTTCCGCCCGGTGTTTGCTGAGCTGCTCCCAGGTTCGCAGGGTGTCGCCTTGCAGGTGCCCGGCCAGCGCCTCGCGCGTGCGCGCTTGTGCGTCCAGCACGATGCCCTTGTGCCGCAACACCAAATCGAGCCCGAACCGCACCGCGTCGGGGTCGCGCGGAAATCGGCTCTGAATGAGGGACAGCGCGGCCAGATAGTGTCCCTGCGTTTTCTCGAGATACTGCAGCTTCTCTTCTTCGGAGGTGACGGCGAACACGCTGGCGAGCGTGTGCTCCTGGTCGGCAAGGCCGCGGCGGTAGAAGGCGAGCGCCTGCGCGTAGTCCCCCATGCTGCGGTAGAAGGCGGCGAGCAGGTTCCAGGAGCGTGCGGTGTCGGGATGCTCGGCGCCCAGCGCTTGTTCCCAAATCGCCGCGGCGCGCCGCAGCAGCGGTTCCGCCTGCGCGTAGTCGCCCGTGCTCCAGTAGAAGCCGGCGACATTGTTGAGTGCCGCGGCGGTGTGCGGATGATTCGGGCCCAGGACCTTCTCCCAGATCGCCACAGCCCGCTGCGCCAGCGCGATCGCTTTGCGGACGTCGCCCGTGCTCCGATAGACCTCGGCCAGGTTGTTCAGTGCCGTGGCTGTGTTGCGATGCTCGGGACCGAGCGTGCGCTCCTTGCTCTGCAGGGCGCGCTCGAACAGCGGCACGGCGCGCCCGAAGTCCTTCTGCCGCCAATACAGCACCGCGAGGTTGTTCACCGATTCCGCCGTGAGCGGGTGATCCGGGCCGAAGGCCTTTTCGCGAATCGCCAGCGCCCGCTGATACAGCGGCTCGGCCTGCGTGTCGTCGCCCATCTCGAAGTACACGAGCCCGAGGTCGTTCAGCGATTCAGCGGTGTCCACGTGTTCCGGTCCCAGGGCCTTCTCGCGAATGCTGAGCGCCCGCTGTGCAAGCGGGAGGGCTTGCGCATAGTCACCGCGGTTGCGGGCCAACTCGCTCAGACAGTGCAAGGATGCGGCGGTATCGGGATGATTCTTCCCGAGAGTTTTCTCGCGAATGTCGAGCGAGCGTTGGGCGAGTGGTACCGCCGGCGCGTAGTCGCCGCGTGCGCCGTCTACTTCGGCAAGATTCTCGAGTGCCGCCGCCGTGGCGGGAGACTGTGCACCCGAGGTGCGCTCCCGTGCCTCCAGGGCGCGCTGGGCGAGTACCAATGCCCTGGCGTAATCCCCGTTCTCGCGGCATGCGCGAGATGCCAGCCGAAGCGATTCGATCGTGTCCGGAGCATCCGGTCCCAGCGCCCGCTCGCG
>DATKMS010000374.1:0-6014 GCA_035541735.1 Candidatus Margulisiibacteriota bacterium
AAGTGATTGGGCGCCGCCAACGACCTCGTCATATGTCATGATGAATGACGACAGCGTCGTCACGTCGATCTGTGCCCTTCTGCCCACATTGACCCACGCGACTCACCTTCGCTATTCCAGCCGCCATGCTGTCCCCGTTCAACGGCAAGCAGCCGCAGATCGATCCGTCCGCGTACGTGCATTCAAGCGCGCTCGGCTGTCAGATCGGCGGAGAGAGGAGCTTGCACCGGCAGGCTTAGCGCCAGCTGGTCGCGCGCGGTTTCAACCGCTGCGCGAAGTTCGGGGCGCCAGCCTGTCGCCTTATTCGAGATTCTGTATGCCCACGATGCTGCGCAACAACACGCGGACGAGGTCGGCCTGCGAACGAACCCCGACCTTTTCAAAAATCTGCTTGAGTGTCCACCGCACTGTACCAACCGTGATTTCCAGCTGCTCAGCGATGTCGGCCGTACTGGCTCCGGCGAGCAGTTGTGCCGCCACGCGACCTTCGGCGGCCGTCAGCCCGTAGACGCGCGCTAAGAGGCCGTCCAGCGACTCGGGGGTGCGTTCGGGGTCGGTAATGAACACGATTGCGTGGCGGGCATCTTGGGCCAGGAATGAACGCTCGGTCCGCAATGGCGCTACGAGCACCACGAACGCACGGCGGCCGGAGGGACGCGGCACGCTCAGCCAGCCGCCCAGCGGCTGTAAGCCGGTCTCTGCGCACGCGCTGGCAATGAGTTTGCGCAGTACCGCTGCCGTCGGCTCGTGAGCCGCCCGGAGTCCGTCGCGGCGCAAGACGAGCCCGTCGTCTGCGTCGAGGGTGGACTTCGCCGCAGCGTTGTATGACCGGACCGCTCCGCCGGCGTCGAGCACCACTAACCCAGTAGTAAGGCGGTCGAGCGCGGCATGCGCAAACGCACGGTCCAGTTCGAGGCCGCGAATGCGCCGCTGCACGGCCACCGCGCGTTGAAGGTGCGGCGTCAGCGTCCGTAGCAGCGCGAGGTCCTCGGCCGAAGGGGACGGCTTGCCGATCTTGCGGGCGAGCAACATGAAGGCACGAATGGACTGCTCCATGAATACGCAAGCCCCGGCGTGGTGCAGCACCCCCCAGACTGGACGCAGGAATTCGTTGTAGAAGGGGGTGCGCATCGCTTCACGGTCCGGCACGAGCGCCTCGCCAACGTCGACGGCACCGCTGCGCAGCGTCGGTGCCGCCGCCCGCATGAACACGTTGTGCGCGGCCCAGTACCGGTCGTAGTCGACATACGAGCTGGCATCGCCGCCGAATCGATATTCGACCGCCTCTCGGTGCTGCGCGAGGTCGTATACCGTGAAATGGGCCATCTCACTGTCGGTGGCCTTGGCCAGGCGCTCCAGCAACCCCGGCCATCCGCTGGGGTCCGTCGCCGCCGCGTAGATCAAGTCGATCAACTCAAGGGCGTGCGCCTCACGATTGCGTGGAAATCGGTCGATCCGACGTGCCACGAGAAAACCTTTGGGGGCTGGGTATCACACCGGTCGAGGAGTGGAAACGTCTATCAACGGTTGGATTTCCTCCCATTTGGGAGGTGACACGAGTGCGTGCTTCCTGTTACCTCCCTCCGCCAACATTAACCAATGAGCGAGGGCAACGTCTCAGCATGACGCGACGGCGCGGATTGTTGCGACCCTGCGGTTCACACGAACCGGAGAGAGCGGGCAGTGTCTACCCGCGGAGCCATGGTGAAACTCACCAGGGCGCCATCGAAGTCGATAGCGAGTCCGGTGACAAGGGAGGCGAGATGAAGCGTTTCGTTGCGTGGGCAATGGGGCTCGTGGCTTGTGCGTGCGTAGCGCATTCCGCCGCGGCGGACTCGGTCAGGTTGATTGGTGACGCGTACACGAAGTCGACCGCCCCGAATTCCAATTTCGGCGCAGCGACGTCGTTGCTCGTCCTGGGGCCGCCGGTAAGCACAACGGTGGAAAATGTCTACTTGCAGTTCGATCTCTCGACCCTGCCGGCCGGTACCACCGGTAATGATATCGCCAAGGCGACGCTGACCGTCGGCGTAAACAAGATCACCCATGCGGGTGCCGTCGATGTCGTTCGCATCACCAGCGCCTGGACCGAAGCGGGCGTCACGGCCGCGAGGGCCCCGTCGCTCGGGGCACCACCCGAGGCTACGCTCTCCGTGACCGCGGCCGACAAGAACGATTTCCGAGCGATCGACGTTACGCAGCTCGTCAAGGACTGGCTCGACACCGTACTGCCCAACAACGGCTTGGCGCTGGTGCCGAACCCGGCGGGCATATCGGTGCAGTTCGACAGCAAGGAGAGCACGGGGACCAGCCACTGGCCGCAATTGGAAATCTCGCTGGTGACGCCGCATCAATTCGGCGGCAGCAACACGGGCATCGGAAACGGCGCCTTGGTTTCCGACACGAGCGGCGGTTCCAATACGGCCGTGGGCGCCTCGGCGCTCACCCAGAACACTACCGGCAATGGCAATACCGCAGTGGGGGCCAGTACGCTCGTGAACAACACCACCGGCGCTTTCAACACCGCGGTCGGGTTGTTCACGCTCAACAGCAACACCACCGGCCTCGAAAACACGGCCCTGGGTAGTAACGTCCTGAGCGGAAACACGACGGGCGATTTCAACACCGCGGTCGGGTTCAATGCGCTCAACAGCAACACCACCGGCGTCGACAACACCGCGCTAGGTACCAGTGCGCTCGCCGGCAACACCACGGGTGCTTGGAACGTAGCCGTGGGTGATGCCGCACTTTCTGGCAACACCACTGGCATCTTTAACATTGCACTCGGCCCGTCCGCGGGAGCCAACCTCACTACTGGCAGCGCCAACATCTGCATCGGCAACCTCGGCGTGGCGGCCGAGGCCAACACGATCCGCCTTGGCACGGCCGGCGCACAGACCGCCACTTACATCGCCGGCATCAACGGCGCGAGCGCGAGCGGCGGCGTGCCGGTGTTCGTCGACTCCGCGGGCAAACTGGGCACCAGCCCCGCCGCTGGGGCGACAGCCGGCCAGGCACTCACGTTCGACGGTTCCAACTGGACCCCGAGCAGTGTGGTGAACTCGCTGACTGCAGGAAGCGGACTATCAGCGTCAGCGTCCGCTGGCAGCGTCAGCGTCAGCCTCACGAATGGCGGTGTGACGAACGGCATGCTCGCCAACTCGAGCGTGACGGTAAACGCCAGCAGCGGCCTGAGCGGCGGCGGGACCGTCGCGCTGGGTGGATCGACGACGCTCAGCAACGCCGGCGTATTGTCGGTAGATGCGAGCGACCCGCTGGCATCCTCCGGTGGCCAGAACCCCAGCATCAGTTTACTTGGGACCGTGCCGGTAACCAACGGTGGTACGGGGGCGAGCACAGCGTCAGGAGCCCTCAGCAACCTCGGCGCTGCAGCTAACGGCGCAAATGCTGACATCACGGCCCTATCAGGCATCACCGGAAATATCGCGCTGCCGGATTCCGCATCAGCGACAGCCGGGAACATCTTCAAGGGCGGCTCGCGATTCCTTCATAACTTTGGAAACGACAATACCTTCGTGGGCGAGAACGCGGGCAATTTCTCTATGAGCGGTGGTCTCAATTCGGCACTGGGTCGTCAGGCGCTCCTTGCCAACACCACTGGCTTTGAAAACACAGCGGTCGGCGCTGAGGCTCTCTACTCCAACGCCGATGGTGGACAGAACACTGCGGTCGGTGCGCAAGCACTTCAGAGCAACAAATCCGGCGTTTCGAACACTGCGGTGGGTTTTGAGGCTCTCTACAACCAGACAGGCGGAGGGAACACCGCGGTGGGGAACCAGGCGCTGGTTTACAGCACTGGCGTAAACAACATCGCAATCGGCGTATATGCGGGGGCGAATCTCACGACAGGAAACAGCAATATTGATATCGGGAACCTGGGCCTGACATCCGAGTCGGACACCATCCGCATAGGAACTGTCGGCACCCACACCGGCACCTACATCGCCGGCATCAACGGCGCTACCAGCAGCAGCGGCGTGGCGGTGTACGTCAACGCCAACGGCCAGCTCGGCACCACCACCTCGTCGGCGCGGTTCAAAGACGACATTCAGGACATGGGCGACAGCACCAGCAAGCTGATGAAGCTGCGGCCGGTGCGCTTCCGCTACAAGAAGGACATCGACCCGTCAGGCCTCGAACAATACGGGCTCGTTGCCGAGGAGGTCGCCAAGGTCTACCCCGATCTCGTGGTGTACGACGACCAGGGCAAGGCGCAGACGGTGCGCTACCACTTCGTCAACGCCATGCTGCTCAACGAAGTGCAGAAGCAGCATCGACAGATCGCCGCACAAGCGCAGGAGATTTCTGAGTTGAAAGCCCGGTTGGAGCAAATCGAAAGCGCAATTCACACACGCAACATCGCGCCGGCAAGCTACCGGCCATAGCGAGAAGGAAAAAGGAGGGGCTCATGACGTTCGTACTCAGAGGAACCACAGCATCATTGATTCACGACGGCCGCAGATGGCTTGCCGTCACGGTGGTGGTCGCGCTGGTGCTGATCGCGGGCGCGCGCGCCAACGCGCAGCCGGTCAACGACGCTTGCACGAATGCGATCGTCATCGGCTCGCTCCCGTTCAGCGATTCGCAGGACACGACGAGCGCGACGACCGAATTGACGGATCCGATTCATCCCAACTGTACTGGTACTCAGGAAGGGTTCAGCGTGTGGTATAGCTTCACGCCGGCGGTCAACGGAACCATTCAATTCGATACGACCGATAGCTCCTACCAAGCGTTCGTCACGGTGTACACCGGGTCGTGCGGCGGCTTGACGCAAGTCGCTGACTTTTGCTCGGCTGTTAGCAGCTGGTTCGAGGTGACGGCTGGGACCACGTACCTGATTGAGGTCACCGACTACTACACCAGCGGCGGGACGCTCGATATCGCCTTCAGCGCGGTGCCACCGCCTTCCAGCGACAGTTGCTCGACGCCGACCGTCATCAACCCAAACGCGTTGCCGTATACGAGCCCGGCAATCGACACCCGCGGCGCCTCCACCGCCCCGAGCGATCCGGTGCAGTCGTGTACCAACAGTCAAAACACCAAGAGCGTGTGGTTCAGCTACACGGCGCCGACGGACGGCTTCATCAACGTATCGTCGTCGTACTATGTCGGGACCAACTACCAAACGAACCTCAGCGTTTACACCGGTGCGTGCGGAGCCCTCACCGAGATCGCGTGCATCAACTATTACTTCACTCAGCCGACCCCTGTGAGAGTGCGTGCTGGCCAGACACTGCTGTTCGAGGTCAGCGATCGGTACAGCGACGGTGGCGGCTCCCTGACGTTCTACGCCGAGTTGGGACACGACTCCGTCATCAAGGCGCTGAGCCCCCCAACCGAAACCATCCCGCTCAACAAGGACTCCATTACCAAGACGCTGCAGGCTGTCGTCACGAACGCGGATCTCAACGATGCACCACCGGGTCACCAGATCACCGTCTCACACTCTGGCACCTGCACAATCAGCTCAGTCGCATTTCCAGCGAAGCTCCCGAAGGGTGCCACGCCATGTCAGACGCCGGCGCCGAACTGCGTCACCCTTGAGGCAGGCAAGTCAGTCGCGGCGACGGTTACACTGCAATTCTCGAAGGACAACTACTTCTCCCCCAACTCGAAGTCACCCGATCGATGCTCCGTCTCGCTTTCCGTCGGCGGGCCGACATACTATGACGGCAATCCCAACAATAACGAGACGACGTTCGACATCAACGTGGTCGACAAGCACGACTTCTAACCTCGGGGTCCCGGACGCGGCCGAGTCAACGGATGCGGGAGGGCGCAACGCCCTCCTGCCCACCGCGCTCAGCGGTACTCGCCCGCCCACAACGCCTGCAGAAACTCCCGCCACGGAAACGAAGAACCGCGCTCGGAGAGCGCGTGCCATCTGCGATTTCGTAGCTGTCGCACATGCGCCGAAAATGTGGACTGCAGGCCGACCGACGGCCTCCGTGGCGTCGCGCCGGTTCCACGTCGTTTCTGTACCATCGCCG
>DATKMS010000375.1:0-10990 GCA_035541735.1 Candidatus Margulisiibacteriota bacterium
GCGGCGGCAGCGCTGAACACGCTGGTGCATCCGGTTTCCCTCGTCGCCCAGGAACGATCGGCTCCCCAGCGTGAGGCTATGGCGCACACCCAGATCGTCAAAGAGGACTTCCACGGTTGGCCGAACACCTACCGGCTCAGCAACGGTGTGATCGAGACGCAAGTCGTCACCGACATCGGCCCGCGCATCATGGATGTCCACGCCGCCGGCGGTCCGAACCTGCTGTACGTGCGCCAGTCGGAAGCGGGGAAGGGCGGGGAGAACGAGTGGGTGCAACGCGGCGGCTGGCGGCTGTGGATCGCACCCGAGCGGCGCGAGACCACGTATGCGCTCGACAACGCGCCCTGCGCGGTCGAGGTGCTCAATGCCGACACGCTGCGCGTGACGGGTCCGCCGCAACCAGCGGCCGGCATCCAGAAGATCGTGGAGGTGACACTGCGCTCCGGTGAATCGCGGCTGCGCATCGTTTCGCACATCAAGAACATTTCCGATCACCCGCTGACCTACGCGGCCTGGAGCTTGCCCGTGCTGCGCCCCGGCGGCCGCGCCTTCGTGCCGCAAGATGTCGGCTCGCCCACTGCGTTCGACGCCATCCGCCGCCTGCTGCTGTGGAGCTACACGAAGATCGCCGACCCGCGCTACCACTTCGGCGACCGACTCATCGAGATCGATCACGCGCAAGTGAAGGCGGCCCCACCCGGCCAATCAGGTCGTCACGACGATGAAAGCAAGATCGGCGTCGACTCGGCGCAAGGCTGGGTTGCCTACCTCCTCGACGGCACGCTCTTCCTCAAACGCTTCCCGCACGACCCCAAGGGCAACTATCCCGACGGTGGTGCAACGATCGAGGTCTATTCTAGCCACGAGTTCCTCGAACTGGAGAATCTCGGTCCGCTGACGACGATCGCTCCCGGGCAAGAAATCGTGTTGCCCGAGGACTGGTGGTTGTTCCCCGCCGCCAGCGTTCCAAAGGATGAGCCTGGCGCCTTACAGGTGCTCAATGAGTTCGTGGGGCGGACCAGCCCACGTTGGTAGCTGGCACTGCGACGCGCTGGTTACGCCACCGCCAACACCACGCGCCCTTGCACCGCCCCTTTGCGCAGCCGCGCGAACACGTCGTTGATCGCTTCCAACGGTTGCGTCTCGGTGGTCGCCTGCACTTTGCCCTCGGCGGCAAACTGCAGCGCTTCCTGCAGGTCCTTGCGCGTGCCGACGATCGACCCGCGGATCGTCAGCCGCTTCAAGACCACGTCGAAGATCGGCGTTGGAAACTCACCCGGCGGCAGCCCGTTGAGCACACACGTGCCGCCGCGGCGCAGCATGCCGATGGCCTGCTGGAAGGCTTTGACGGATACCGCCGTGATGAGCACGCCATGGGCGCCGCCGATGGCGCGCTGTACCTCGGCGGCGGCATCGGATGTCGCCGCATTGACCGTGACCTCCGCACCCAGGCGCTTGGCGAGCGCAAGCTTGGCATCGTCCACATCGACGGCCGCAACGTGCAATCCCATCGCTCGGGCGTACTGCACGGCGACGTGGCCGAGTCCGCCGATACCGGAAATGACGACCCAGTCCCCCGGCTTCGTATCGGTTTCCTTCAGGCCTTTGTACGTTGTGACGCCGGCGCACAGGATCGGGGCGACGGAGACGAAATCGAGCGACTCCGGGAGACGGCCGACGTAGGCCGCCGGTGCCAGCGCGTACTGCGCGAACCCGCCGTTCACCGAGTAGCCGCTGTTCAGTTGTTCGGTGCACAGCGTTTCCCATCCACTCAGACAGTGCTCGCAGAGACCACAAGCAGAGTGCAGCCATGGGATGCCGACGCGGTCGCCTTCCTTCAGGACGGTCACGCTGCTGCCGAGCGCGACCACCGTTCCTGCCCCTTCATGCCCGGGAATGAACGGCAGGGCCGGTTTGACGGGCCAGTCGCCGTCGGCAGCGTGCAGATCCGTGTGGCACACGCCGCTGGCGACGATCTTCACGAGAACCTGTCCCGGCCCCGGTGTCGGGACCGGTACTTCCTCAATGGCGAGCGGTTGCCCGAATGCGTGGACGACCGCGGCCTTCATGGTGTTGGCCATCTCCTGTCCTCCTGTTCGCAAGCCTTCCGCAGCTTCGTGCTGTGAGCGGTATCATACACCCGACGACGCCCCACCGATACTACGTCGCCGGCACCGCAGCGGGAAGCGGTTGACTTCGACGGCACCGTAACCGACGGTTCAGATGCCGGCGCTCTGGCGATCCGACCGCGCAACGAGGTAAATGAGCACACATGAGCGAGCCTCTCTACCGATCGCGACCCGGAGCGTTCGACATGCGGCCAGCCAGCCAGAACCAGGCAACCCGCGTGACCGATTTCATTTGGATGTCAGAGGGCATGTCCAATTCCTACCTGGTGGTCACCCCGGCTGGGCGCGTCGTGATCAACACCGGCCTTGGCTTCGAAGCGCCGGTCCACAAGGGCAACTTCGATGCCGTGGACAGCGGCCCCATACGCTACATCCTGCTCACGCAAGCTCACGTGGACCACGTCGGTGGCGTCGACCTGTTGCGCCAACCGGGGACCGAAATCGTCGCCCAGGAAAACAACCGCATCTGCCAAGACGACGACGCACGCATTCACCCCTTCCGCGTGGCGCACAGCGCGCCGTTCTTTCCTGGCGCAGTCGGAAAGGCGGAGAAGCACCGCCACGTGCAGGCGCGGCCACAGCCGACGCTGACGTTCAAAGAGCGTCACGAGTTCGAGCTTGGCGGCCTGCGCTTCGAACTGATTGCAACCCCCGGCGGTGAGACCATCGATTCGATGTGCGTCTGGCTGCCGCAGCACCGCATCGCCTTTGTCGGCAACACGTTCAGCGCGCTGTTCGGACACTTCCCGAACCTGGTGACGCTGCGCGGCGACCGTTATCGCTTCGCCTTGCCTTTCATCGAGTCCGTCAACCGCGTTCTTGCACTCGAGCCGGCCCTGTTGCTCACCGGTCACTTCGCGCCGATCGAGGGGGCCGAGGTGATTCGTGCCGCGCTGTCCCGTGTGCGCGACGCGGTGCAGTACGTGCACGACGCCACCGTTCAGGGCATGAATGATGGCAAGGACGTCTTCACGCTGATGCGTGAGATCCAGCTCCCGCCTCATCTCGAAGTCGGACAAGGCTACGGCTGCGTCTCCTGGAGTGTGCGCGCCATCTGGGAAGGCTACGCCGGCTGGTTCCATCAACGTTCGACCACCGAGCTCTACCCGTCGTTGCCGAACGATGTGTACCCCGACGTCGTCGAATTGGCCGGGGGCGCGCTGGCGCTGGCTCAGCGCGCCCAAGAGCGACTTGCTGGCGGCCAACCCGTTCACGCCATTCACCTTGCCGAGATCGCGTTGGCCGCCGAACCGCAGTCCCGCCCGGCGCTCGAAGCCTACCTGGCTGCCCATCAGCGACTGCTCGACGAACGCGGTGGCATCAACTTCTGGGAAACCGGCTGGCTGCGCTATCAGATCGAGCGGACGCGACACGCATTGGCCGGCCTCGCAGCCGAGTTGCCGACCACTTGACCAGGGGCCGGTGAATGAAGGAAAGGGGCGGCAATGTCGCATCGGCTCAAGATGGCGATGGTCGGTTGCGGGGCAATCTCGCGCGTCCACGTGGCGGCAATTCGAGAAGGTGCACGGCGAATCGACATTACCGCGGTCGTCGATATCGACCGCGCCCGTGCTGATGGTTTGGCTCAAGAGACGGGTGCACGCGCCTTTGCCGACTTCGACGCGGCGCTCGAACAGGGCGACTTCGCTGCCGTCGATGTGATGCTGCCGCACCATCTGCACGAAGACATGGCGTTGCGCTCATTCGCAGCCGGCAAGCACGTGCTCCTGGAAAAGCCACTGGCCACGACACTGGACGCCTGCGATCGGATTCTGGCGGCCTGGAAGCGGGCCGGCACGGTCTTCATGGTTGCCGAGAATACGCAGTACTGGCCGGAGGTCCTCACGGCCAAGCGACTGCTTGATCAGAACGCGATCGGCGATGTCGTCACGGCACGCGGCAGCTTCGCCATTCCGCCGCTGCCGGCCTACTACGTTGGCGACAGACCGTGGCGGCTGGACAACTCGATTGCCGGCGGCGGGATCTTGCTTGACACTGGATCGCATTGGATCCGGCCCTTACGCATGTTGCTCGGCGAGATCGACGAAGCAATCGGCGTCTTCGGCCGGCCCTATGCTCCCATGCAAGGAGAGTCGCTGGTACGCGGCCTCCTCCGCTTCCGCTCGGGGGTTGTCGGCGCGCTCGATGGCCTGATGAAAGAAGGCCCTTTCGTTCCTGAGCCGATGTTCCGCATCACCGCTGCGCGCGGCGAGCTCACGATCGAGCGGCCCGGCCGCGTCTTGCTCTGGGATGCCGAGCATCGCGACGGACAACAGATCGGCGACGTTGGAGGCTATCAGCGTTCATATCCCGGAGAGTTTGCCGACTTCGCGGCCGCAGTGCTCGATGGCACGCCGCTCGCCGCCGGACCCGAGGCTGCGATCGGGGAGTTGCGCGTCGCGCGGGCACTCTACCGGTCGGCAGAGACGCGGCGCTGGGAAAGGGTGTGGGAATGAGCCCGGCCGAGCGCGTCCGTTTCGATTTCTCCGGCCTCCGCGTGCTGGTCACGGGAGGTTCGAACGGTATCGGTCACGGCATCGCACGCGCCTTCGCCGCTGCCGGCGCGCATGTGATCATCACGGGTCGGCGTGCAACCGCTGCGGACTACAATACGGACCTCTCCGGCTTCGAGTACCGGTCTCTCGACGTGAGAGACATGGGCGCGATCGAATCGCTAGCACGCGCGCTACCCGACCTCGACGTGCTCGTGAACAATGCGGGCGCCAATCTGCCTGGCGGGAAGAGCGAGTACCTGCCGGAGGTATTCGAGGAGTCGGTGCGGGTCAATTTGTTCGGCACCTACCGCCTGGCGGTAGCCTGCCGCGAGAAACTTGCGCAGAGCCAGCTCGACGGCGGCGCCAGTGTCGTCAACCTCGCGTCGATGGCGTCGTACTTCGGCATCACCGCGGTGCCGGGCTACGGAGCGGCCAAGGCTGCAATCGTACAAATGACCAAGACGCTGGCGGCGGCGTGGGCGGCGGACGGGATCCGCGTCAACGCCGTCGCCCCGGGACTGATCCGCTCGAACATGACGGCGCGGATCCAGAATCTGCCCGAGCTTACCCGCAAGGACTTCGAGCGCATGCCGATGGGTCGGTGGGGCACGCCAGAGGACATTGCTCCGGCAGTGCTCTTCCTGTCGAGCCCGGCGGCGCGCTACATCACCGGCCAGACACTTGCAGTCGATGGCGGATACTCCATCGCCTGAGAGCGTGTCAGCCGTAGGAGGGACAGTAAATGAGTACACCGAACCCGACCGCTGAACACATGCGTGGCGTCCTGCAGCGCTACGTCGATTGCCTGACCCGCGGCGACTGCGACGGCATCATGGCGTTGTATGCCGACGACGCGACCGTCGAAGACCCCGTCGGCTCGGAGCCGCGGCGCGGCCGTGCCGCAATCGCCGAGCTCTACCGCAACGCCGCGGGCAAGGTCCGCCTCGAGCTGGATGGTCGCGTGCGCGTCGCCGCCAACTGTGCGGCCGCACCCATGATCGGCCGCCCCACCGGCATGGAAGGCATGGTGATCGAAATCGTCGACGTGATGACCTTCAACGGCGACGGGTTGATCACCTCGATGCGCGCCTACTGGAGCCCGGACACGATCCGTCCGGAGTGACCGCGCGTGCCCTGAGCCGCGAACATGTCGGAACGCACGGACGACATCCGCATTGCCGATCTTGCCCAACCTGTTCTGACGGACGCGCAACGTGCGGCGATCGCTGCGGCTGGCCAGGCGCACGTTTCCCTCACCGAAGAGGCCGTCCTCACCGCGGCCCGGCAGCGCACCGGCTTGTCCAACTTCGGAGCGGAGGACTTCCGCGAACGCTTGCGCGTGTGGCTGCAATCGGCCGATGAAGACCACGACCTGAACGCGCTCGGCCGCGCCACCGTCTTCGGCAACTGCGTGCGTGCGCTATCGAACCGATTGCGCTTTACCGCGCTGCTCCAGGAGCACCCGGAGATCGACGATATCGAGATCTGCCAGCCGATCATCATCGCCGGTTTGCCACGCTCGGGCACGACCCACCTGGTCAACCTGATTGCGGCCGATCCGCGCCTGCGGTCCTTGCCTTACTGGGAAAGCCTGGAGCCCTTCCCCGGCCCGGAGGACACTGTGGGCCCCGACGGCGTCGACCCACGCCTGCGGCGATGTCGGGCGACGTATGCACGCAGCGACCGCCTGCTGCCGCTGTTGCGTGCCATGCATGACATGACCCCCGAGCACGTGCACGAAGAGATCGAAGTCCAAGAGCTCGATTTCTCGACCTACAACCTCGAGTGGTATGCGCGCGTCCCGCGCTGGCGCGACTACTACCTGTTCCACGACCAGCGGCCGCACTATGCGTACCTGAAGCGCGTGCTCAAAGCCCTGCAGTGGCTGCGCGGGCCGAACCGGTGGATTCTCAAGTCGCCGCAGCATCTCGAGCAGCTCGTGCCGCTGCGCGAGACCTTCCCTGATGCCACCATCGTCCTGACACACCGTGATCCGGTGGAGGTCATCCAGTCTGCCATCACCATGCTCGCCTACGGCGCCCGTCTGCGCCGCACGCGCGTCGACACGGCCGACATCGCGGTGTACTGGGTCGATCGTATCGAGCGCCTGCTGCGCACCTGCGCGCGCGACCGCGACTGTCTGCCGGCGGCGCAAAGCATCGACGTACTCTTCCACGAGTTCATGGCCGACGATGTGGCCATGGTCGAGCGGATCTACCGGCTTGGCCAGCTCCCGATGACCCGGGAGGCGCGCGTCCACCTCGATCGGTTTATGCAGGCCAACCCGCGCGGCAAACATGGTCGTGTGCTTTACGACCTGCGCGGCGATTTTGGTATCGACCCGGCGGCGCTGCGCGAACGATTCGATTTCTATCTGCAGCGGTTCGCGGTCGAAAGAGAGGATTGAAGGAAGCGGCTATCCGCGCTCCCAGCGCTTCCACTGCTCGAGGTAGCCGTCGAGGTTGTCGCGCGTGACCACATCCATCCCGGAGTATTGGTACGGCTGTGCCGGCGGGTCGCCGCCGATGATCCGCTTGAGCAGCTTCACGGACTCCTCGCCCCAACCGAAGTACTTCTGGCCGACAAGCAGCTGTACCTTGCCGGCGCGCAACAGGTCCGGCGCCGGCGGGATGGTGTCGAAAGCGACGACCTTGGTGCGCGCCGGGTCGATCGGATCGAGCGCGTTGCGCACGAACACCGGCCAGCCGCCGACGGACAGCCAGCCATCGAGGTCCGGGTAGCGCTGCGCCGCCGATGCGATCACCTCGGCGACCCGCACCGCGTCGTCGCGCACGTCGAACACTTCGACGATCTGCATGTCCGGATACGCCTTGAGCGCGTCCCTCGCCCCGTCGAGCCGCTTCTGCAAGTTGTCGGCGCCGAGCGAGGTGATCATGGCGACGCGGCCGCGATTGTTCAGCAGCTTCGCGAGGCCATCACCGAGCGCGCGTCCGGCCTCGACGTCGTTGACGCCGTAGAAGGCGTGGCGCTTGCTCTTCGGCGCGTCCGAGTCCCAGGTCACCACCGGGATCCCTGCATCGACAGCACGATCAATGGCGTCGGTGAGCAAGTCACCGTTCAGGCAGGAGATGGCAATGCCGTCGACATGCTGCGCGATGAACGACTCCAGCAACTCCTTCTGCCGAATCTCGTCCGTGCTCTCCGGCCCGCGCCAGATGATTTCGATCCCGCCGAGCTGTTTCGCCGCCCGCTCGGCGCCGGTGCGCGCATAGCTGAACACCGGGATGTGCAGTGCCTTCGGAATGAAAGCGAAGCGCAGCGTGTGGGGTTGGTCCCCGCCCTTGGAGCAGCCGCAGGCGAGCACGGCGATCACCAGTGCCGCTGCCGCCCTCCTGAAATCCGCGATCAGTCTGCAATCCGAAATCACATCAACGCTCGTCGTCAGAGAGTTACGACGCGGAGCCCGGGTAGTTGGGCCTGAATGCGCCGGAAGTCCTGTTTGTTGCGGGTCAGGACCGCGGCGCCGATCCGCCAGGCGGTCAGGGCGATCAGCAGATCGTTGATCGGACCCAAGCGGTCCGCGGGTTCGCTGCCTGGGCTGTGCAGTTCCCGGAACAGCACCGCGGCTCGATCGAAGAGGTCTGGGGACGGGGCGATGATCCGCTCCTTGGGAAACGCGGTGCGGACCCGATCCACCGCGCGGCGGCGTTTGAGCGTGTCAGCCCCAAGCCCGAGTTCCAGCAAGACGATCGAAGACAGAAACCGAATCACCAGTCCCGCCCGCCCGAACACCCAGTCGGCGGGGAGGTCGTCGCGCAGATAATCAATGAAGACGTTCGTGTCGATGACCAGCTTGCGGGCTAGCGGTACGGCCATTCACGATGGTCTCCCTTCAAGAGACCCTTGAGGGGTTTCATGCCCTTCAGAAGTTGTTCCTCTTCCATCAGCAATCCGAGCGCCCGATCGATGGCCTCCTGCTCAGACTGCACGCCGAAGTAGCGTTTCGCGAAGTCGATCTTCCGCTGGTCCAGCTTCAAATGCTTGTGGCGGCGCGCGTCGGCCATCGTGCATGCTCCGTGTACATTGCATGTACACGATACGCCTCGTTCTCGGAGGTCGCAAGAGCTTGCAGAGGTTGCGAGCTGCCTTCTACCAGCGAGGCTCCACCACGCCTCGCTTTCGGTCGCGGCAAATTCCGCAATCATCGTTCTTCCCGAGTGGCGAGGCGATCCATCACGACGATCACCAGAACGGCAACGCCGAGAATCAGGCGATCCGCAAACGTCCCGCCCGGGATTTGCGCCAGCGCGTTGCGCAGTACGCCGAAGATCAGTGACCCGATGACCGCTCCGGCCACCGAAGCGCGGCCGCCGGCGAGGGAGGCGCCGCCGACCACCGCGGCGGCGATGATGTCGAGCTCGTAGCCGGTCGCCAAATCCGCCTTGCCCTGTCCTTGCACGACGGCGAGCACGACGCCAGAAAGCGCCGCGAGCACACCCCCGGTGATGTAGACGAACGCCTGCACGCGGCCGACGTGTACGCCGGCGTAGCGTGCCGCGACCTCGTTCCCGCCGGTTGCAAGAATGTGTCGTCCGGTGGCGGTGCGTACCATGATGAACTGAAAGACCGCGGCGAAGGCGAGCATGACCACGCCGGGCCACGCCGCGAGCGGAATGCCGAGTGGAGCCGTGCCGGCCGGCAGGCGCTGCGACAGATCGTAGAAGCGCCCCTCGGTGATCAAGAAGGCGGCACCCCGCGCGATGCCCATGACCCCGAGCGTGGCAATGAACGGCGGCAGGTGTGCACCGATGATGAGCAGGGCTGCCAGGCCGCCGGTGATGAATCCGACACCGAGCCCTACGCTGCACGCCGCCCACAGCGGCCAGCCTTCAATGATGAACAGGTGTCCGGTGAGCACCGAGGCCAACGCGATCACCGCCCCCGGCGCGAGGTCGATGCCGCCGGCACCGATGATCATCGCCGCGCCGATGGCGCCGATGCCGTAGATACTGGAGTACTTCAGAATCAACGCAACGTTCGCTGCATTCGCGAAGGTGTGCGGCCCGGTACCGTGCGGCGCGAGCAGCAGCGCGAAGAAGCCGAACTCGAGGGCGAGGATGACAGCAGCGCTCCAGCCGGACACCAAGCGCGGCATTGCCACACGTCGAGAGCTGAGAGCTGGGGGCCGAGAGTCGAGAGCCATTTCTGAGTTTCTCTCAACTCTCAACTCCCAACTGTCAACTCCTGATGTGCTCCGGTGATCAACCCTGCCAGCCGCTCCTCGCTCGCGTCTGCGACGGCGAGTGTATCCACCGCCGCTCCCTCACGCAGTGCAACGATCCGGTCGCACAACGCCAGCAGCTCCGGCAGGTCGCTGGACGTGAGCAGAATCGCTGCCCCCGCCGCGGCCAGCTCGGCGATCAGCCGGTGGATCTCTGCCTTCGCACCGATGTCTACCCCTGCCGTCGGTTCATCGAGCAGCAGGAGCTGTGGCCGGTGCCGCAGCGCGCGCGCCAGCAACAGTTTCTGCTGATTGCCGCCCGACAGCGAGCCGATGGGTACCTCGGTTCCCTCGCAGCGAATGGCCAAACGGTCGATCCAGTGCTGGGTGTCTCGCCGTTCGGCCGCATGCCGTAGAATCCAACGGCGCGCCGGGAGGAACAGGTTCTCGCGCAGGCGCAGTGAGGCGACTAGCCCCTTGCTGTTCCGGTCCTCCGGGACGAACACCGGCGCAACGGAACAGGTGATATGGCCAGCGTGCACGGGACGGAGGCCGGCGATTGCTTCGAGGACCGCGCTGCGTCCCGCACCCACCAGCCCGGCGAGGCCGACTACCTCACCCTGCCGTACGCTGAGCGATAGTCCGCGCACGCGCCCGGTCGCCACGCTGGCGAGCTGCAGGACGACCACGCCCGGTGTGCGGCTCGCATGCCGTTGCGGCGGCAACGCGCGGCCGACCATGCGCTGCACCAAGACGGCGACGTCGACGTTTGCTACCGCGTCGGTCGATACGTGCTGCCCGTCGCGCAGAACCGTGACGCGATCGGCGATCGCCAGGATTTCTTCGAGGCGATGGCTGACGTACAAGACCGCGGCGCCGCGCTTCCTCAGCGCACGCACGCGTGCGAAGAGCTGCGCGGTTTCCGCCTCGCCCAGCACGGCCGTGGGTTCGTCGAGCAGCAGAAGCTGCGGCTCTCCGCGCAGAGCGCGTGCCAACTGTACTTGCTTGCGTTGCGTGATCGGGAGCGTTCCGACGCGTACCGTCGGTTGTGCGCGGCACCCGATGTCGTGCAACGCGAGTGCCGCCGCCTCCTGCATCGTCCGCTCTCGCAATGTGCCGAACCGCGTGCGCAACTCTTGCCCGAGGAACATCCACGCAGCGGCGCTGAGATCGTCCGGCAAGAT
>DATKMS010000376.1:0-24466 GCA_035541735.1 Candidatus Margulisiibacteriota bacterium
ACTGCTCGATGTAGCCGCCCGTCGGCAGCGGCGCGCTACGGTCGAACACGCCGATGTTGTCGAGACCCAGGAAACCGCCCTGAAAGATGTTCATGCCCTCGGCGTCCTTGCGATTTACCCACCAGGTGAAGTTCAGCAGAAGTTTGTGGAAGACGCGTTCGAGGAACTTGCGGTCGGCAATGCCGCGGCGTTTGCGCTCGATCTTGTAGACCCGCCATGCCGCCCACGCGTGCACCGGCGGGTTGCAGTCGCTGAACGCCCACTCGTAGGCCGGGAGCTGGCCGTTGGGGTGCATGTACCACTCGCGCAGCAGCAGGATGAGTTGCTGCTTTGCAAAGGTGGGGTCGATGAGCGCCAGCGCGACGCAATGGAAGGCGAGATCCCATGCGGCGTACCAGGGATACTCCCACTTGTCCGGCATCGAGATCACGTCGGCGTTGAAGAGATGCGTCCAAGCGCTGTTGCGTCCATGTAAGCGCTGGGGCGGTGGATCGGGCCCGGCGGGATCGCCGCGCAACCACCGGTCGACATCGTATTGGTAGAACTGCTTGTTCCACATCAGTCCGGCGAATGCCTGGCGCATGACCTGCTGGACGTCTGCAGAGGCCTTCGCGGGAATCACCGTGGCGTAGAACTCGTCGGCCTCGCGCTCCCGCTGCGCGACGATCGCGTCGAAAGCCAGGTCCCAGTCCTGCATCGCGGCATATGGTGTGAAGCGCAGGCGCAGCGTTGCGGTCTCGCCGGCCGCGAGCCGCAACAGGTAGTGCGCGGCCGCCTTCGTCCCACGGCATTCCGGATGCACCGCATGCACGTTGCCGTGAACGATGTAGTCGTTGATCCCATCTTTGACGTAGGGCGCACCGTCGGGGTCACTCCACAAGCGGCGGGTGTTGGTCTCGTTGTGCGTGAACAGCAACTCCGGCAAGCCGTCGCAGAACAGCAGGCGCCGATCGTAATATTCGTGGTCGAGCTGAATGACGCTGGCGTTGGCGACGGAATCGGCGCGGCGCAGATGCGGCGGGCGCTCACCGAACCCCCACGACCAGGTGTTGCGGAACCACACGGTGGGAAGAACATGAAGGGCTGCCGCATCCGGCCCGCGATTGATGATGTGGATGCGGATCAGAATGTCTTCGGCGGTTGCCTTGGCGTATTCGACGAACACATCGAAATAACGGTCCTGGTCGAATACGCCGGTGTCGATCAACTCGAATTCGCGGGTGTCCCGCCCGCGGCTGCGGCTCTCCTCAACCAGACGCGCATACGGAAACGCGGCCTGCGGGTACTTGTACAGGTAACGCATGAACGAGTGGGTCGGTGTCGAGTCGAGGTAGAAGTAGTATTCCTTGACGTCCTCGCCGTGGTTGCCCTCTTTGCCGGTGAGGCCGAAGAGGCGTTCTTTCAAGATGGGATCGTGCCCGTTCCACAGCGCCAGCGCGAAGCAGATGAACTGGTGCCGGTCGCAGATGCCGCCGAGCCCGTCCTCGCCCCAACGGTAGGCGCGCGAACGCGCGTGGTCGTGGGGAAAATACTCCCATGCGGTGCCATCAGCGCTGTAGTCCTCGCGCACCGTGCCCCACTGCCGCTCCGACAGGTACGGCCCCCAGCGCTTCCAGTTCTGCGCGCGCCGGTTGTCCTCTTCGAGGCGCTGGGCCTCGGCACACATCTGGTGTTGATCGGGCGTCATGCCAGCGGCGGTTTCCTCACAGCCTGAGCCACTTCAACTCCGAGCTGGCGGTCCTTGTCAATCCTGGTCCGTGGTCCTTGGTTTTCCGATCCCTGGTTGGACCAAAGGTCGGGGCCAGGGGCCATGGACTTGTCACCATCTCACCGGGCGCGCGCCAAACCCCGGGCGGCCGCGAGCGACGGCACGTCAGCATGCCACTCGCGCAGCACGATGGTGATGGCGATCTCCTCGATTTCAGCGGCCAG
The DNA here is from genome assembly GCA_035541735.1 of Candidatus Margulisiibacteriota bacterium. Classification (GTDB taxonomy): domain Bacteria; phylum Desulfobacterota; class Binatia; order HRBIN30; family HRBIN30; genus DATKMS01. The sequence continues at coordinate 1,933 of DATKMS010000376.1, forward strand.
CAGCACCACGGCCGCGACGCGAAATGCCCAGGCGATCTGCCACGCAAACAGCACCAGCAACGCCGGGCCCATGAGCATCGCGGACAGCTTGGCGCCGCGAGTGTGGTAGCTGGTGAGTCGGCCGAACTTCACGAGCCCCACGAGCGAGGGCAGGGTGTAGCTCGCGACCACCAGCGCTACCCAGCCAGCTTCGGCACGAATCACGTGCGGCCACAACCACCAGGCACCGACGCCGAGCGCCACGTATGTCAACAGGTCGCCCCAGCTGTCGAGCTTGGCGCCCAGCTCTGAGTTTTGCTGCAGGTGCCGCGCCAGGAAGCCATCGACGAGATCAGAGGTCAAGGACACCGCTGCGCACAGCAGGAACATCGTGGGGTGGCGCTGCCAGGCGAGGAGCAGCAGAAGCGGCGCCAGCAGCAAGCGCAGGCAGCTGAACAGGTTTGGAAGGTTGATGCGGCACCTACTTGGCGCGCAGGCGCCGATCGTTGGACGCGTCGGCGATGCTCAAGGCACGCCGCGCCAGTGCATCGGCAGAGCGGCTCATCCCTTCGAATCCCTCACCCAGGGTTTTGCCCTGCAAGTAGCGCGCGTAGATCCCCTCGCTGATGACCGCGAGCTTATAGAGCGCGAGCACTTGATAGAAGTCGACGGCCTCGACGTCACGCCCACTGCGCCGGGCATACTCGGCGATGATCTGCGCGCGGGTGAAGAAGCCGGGTGCGACCGTGAACGATCCGGCGGTACCCACCCCGCCAGAAGCCGGCGGGTCGGTCGCATCGGTCCAATAGATCAACGTATACCCCAGATCGGCCAGCGGATCGCCCAGCGTTGCCATCTCCCAATCGAAGATGGCGGCGACGCGTCCGGGATCAGCCGGATCGAGTGCCATGTTGCCGAGCCGATAGTCGCCATGCACGATCGTCGGTGCTGGCGACTGCGGCAACGCCGCGCGCAAACGCCGAATCAGCTCGTCGATCTCGGGCAACTCGGACGTCTGCGAACGCTGCCACTGCTCGGACCAGCGACGCACCTGGCGTTCCAGATAGCCCTCGGGCTTTCCAAAACCGTCGAGCCCGACGGCGTGGTAGTCGACGGCATGGAGGCGAACGAGCGTGTCAACGAGTGCCTCGCTGATGCGGCGGCGGTCCTCGGGCGTCGGCGCATATCCAGGCGGAATGTCCTGAGCCAGCACCACGCCGGGGCAGTACTGCATGACGTAGAAGGGCATGTCGTTGACCGAGGGATCTTCGCACAGCGCGATCGGGCGGGGCGCTGGCACGTCCGTATTGGCCAGGGCCGATAGCACCCGATACTCACGCGCCATGTCGTGGGCGGTCGGCAGCACGTGGCCGAGCGGTGGGCGGCGCAGCACCCACTCCTGCCCCCCGCCACGCACCAGGTAGGTCAGGTTCGAACGGCCGCCGCTGATCAGTTCGAAGGTGAGGGGACACTGACCGCCGTGTACGTGCGCGTGAAAGAAACGCGACACGTTGTCGAGATGAATGCCGGCGGGAGGCTGTGTCACGTCAATACTCCAGGACACCGATTCGAGCGAGTCGGTTTGGGGGCGAGGATTGGCACACGCGTTTCGATTTCGCAATCGCAGCCGCTTCCGCAGGGGGCACTGTCGGCAGTGTCAGGCCTGCATGGCGATGCCGTGGCCCTGGTCATCGGTGAGGATCTCGAAGGCTGCCCGCTGGCGTGTTGCAAGCACCTGGGGTGACGCTCCGCGTGTTGTGAGCGTCAGCTCGCATGCTGCCAGCTTGCTGTTCAAGCAGTGCTTGATGCCGCCCGGCGGATTGAAGTAGCGCAGGCCAACGAAAGCCTCGCGCGGCGCCGTGATCCGACCCGCGATGCGGTGCCGGTCGGTCTCACTACGAAAGTGCCAGTCGAAATACGTGAACGACGCCTGCGCGCGTAGCGACTGCCGCAGACCGTTGAGGGCGATCTCCTCGCCCTCGTGCCGCAGCACCAGCAGTGTCATGAACGGGGTCCACAGAGGGCCGATTCTGAGGCGTGCCGTGCCGACTTCGAGGAAGCTGCCGGGGTGCGTGTCGAAGCCGGCGACTTGTCCCCAGGCGTAGTGATCCGTATGCCTCGACCCCCAGTTGTGATTCTGGCTGCCGACCCAGTCTGCCACATCGATGACCGCACGATCCACGGCCAGGGAGCCGCTGAAGCGTGCGAACGGCAGACTGACCAGGCTCTTCGCCTTCGGCAAGCGGGCCTGGTACAGCGCCGGCGGCAACAGCAGCAAGGGCGCGTCGGGGCCGTTGAACGACAGCTTCCACGTAATAGCGTGTGCACCTGAGGCCGCAGAACCTTGGAGGCTCCCCGCCCTCAGGAAGGCGTCCCCGATCTCGACCAGGAAGTCGGACCGGCTGAAAGTGCAGTGAGCGATCGGGATCTCCTGCTTCACCGCGACGTGCTGTCCGCTCTCGCCGTCGAAGTGGACGGCCCATAGCTCGCCGATGGCTGCTTCCGGATGGCGGCGCGGGCTGAAAAGGGTGTAGCGAATCCAGAAGGCCAGCGGACGGCTGGGATGGTTGGCGCGCACGAAGAAGCTCTCGTAGTGACCCGCCCGTTGATCAGGCCGATAGCGTGTGAGGTTGACGTCGGTCGGACTCATGCCGTCCACATGCCATGCATCGAGGACAATGTGGAGTGGCCTCCAGTCCGCCTCGCGGGGGTAGAGTGCACGCCGCGCACCGGTGGTCCCCGTTCCACGAAGGTAGAACGCGCAAGCGTTGAGCGTCGCGGACGGACAGAGTACGGGTAACGCTCCGTCATGACGCGTACTGAGCGCAGCTATTATCTCCTCTTTGGCTTCTATTGCGTGGGCTGGTCGGTCACGACCCCGATGTACGCCCTGTTTCTGCTCAGCCGCGGTCTCGACTTGCTGGAGATCAACCTGGTGTTGGCGACCTATTTGATCACGGCCTTCGTCTTCGAGGTGCCCACAGGGGCCGTCGCCGATCTCGCCGGGCGGCGCCTGTCGTTCGTGCTCAGCTGTGGCCTGCGTGCGGCTGCCTTTGCGCTGTATGCGTTTGCGCACAGCTTCGGCGACTGCGTGATCGCGGAGTTCATCGATGCGGTCGGTACCACGCTGGCCAGCGGCGCCCTCGATGCCTGGGCCATCGACGGCATGCGCGCCGAGGGCAACACGCGCCCCGCCGACCGCTTTTTCGCACGCGCCCAGATCCTGGCGCGGACGCTGATGATCGGCGGAGCCCTCATGGGTGGCTACGTGGCGCAGCGCCGCATGGAGTTCACCTGGTTTACCGGAACCGCCGTCTTCAGCGCCACAGCAATCGCCGCGCTGATGCTCATGCGCGAGCCACCGGACGTCGCGCCCCGCCGGCGTCCCCACTGGACCGGCGTGCACCGCTCGGTCGGCCGCACGACGCGAGAGGCACTGACGACGGTGCGTGATCACCCGATCCTGTTGCTCCTGTGCATCGTCACGCTGACAGCGTCCTTCGGCATCATGCCGATTCACATGCTCTGGCAGCCGCGCCTCAAAGCACTCACGGGCGAGGGTACGTGGTTCATGGCTTGGGTGTGGGCGTTCCTCAGCATCGCGTCGATCATCGGCAGCGCACTCATGCCCCGCCTGCTCGGTCGCTACGGGCGGGCCGCGGTGCTCACTGCGGCATCGCTGTGGCGCGCTGTGATGTTGGTGATCGCCGGCGTCGCCATCACCGTGTATCCAGTCATCGCAGGCCTCCTACTGCAGGAAATGGCCTTCGGTCTGAGCGAGCCGCTGCTGCAGGCGTGGATGAACGAACACGTCGAGGCGGAACGCCGGGCGACCGTACTGTCGGTGCGCGCCATGTCATTTACCTTGGGTGGTGGCACCGGCCTTGTGTGCATCGGTTGGATCGCGCGCGACATCGGCATGTCAGCCGCCTGGGTCACATCTGGCATCGTTGTGGGCCTGACGGCGGCGGGCTTTGTGGTGCTGGCGCGGGCGGGTCGCCGGCCGACAAGTGAGGCGGCGGCGGTCGAGCTGGTGCCTCCCGCGGTGTCGTAGCGGCCATTGCTCCGAGGACCGCGACCCGTATTGATCTCGGAACGGCGTCAGCATAGGAACTGCCGGGTTCGATCGAGAAGGTTCGGAGTGATGACACGGACGTTCTTTCCTCGGATGCCCGCTGTGGCGGTGCTCTGCGCGGCGGCTGCGGTGGTGGTGTCTTCCAGTTGCGGCGGAGACAGTGGAAACTCGATGGCTCCAAACCCGTCGGCAACAAGCGCGCGCCCACCAACGCCCACCCCCACCCCTGGGGGAGTGTTCACGGGCAACTTTGCTGCCACGGTTGCCCTCGACGCCGGCCGCAGCAGCGCCGTATCGCTCACCGTTCAAAGCGACGAGCAGGCGAGCGGTACGCTGATTGTCACCGGCGGTACGACGACAGAGACGGTACCACTCAGCGGCTTCGTGGCGTTGAGTAACGGTGATTTTTCACTGAGCGGTAGCTCCAGTGATGCGTCCATCGTTGCGACCGTCAGCGGGACGCTCCCTGCTCCCGGCGGCGGCAGCGGCATCGTGGTCATCCAGATCGGCACGAACTTCTTCCGCGGATCCATCAGCACGGCGTGAAGGTCTCGGGCGGCTCGATCGGGCCCCGCGACGGTAGACCGCTTGATCGCATCGGATTCTACTGCTCCAGGTCGTCGTAGTACGGGATCTGCACCCGCTCATCGGCGCCTTCCTTGGCCACGTCAGACGACTTCGCGGCACCGACCATGGCGATGGTGATCGGGGCGATGACCGAGGCGTCGGTCATGACGTTGACGCACGCCGGCTTCCCCGCCGCCAGCGCGCGCTGCAACGCGGGCGCGAGGTCGCCGGGCCGCTCGACGTGTTCGGCGTGGCAGCCGAAGCCGGCGGCGGCGAGGTCGTAGCGCGTCGGGGCCAAGTCGGTCACCATGCGATGGCCTTCGCCAAAGATCAGATCCTGCCCGTGTGCCGACATGCCCCACTGCTGGTCGTTGTTGACGACGGTGACGATCGGCAGGTTGTGGCGGACCATCGTGTCGAACTCCGCAAAGTTCAAACCGACGGAGCCGTCGCCGACGACGCAGACCACCGGGCGATCCGGATGTGCGACCTTGGCGGCAATGGCGAACGGCATGCCGGTGCCGAGGCAACCGAGATATCCATGGGATAGCCAGCGTCCACCGCCGCACACCTCGGCGGCCATGTCCATCCAGCTCGCGGTTTCACCGCCGTCGGCGACGATGACGGCTTCGGGCCCGGCGGCACGGGCGACCTCGTGCGCCATGCGGAACGGGTGGATCGGCACGGCATCGCTCTCGAGCACCTGCGCAAACATCTGCCGCGGCAAGGCGACGGCCCGCTGGACCGTCTGCTGCCAGGCCGTGCGGTCCGGCCAGCGCTGTTGACGGGCCGCGGCATTGAGGGCGTGCAGCGTCTCGCGGCAATCGGCAACGATGGCGAGTTGGATGTCCCGGTTGCGTCCGATCTCTTCGCCTTCGATGTCGACCTGGATCAGCCGCTGCGTCGGTGCCAGAAAGCCACCGCCGCGGCCGCCGGTGAACAAGCCGAGCCGCGTGCCGAGCAGTAGTGCCACGTCGGGGGGCGCGCCGCTCTGAGCGAGAATGGCCAGCGTCGCCCCGCTGCGCCCGCAGAGCGGATGCGTGGCGGGGATGAGGCCTTGCGCCTTGCCGTTGGTGCACACCGGGATGCCGGTGCTGTCGGCGAATGTCAGCAACTCTACACCCGCCTGCGCAAACCACGCGCCGCCGCCAGCGAGGATCACCGGCCGCTCCGCTTCTCGCAGCCACGCGATGGCACGCTCCACCGCCGCCGGTGCGGGTGCTGGTGCTGCGTCAGGACAAACAGACTTGGGAAAGATAGCCTTGGCCTCGTCGACGCGGGAGAACAGCACGTCGATCGGCAGCTCCAGAAACACCGGACCCGGCCGTCCGGTGGTAGCCACCCGCAACGCCTGGGCGACAATGTCGGCAATGCGGTGCGTGTGCGTGACCCGGTGTGCCCACTTGGTGATCGGACGCATCAAAGCGAGCTGATCGAAGCCGCCCTGCAGCGGCAGCGTCTCGGCATCGCGCAGGGGTGCGGCGCCGCCGATGAACAGTGTCGGGATGCAATCCAGGTAGGCGTTGGTCACCGCAGTCACGACATCGGTGACGCCGGGCCCCGCGGTGACGATAGCCACACCAACACGTCCCGTGGTGCGGGCCCAGCCGTCGGCGGCGTGGCCGGCCGCCTGCTCGTGACGCGTATCGATCCAGCGCAAGTTGCGCCCGCGGGCGGCCTGATAGATCGCATCGAGATGTCCGCCATGCAGGGTGAAGATCTCACGGATGCCCTCCTGCTCCAATACCCGTACCAGCATCTCTCCGCCATCAATGCGCGCCATTCTGTCACCTCCTCAGTACTATTGGCCTCTACGCCAACAGTGGACTGCCCGCAATGCCAGCGTGCCGGCAGGACCGAGCTTTGCCCGACGACCGCGACGGGGCACGGCTGGCGGCAAGGAAAGCAGGAGGTTCTCTTCTTGTCATTGAAGCGTGCAAATGCCATATATGGTAACCATATGTCGGAGACACAAAAGACGACCGTCTACCTCGACAGTGCCGACTACCAGCGCCTCAAGATGCTGGCGCGCCGGGAGGGTCGTAAACCGGCGGATCTGGTGCGTGAGGCGGTGGCGATCTACGCCCGCCGCCGGAGGTATGCGCAGCCACGCAGCCTGGGAGCCGGGCGCAGCGGCCGGCGCAACCTCAGCGAGCGCGCGGAAGAGCTGCTCAAAGGCCTGGGCCGCGACCGATGATCGTGGCTGACACCGGCGCGATCATCGCCCTGCTCGACGCTGACGATCGCCACCACACAGCCCTGCGTGCCTTGTTCGAGGAGAAGCCGTCGCGCTGGCTCCTCCCGTGGGCCATCTTGCCCGAGGTGGATTATCTGGCGACAACGCAGCTGGGGCAACACGTTGCCAACGCCTTCATCGAAGACCTGTCCAGCGGCGCATTCCACGTAGAATGGGGGCACGAGGCGGATCTCGATCGGGCCCATGAGCTGAATCGACGTTACCGCAGCCTCCATCTCGGTTTGGTCGATTGTATTGTCATGGCCGTTGCGGAGCGCCGCCGGGCCGAGGCCATCGCGACCCTCGATCTGCGGCACTTTGCGGCGGTGCAGTTGCGCAACCGCCCGAAGCTGATGCCGCGCGACCTGGACGCGTAGCTTCGAAGCCGGTGCTCGAACCGTAACCCGCGTCCCGTAACCCTCGGGAAAAATCGACTGCGGGCTTCGGGCCGCAGAAGTCGAGGTCCGGAAGGCTCAGAGTGGCTCGCTGGAATTTGAGGCGCCCGCGAAAGCAGCCCCCATCTCGCAGCGTGTGCGCGAACTCGCTGGCGCCCTGCTATGGCATGACGACGTCTATCTCTTCGCGCTCTTCGCGCCAAGGCAACTCCCGTCGGACGACAACTGGAAGATGCGCCTGGCGCGCGTGCCCTGGCAGGGCGTTCCTGCGCGCCCGGATGAGCGCGACAACCGTGGGACAGATAGATCAGGCCCGCTGGGCACGTGCCCTCCAGATGGAGGGGATCCTCGTGACGATTCAAGGTGCAGGATTGCCAGCGGCCGAGAGCATGCGGTTTCCACTCTTTCGCTGCCTAGCGTGGAGTGCGCAACGGACGGTGTGCGTTGGCGATCTGGGTGAGACGGCCGAGTTCCTTTGCCCGCAACGCCGCCCTTCGTGCGTCGTGCGTGTCAGGGCACGCAACCGATCCTTCCCAGTGCCATTTCAACCCGAACCGCTGCAGGTAGACTTGGCCGTAGGTGCGGACGACGCGATGGATCGTGCGTCCCACTGCAGGGTGTACGGGCAAAGGCTGGTGAACTGCCGGAAGTAGCCGTGGTATCAGAGCCGGTGGCTCGGACCGCAGTCGGCGTTCTCTCCAGAGCCCGCTGCCCGGTCCGTCGGCCGGGCTTTCAGCCGCGCCTTCGAGTGTGGCGATTGCCTTCCGGTGCCGGTCGCGCTCACGGGTACAAACTGAGAAAGCCAGCGACGCGGCGGACGCGCCCGTTGAACGTGTCGGAGATCCACAACGAGCCGTCGCTATTGAAGTTCAGACCCGACGGCCGGTTGAGCTTGCAGTTGTGCGCGTCGTTGCCGTCGCCAGCAAATCCACCCACCCCGATTCCGACCACCGTCGTCACGGTGCCGTTGTGGATGCGGCGGATGACGTTGTTGCCCGTGTCAGCAACGTAGAGATCGCCGTTCGGGGCAACGCGCAGGTCGTACGGCGTGTGGAACTGCGCGGCGGTCGCCGGGCCGTTGTCACCGGAGTAGCCGACTGCCCCCGTCCCGGCGACTGTCGTGATCGTTCCGTCTTTGTCGACCTTACGAATCACGTGATTGTTGGTGTCACAGAAGTACAGGTTGCCATTGCCGTCGAGGCGTGCACGCGTCGGGCTGTTGAGTTGGGCGGTGGTCGCGGCGCCGTTGTCGCCGGCGTACCCACGGGTGCCGCTGCCGGCGACGGTGGTGATGACGCCGTCGGCGGCAACGTAGCGGATGACATGAGCGTCGACGTCGACGATGTAGAGGCCTCCGTCAGCGGCGGGCGCGACGCCAAATGGCGTGGTCAACTCCGCGGCCAGCGCTTGCCCGTTATCACCGGTACTACCTGGCGTACCATTGCCCGCCAGGATCTTTACGCGGTTGTCGGTGCCAACGCGGAAGACGTACGGGACGTGGTCACCGGCGACGTAGAGGTTGTCCGCCCCGTCCGTTTCGATGTCACTGGCGTGGTGCAGGGGCGTATCAACGGCGAGTGCACCGTCCACCGGCGCCGCTTCGAAGTCCTTTCCCATGATGGTTTCGATCGTGCCATTCGCGTCCAGGCGCCGCACGCGAAGGTTGTTGAAGTCGAGGATCAGCGGGCGGTCGCTGACGTCGAAGGCGACCTCGAAGGGATAGTAGAAGGACGTCTGCAGCGCCGGCTTGCCGTCGCCGTTGAAGGCGGACTGCCCGTTGCCGGCTACCGTGCAGATGATCCCCGCGTTGCCACAGGCGGTTGTTGTCGGACTCGTGGCCGGTGTCGGTGCGGGAGTCTGCGTCGGTGTCGGGGTTTGTGACGCATCATTTTGAGCACCTTCGAGTATCCACGTGCGAATCACGTTCAGGTCGCTCGCGCCAAGCGGCGTCAATGCGTCGGGCATTTGCACTCCCAGACGCGGGCTCGTGCCGAGTTTCTCGATGAGGTAACTCTGATCCGGCGCGCCCGGAACGACGTTGCAGGCATGCAGGCTGAGGGCCTCAGCCCCCGGTCCAAAGGTGCTGAGATAAGTGCGCAGATCGTACCCGGACGTGGGGAACGTTCCGCCATGGCAGGTGATGTTCATGCACCCCGCGCGTGTGAACAGCGGGACGATATCGCGCGTATAGCTCACCGTTGTCGGCCCACCGCTGGTGCCGGGCGGACATTGGTCGCCAGCGATCACGGTCGTGCCGATCGCTGCTGGACCGCCGTAGGCGATCATGCCCTGGTCGAGGCTGATGGAGACATCACCACCGACCGCCCAGATGCCGCCGTCGGGATCGATCCAGGTGCCGTGGAAATCCAGTGGCGTGTTCAATCCAGGCCGTTGGAGTTGCCAGCCAGTGCCTTTGCGGAATGCGACCGCGCCGCCGACGCCGACTGCCGCGCCGCTGCCGTCGGGTCGCATGAAGACGCCGTTCATCTGCGGCGTGCCCGGTGTGGCGAGGTCTTCGAACGCGGTGCCCTGCAACTCGAAGATCGTCCCGTCGAGGAAACCACCCACGGCGACCGTTTGAGTGGCGTTACCATGCAATGTGAACAGCGGCACATCTTCCGGTGCGGCGCCGCCGAGATCGACGTTGGATTGCGCCCAGTGGACGCCATCGAAGTGGAACACCAGCCCGAGACGTCCGACCACCCACACATCGCTGCTGTTGCGGCCCCAGACCTTGTAGAGCGTCGGGAGGCCCTCGGGGCGCACGCGGCCGATGAATTGATCTTCCGTCCATTGGGTGCCGTCGTAATGCCAGACGATGCCGCCGGTGTCCGGCTTCGAAAGATCCCCGCCCACCGCCCAGATGTCGTTGGCGCCGCTGCCCCAGATGCCGAAGAGCACCTGCGTGCCAGGCACGTTCATCTGCTTGAAGCTGCCGCTCGCCGGCTCGTAGCGCAGTACCAGGCCGTTCTCACCGGCCATGTAGAATGCGCCGTCGACGGGCGTCACGCTGATCCACCAGAGGTTGCCGGCGGAAAGGCCCGTGTCGAGGCGGCGCCAGTAACCGCCGCTGTAGTGCAGCACGTAGGGCCCCAGGCCGTCGTGGCCATCAGAGCCGACGGCATAGACGTCACTGGCCGACGTGCCGGCGACAGACAGCAACGCGCCCGGCAGGCCTTGCAGCGTGAGCGCCACCGGCCGTACCGGCCATACCGTCGGCGTCGGCGTGCGCGTCTCGAATCCGCCCGACGGGGTCGGCGTGGCCGTCGGGGGTGTCCCGGTGACCGTCGCCGTCGCGGTTGGCGGCGTGCCGCTTGCCGTGGGTGTCGGAGCGTTGTTGTCGACGGTGCACATGTGATCGCGAACGAGGCAGTCGGGCGTCGTGTGGCAGGAGATGCAGGTGTCCTTCGTGTCGAAAATGACGACGCGTTGCAGCGACACCTTCTGCCAATGCCAATCACCGTCGTTGGGGTCGAACCCGGGCGCTTCCTTACGCATGGCGCGCCAGCCGATCAGGGAATTGTCGTCGCTGCAGTCGGTGCCGTTGAACTCTTCCTTCACCACGATGCTGCCTTCAGGCAGTGGGTTGGCGTCATCCAAGTACGGTTGCGCGGCGATGTCGTTGGCGAACACGCGGACGTTCACGCCGCCGTGCGCCGCGCTGAAACGGCAACTCCGGACCATGCTGAACGAGGCGCGATAGTTGGCGGGGAAGAGCGGCGCCGGCGCGCCGCCGCGGTTCACCTTGCGGATGCGGCCGTTGAAGGTGTCGGAGATGTACAGGTCGCCGTACTTGTCGAAGGCGACCCCGAACGGTCGCCACAGATGTGCTGCGATCGCAGGTCCGCCGTCTCCCGCGTAGTCACCGTCACCGGTACCGGCAAGTGTCTGGATCGTGTTCGCGGTCAGGTCGATCATCCGCACGCGGTTGTTGTCGGTGTCGGCGAAATAGAGATTGCCGTCGGGACCGACTTCCATGTCGCGCGGCGCGGCGAGCTGTGTGCTCAAAGCCGGCCCGTCACCGTTGAAGCCCTTGGTGCCGGTGCCGGCGAGGGTGGTCACGGTCGAGGTCAGGAAGTCGGCGCTCTGGAAGTCGATGCGCCGGATGCGCTGGTTCAGCGTATCGGAGAAGTACAGCGATCCGTTGGCGGCTAGCGCGATCCCGCTGCCCGGTTCGGGGTTGGGTCCGGCCGGGAAGTTCACCTGCGTCTGCAACCCCGCGCCGTCGCCGTTGAAGCCGGCCGTTCCGGTGCCGACGATCGTTTTGACGATGCCGTCGCCGCGCTGTGTTGCGAAGTCGTAGATCACGCGGATGCGCTGGTTGCGCTGATCGATGAGGAACAGGTTGCCGTTGGGATCGAGCACGCTGTGCGGCGGTTGATTGAAGAGCGCGCTTTTTGCCGGACCGCCATCGCCGGCGAATCCCGGTCCGCTGCCGGCGATCACCTTGACCAACCCGGTCGGCTTCAGCGCCTCGCGGATCTTGTGGTTGTGCCAGGCCATGACGAGGATGTCGCCGTTGGGGAACTCCTGCACGTCCGTCGGATGATTCAGGTTGACGGTCGATGGAATGGCACCGGGGTCGGTGAGATCGCTCAAATCGAGCGGGCCGTCACCGACGAAGTCCGAGCCCATGATCGTGGTCAACGTGTCGTCGGGACGGATCTCGCGTACCTTGTGGTTGTTCCAGTCGACGACGATGCGCCGGCCGGACGGGGTGAACTCGATGTCGAACGGCCAGTAGAGGGCGGTTTGCAAGCGGTCGAGGCCGTCGCCGTTGAATCCCTCCTCGCCGGTGCCGACGTAGGTGCAGATGCTGCCGACCTGATCGGTGCACGGGACGATCGTCACCTGCGTGTTGTCGCCGCTGCCGTTGGGATCATAGTCGGGCGGTAGGGTCGCCGTCACGCGGCGGATGCGCTGGTTGTGAGTGTCGGCGATGTAGACCGTACCGTCGGGGGCAACATCCAAGCCGTAGGGCCGATCGAGTTGGGCCTGCGCTGCAGTGCTGCCATCGCCGCTGAAGCCGCCCTGGCCGTTGCCGGCGAACGTCGAGATGATGCCGCCGGGCGTCACTTTGCGGATGACGTTATTCATGGTGTCGGCGATGTAGAGAGTGCCGTCGGGGGTGATGGCGACGTCGCTCGGCGTGTTCAGCTGCGCCTGCGTAGCCAGCCCGCCGTCGCCGCTGTAGCCGGGCGTCCCATTGCCGGCGATGGTGCGAATCGTACCGTCGGTGTCGACGAGGCGGATGCAGTTGTTGCCGGTGTCGGCGATGTAGACGCGATCGTGTGCGTCGAGCACCATGCGTCCTGCCGGCGCCGCCGACTGCCCGAGCGGAGACTTGAGCTCCGCGGCACTGGCCCGGCCGCCGTCGCCCATGTAGCCCGGGGTGCCGTTGCCGATCACCGTGTGGATGATTGCGTTGGTGTCGATCATGCGGATGCGGAAGTTGGCCTGGTCGGAGAAGAGGATATTGCCGTGCGAATCCTGCATGACCGAACTGGGCAGATTGAGGGCGGCCTTGTTGGCGGGGCCTTCGTCACCGCCGAAGGAGCGCGCACCGGTGCCGGCAATGTTTTCCACGAGGTCGGTCGAGAAATCGAGGCGCTTCACGACGCTGTTGTGCCAGGCGGCGATCAGCATGCGCCCTTGGGAGTCGAAGGTGACGTTGGTGGGATGATTGAAATTGACCTGCTCTGCGGGGCCGTCCTGTGCGTCGCCCAGTTCACCGCTGCCGGCGACGGTTTCGATGACGCCGTTGTTGATGCGGCGAATGCGGTGATTGTTCCAGTCGACGATGTACAGCAGGCCGTCGGGGCCCCAGGTCACGTCCTGCGGCAGGTAGAGGTTGGTGTTCAGCGGCTTGAGGCCGTCGCCGTTGAGTCCGGCGAGCCCGGTTCCAGCCAGCGTCGTGATGATTGGTCCTTGAGGCGTAGCGGTGAGAGTGACTGTCGGGGTGGGTGTCTCGGTTGGAGTGCTGGTGGCCGTGTCGCTCGGCGTTGCAGTAGGCGTTTCGGTTGCGATGGACGTCTCAGTCGCGGCGGGCGTTGCAGTGTCGGTGGGCGTTTCGCTCGGGGTCGTGGTGGGCAGTTCGGTCGGGGTGACGGTCGGCGTGGAGCTGGCGGTCGCCGTTGGCGGGGGGGTGAGCGTGGGCGTGTGTGTGTTGGGAACGGTGCTCGTCGCGGTGTGGGTCCAAGTTGGGGTCGGTGTCGAGCTGGCAACCGGGGTTGCCGTGTTGCTCGGCGTAGGGCTGTTGGTCGGTAGCGCGGTTCGCGTTGCGGTTGGAGCCGGTGGTGGCGCTGCGTTGTCCGAATCTCCGCATGCAACCAAGCCGCTGACCATCAGCAGGCAGGCGAAGACGTGGCTCCCGATCCGCACCAAACGTGGTGCTTGCTTCATCAACACTCTCTCAAGACTGCTTGGCTTGGACGGAGGTGTAGGTGCGCCAACAAGCAGATGCCAGCCAGATTCCTCATGTGCCTCAGGCCTCAACTGCGTTTGTGGGGCAGAATATGCCACAGCGGTGCATTATGGGACAAATGGGTCGTCGTGTCAGGGACAAGCGCCAGGCTCGGCCGGAGGCGAGGCATTCAGATCGGTGAGATCATCGGGGCGCGTAAAAGTTAATGTCACCCGCACCTGCGTGCTGACTGCTACGCCGTCACCATCAGTCAAAGTCACGGTGAGAATCGCATCGTCGCCCTCGAGGTCGAAGAACGGCCCGGGGGTTTGCACGGGGAAGCCCAGTGCGGTGCGCTGCAAGTAGCCGTCATCCCCGGGGTCAAGGAACACTCGCAGCCCGGAATCGAAGACCAGGCCCCTCGTCTTGGCCACGAGGCGCGCGTGGACCGTTGCCGCGGCACTCGCATTCACGCACAGCGCCTCGATGTTGAGCCGCACGGTTGCCGATGTCTGCGCCGCATTGATCACCCGCAGACGGTCGCAGTCCTGTAAGCGGCCGATGCCGCTCGAGCTGTTGGCGCCGACGAACAGTACGCGTCCCTCCGGGCAGGGCGCCGTCGGCTCGGGTACACGCGGTGGCACATCGGTGCAGCAAGGCTGAGTCAGTGGCAGCAACGCACCACTGCAACCCGTGGCGGGGTCGCAAGTGACCTGCTGGCAGAGATCCTGCGGGGACACTCTGAAGGTCAGTAGGCCGTCCGTCGAGCGCGGCGGCGCGCCGTCGTCCGTGACCGTAAAGGGAACATAGAAGGCCCCGAACTGCGCGGTTGTCGGGGTCCAGCTGAAAACGCCGGTTTGCGCATCGAGCGCCGCGCCGTCCGGGAGGTTCATGGCCGTGTAGCGCAGGCGGTCACCGTCCGCATCGCTGGCGGCAATGGGAAGGGCGATCTCGAAACCGGGGTAGGCTGGATAGATGCCGAAGCACGGGACGTCGGGTGCATGGTTGACGGGGCAACCGCTGAGCGCGTTGTGCACTGCAGCGAGCAGTTCGTCGATGGTGACGGTTCCATTGCCGTTCGCATCGATTGCGGCACAGTCGGTGTCGAGTGTGCTACCGAGGGCCATGTTGACCCCTTGGAGCACCTCCTCCACGGTCACGATGCCATCCTTATTGCAGTCGCCGACGCACGCGGCACCGCCTGCGGCTGGACGCAGCAGGACGAGTGTGATTGCCAGCACGGCGGGCAGCTGACGCCATGAGCGCTGCCAAAGCCAAAACATAGAATTGATATGCCTATCATAGCGGCCAGGTAGGGGCTAGAAGGTAATCGGAAGCAGCCGCAGTGAGGTGTGCTGCTTCAGTCGATTCGGACGAACGGAAAGCGCTCGCGCAGGTCGCGTGTCACCAACTCGAGACCAGCGGTGTCGCCGATCAGCTCGACGGCTACCACTACGTCGGGATCGGTAAACGTGACAGTTGGTTTCTCACCCCGGCCCTCCAGTGCGCTGTACAGTGCCTCACCCAATGCCTGCTCGGCGGCCTGGGTATTGATGACGCCTTTGTGGCCGCGCCGCTCGACGCGCACGTGGAAGCTCCGTCCGACCAGTCGTTCCACAAGCCCCGCGCCTGCGGCGATGAGCTGTTCGTGAAACCGCGGCAGATCGACCACGAAGCTGTGCGCGATGGGCAATATCTTGCCGAGAGCGTTCTGGAGGCTCGGGCGGCGCTCGAGCAACTCGGCAACGGCGGCAAGAAAGGCCTCCACGTTGTCGACGCGGCCAACGAGCACATTACGGAAGCCCGAAGGCCGCAAACGCATGAAGGGGTGCAGCGCACGTCGTACCGCCCGTTGCCCACCCTGCTTACAGGTGACGACAATGTTCCAGCCCGATCCCGGTGCGCTCGCTTCGGTCATTCTGCAGTTCCTAGCCTCAATCCGCAGAAAAATGAATCGCCGGAGAGGCGCGGCTTACTGACGCAGCGAACCGCCTTTGCGCCGTTCGACGCTTGCTCCAAGCCACACCGATGCGCGTCGGCAAATCAGTGGGCGGGACCTCAACACGGTTTCGGGCAGCGTTCGCCCACCACTGCTCCGAACGCACAGGCCGCGTCAATTGCCGATGGCGGCCGCCTTCGCTGAGGACTTGATCAGCTTCGCATCGGGACCGAGGAGAAACCCAGCTTTCACCGCAGCGTTTGTGGCCTTGGAGACCGCCGAAACGTACTTGTTGTGCTTCGGGTACAGCGCGGCCAGGGCGGAGCTGTCGAAGGGCACCGTGGTACCGAAGAGCGAGCAGAACGCGGTCCCGGTTTGGCCCAGGCCGGACAGCGCCGCGATTGGCACGTCGACGGAGGGTGTGCGAATGCCACTGACGGCGTTGCCATTGACGTCGCGGGTTATGGTCGGTGGTGAGCCGGCAACCACGTCGAGACGCGGCGCCTGGGGCGGCAGCTTCCTCTTTGTGACCCACTTGTTCAGCGCGGCGAAGGCGGCGTTCAACACGAAGTGCTGCGGCCCGGAGTTGATCGGCGAGCCACACGTAATGCCGGCAATTGGCGTCGACGTCACGATCAAGTCGGCCGCCGATGACGACTTTCCCAAATCGGTCATCCCCACCGTCAGACCGTAGGCATCGTAGTGAGCGGTTCCCGCCACCTCCCAGAGGCGGAAGCGGTCGCTGTCCTCCTGTCGGTTTGAGAAGTAGCCGAGGGAAACGAGGTCCGTCTCGGTTTCGAATGTCAGCACAGGAACACGCACGTCATTGCGGATGAAGGTGGGGTTGGGGAGCGCGATCCCCGGCTGGGGAGACTGGGACAGGGCCGCGCCGCTTCCCCCCCGGCTGTGCACCAAGAAACCGTCGTAGATCTGCGCCAGGGGATCGACCCCGTTGATGTAGGTGACGAGGCGAAAGGCCGACTGCGACTCCCCGGCACCGATGACCTTCTTGACCTTCAAATCGCCGAGCGGGTTTAAACCGGCCGGCTGGCGAACGGCCTGCCCGGCTTGCGAGAAGATGTCGTAGGAAAAGCTATCGCCGGGATGGCTCAGCGAGCCGTAGCGCACCGGGTCTGCCTGCTTGAGGCCCATGCTCGGCAGGCCCTGGACCGCGGCGCCACCTTCGACTCCCACAAACTGGGCGGAGACACCTATCCATGCGAAGCCATCGCGAATCAACTCGGTGTGTGCACTGATCCAGTCCGGTGCCGCGTCGAGGCCGGCGCTGACGTTGAGCCACTCGACGACCACGGTGCCCTTGAACTTGCTGCGCTTCATCGGCCGGTGCACCAAAATGCGCGTCTTGTACGCGGCAGTGCTCGCCGGCGTCACAGTCCAGTTGCCGTCCGATGTCAATGTGCTGGCGCTGGTGAAGGCACTCGCCGTGCCGGAGATAAAGTACTCCTCTTCCATGTAGCCGACCTGAGCGAGGTCGAAGGTGGTGGCGGCGATGAAGGGCGTCCCGTTTCCGCCGGTGATTGGACCCTCCACCATCGGGCTCGGCACTTGTGCCACCGCCAGCGTCGCACGCACCGAAGTAGCCAGCGCGAGAATGGCGAAGTACGCAACGGCTCCGACTCGACGCGGTCGTCCGGCTGCGACGTGTGTAAACTTCGTAACGTGCATTGCTGCTTCTGGCTGCGCTCGTTTTCGTACCACGAAGGTGGCGCGAAAAGCTACACAATTCGCATTCGCGGTACGGCCCATTCCGTTCTCGACGCCCTACGCAAGGAGATCAACAAGGCAGTGCAGAAATCGCCCGAACTGCGCGAGAGCCTGTGGATCAAAGTGGCCGAACGCTTCGGGATCGACGAGCCGCCGGGAACGCGCAAGGGAGCGTGAATCGCCGCGCCCACCAGCGTTCGTCTCAGAAAATCGCTGGTTCGCTCGCTGGCGCGTTGACGGGTGTGGCGACCGAACCGGCTGCGGGCAGTTTGGCCGATCTCGGCGCGGTCTGTCTGAGCGAACTTTGCCTCTGGCGAACTTTACCGCAGTCCCATAGCCCGGCCCCCTTACACGCCGGGCTGTCGTAGGCTCAACTGAGGAGGTAGCGGCGACACCGGGCCGAGGTGTGGCCCGGTGTCACCGAGCAGTTGCGGTCGCGCCTACTACCGGCACCCGCAGAGCAGAACGGCTCCCGGAATCAACTGGCAGGTCTGTCCGGCCGGACATGAACCGCTACATTGCCCAGTGGCGGCGTTGGCGCTGCATTGAGACGACACAGGTGCGCACGTGCAGTTGTTTGCCGCGTCCACGCCACACACCTGTCCAGAGGGGCAGTCCCCGCCGCAGTTGCCCGCGGTATCGACGCCGCACGGTGTGGGCTTGCAGCCACACTCGGGTACGAGGGCGGGAATCGATCCACAGGTCTCGCCGCTCGGACAGGCGCCCGCGCAGGCACCGCTGCGGAGTCCGCAGGGTTTCGGTTGGCAAACGCAGGTGTTCGCCGCTGCGCTCTGCACGCAGACGTCGTCCGGACTGGGGCATCCCCCACCGCACTGGGGAGCAGATTTTTCGCACGCTTCGGGGACCGATTGGCAGGAACACTGTCCCGTGCTGTCCAAGAGACACTTTTGGGTTGCGTCCGTGCAGTCGCCACCGCAGGTGGGCGGAGAAGTCGTGCTGACCAACCCGCACGGTGAACCTAGCGGCCCACAGGCGCACACCTTTTTGCCGCTACTGGTGGTCGTCGGCTGACAACCTTGCCCCGTTGGACACGTGCCGCCACACAGGCCAGCCTTGTCCGGTGTGCCGCCGCATGATTGCACTGGCTGGCAGCTGCACGGTGCCGTCTTGCTCTTGGTACACTGCTGGCCAGGGGGGCACGCACCGCTGCACGCCCTACCGAACGACCCGCACTCCAGCGGGCCTTTGCTCGCTGGCACGCACACCATGGTCGGAGTGTATTTTTGTTCGAGCCGAGTGCCGAATTGGTCCGCGACATTCTTGGCAGATGGTAGCCGTTGCGCGGGACACTTGACCGGATAACAAATGTAGTCATGCCTCAGGGGCTGGCCCGTGAACGCCGTTGCACTTGCAGGCGCGCCCTGCACGTTCTCCTTGCTGGCTGGCACACAAAACTGCAAGGGCTTCTTGAGCGTACAGCCCTTCTGGGTGAACTCCGGCTGGAGATCCGCAATCAGGTCCGCCGTGGCTGCGATCTGCAGCGGATCACTCATCCTGTAGCAGAGCAGGTGGTCTCCTTGGGCGTACAGGGTGGTAGGCCGGAGCAGCAGCGCCAGGCTCCCGAAGGCTATCGTGACGACGAGCTTCTTCATGCGTCTTCCCTTTCCGGGCTGTCACGCGGGGTAGACCGTTGCAGTGCCCCGTGAACGAGCCCTCCAACGAGTTTGGCGAACGCAGATCGTCTGGGAAAATGATCCCCTCGTCCTACGGACCTGTCAAGCTACATCGTGGGTTCACGGAGGGAGATCTCACAAACTGGCGAGCCAGCTGCGTGGCGATTTGCCCCGGACACCCTCCCGACACCCCCGCTCACAACTGAGGCGGGTAGACCTGAGTGCATGGGATGGCTCAGGTAGCGGGCGTTGTCTGCCTACGTCGCCGAGTTGTCTGCAACAACCAGCAGATGCCATCTGGCTAACACCACGCGGTCGTGGTGCGCCGTCAGAACGTCACCTCCGGGGGGTCCAAGCGCCGCAGGATGCTCTCCAGCCTCGCCTGAATCACCGGATCGAAATCCGTCGTGGTGAGGATGTAGAAGCGTTCGGCGCGCATGCCGTCAAACACCATCTGCGCGACGACGGCCGGGTCGAGACCCGCCTCACACTGACTCCGGTAATACTGGAGCACCGCCTCCGTCTCCGGCGCAAGCTGCTGCAGTGCGGGCGGGTTTCGCAGGTCCGCCGGCCGATTGCGCTCGCTGTCCATGATCCGCGTCCGCACCCACCCCGGACACAACACCGACACCTTGACCTTCGCATTCTGCAGCTTGAGTGAGTAGTAGGTGTTCTCTGACAACGCGACGACGGCGTGCTTGGTCACCTGGTAAGCGGCGCTGGCGTGTATTGGTAGGAGGCCGGCCACCGAGGCAACGTTGACGATGTGCGCCTCAACGTTCTGCCCCAGCATGATGGGCACGAAGGTGCGCATGCCGTAGATCACACCCCAGAGGTTGACGGCGATCACCCACTTCCAGTCGGCGAGCGTACTGTCCCACGCCGACCCGCCCGCGCCGACCCCGGCATTGTTGACCAGCAGGTGCACCGCCCCGAACGCGTCGCGCGTCTTGCGCGCCAGCGCGTCGATGTCGCTGGGTGTGGCGACGTCGGTTTGCACCGCCAGTACCGTGGCGCCGCGTGTGCGCAGCGCGCTCGCCGCTTCGGTCAAGGCCGGCTCCTCGATGTCGGCGAGGACCAGGTGCATGTGCTCGCGAGCGCAGTGCTCGGCGATGGCTCGGCCGATGCCGCTGGCAGCCCCGGTCACCACCGCTACCTTGTTTGCGAACTCCTTCATACGCGTCTCCTTCGTGCCGGCGGTCCGACGCTCTGGTCAACGCGCCGGTTGCGTGGGACACAATCGCCCCGCACTGCGACGGGAATTTACGCCGGGCCGTTGAGGAAGGAAAGCCATGCTGGCCGACATCGAGGAGCCGGAGGCAGGGGCGCTCATGATCCCGCCGCTCCTCGCGCGGCTCCGCGCGGAGGAGCGGCTGCTGCGCACGCAGTTCGGCAGCGAATACGATGCGTCCTTGTGCCCACACGGCGCGGCTGATTCCGCGGCTGTACTAGCTGGTCACGGTGAGCGAGCCGCACCGCGGATGGAGTCCGTTTGTGGTTTCGTTTGATCGCGGCGATGCGGCAGCGCACGCTTCTGCCAACCGCCGGCACCTGACCTCCAATCACCGAGGCGCGAATTCATGAGGAGAGGGCGGCAGCGGCTCATCCGGGAGCACCAGGCGTGGGTTGCGTGACCGGCGTAGCCTGCGACACCGGCACCGGACACACCTGAGTACTGGTATCACAGACTGTCACACTTGTGGGGAAGTTGAGCCCGCTCGCGATCTTCACCGGGGTGACAGGTTGCCCGTTTGTGAAGCTGACCTTGAACAGCCCGCCGCCACCGTCCAGGGTTCCGCAGCCGTCCGCTCCGCAGGTAAGTCCGATATCGATGAAGAACACGTCGCCGGTTGGGCTCACGGCAAGGCCGAACGGACTGAAGGGCCCTTTGGGTACGGGGCCCTTCACCTTCGTCGGGTGGCCGGCGTCATCAAACCAGGCGATTGCGTTTGGGCCGAGCGAGGAGAGGACGTTGGTGACGGCCCAGCAGTTCGTGGTGTCGGTGCTGCAGGTGGGATCGCGTGCGATGCCGGCGGGAACGCCCGCCCCTTGGATGAACACCCTGTACTTGGCAGAGGGAACCAGCAGCCCGTCCGGCCCACAGTCTTGGGGGCCACTCGGCAGGGACGCGTGGTCAAACCTGAGGACACGGGTGTTGCCCGACTCTGGGACGTAGAGGTTGTCCTCCGGATCGACTGCCATAGCGCCTGGATTGCGTAGACCTCCGGTGCCATTGACGTGGTGCGGTCCAACGCCGCCCTGGGTCGGGCCGATGATGATGCAATACGAAGTGTAGTCCGGTGGAAACCACTCGATGATGCGTCCTTGATCCGGGGAGGACGTGGAGCCCTGTGCCTGACCGATATCTGCGGCGAACAGGTGACCCTTGGAGTCGAAGGCGCAGCCGGTAAACGAGCCGTTGTCGTTGAAATTGCCGCTGCACGCGCCTCCAGGGCAATCATCATTGGTGGCGCACGATCCAGTCGTCGTGCCGTTCGTGCAGAAGGTGGAAGCGGCATTTGGTGGAATGTCGCCGCCGATGTTCGAGCCGGGTAGGGCATACGGCCCGGGAACGAAGATCGTCTGTCCGGTGAAGTTGCCGTTCCGGTCCCACACCGCCTCGCCCACCGGTGGGTTCTTCAATGGCTTGAGACCCCCCTGGTTATGCTGGTCAGGGAGTGTTGGGTTGTAGCCGGTCACGAACCCGCCGCCGCCGTTTGGCCCAAAGCCGGTCGGGAAGATGCACATCTGACCGTTCGGGTCCCACGGCGGCACCATTTGCACCAGTTGCCCAGTCGGGAGCAGCGCGTCCTGCTCCTCGTTTTGGTCCCAGTAGACGAATACGGCGGCGGCCGGCGCGGTGGTCGCCGTGGCAGTGGGTGTGGGCGACGAGGTTTTGGTAGGCGTCGCTGTCGATGGCGTCGATGACGAACTTCCGCATGCGCAGACGGTGAGGCTCAGCGCTCCGATGATGACTGCCAGTGCCTCGATGTGCGTGTATCGCATGAACGCTCCTTAGTCTGCGACCTTAGCGTGAAGCGACTGAGACTGGCCTGGTCGGAACTGCCGCGTGGCCGTACTTGTGCGTCTGGCCAGCGACGGGTGCGTCACCTCGGGCCAACTGCCTCCCAGGGTTATTTCTTGCGGCCCGAAGGCCACGCGTAAGCTAGAAACGCCGCCCCGACGACGAACGCCGCCAGTCCGTGCTTGTAATGAACCTTCGACAGATCGGGATCAAATCCCGGCACGAACGACGGCAAGGAGTTGGCCGGAACAAACAGATAGATGCCCGCCAGTAGAATGAATACGGCACCCAACGCCATCGCCAATTTACTCATTGGAACAATACGATCGACATCAAACCGGCCGTTCGCCTCATCATTGGGATTCTCCAATCGACTGCTTTTCCGACAACTCTTACGGCCAGGAATGGGAGACCGTCAAGGTACCTGCTGGTCAGCGCGCTTCGCCGGGGTCCGGACCCTCAGCAGGAGTTCCAGTGCACCTGACCCCAACCCTCCGCAGAATGATGGGTCACCTTCCACCCTGATTGCGTAGGATTGGCCCACCTGCTCCAATTC
>DATKMS010000377.1:0-8111 GCA_035541735.1 Candidatus Margulisiibacteriota bacterium
TGAGACCTCATCGCCTGCTCCACCTCCTCCGCAGACTGTCGCGCCTTCAAATTGCCGCGCATCGTGCCGCAGCGCCAACCTGGTTATGCGCGCGCTGCAGTCTCGACTACGCGAACGGAAGCACACGCCGATGCCGCGTCCCAAAAAGCCGCCGTCACACGGCCGTGGCACAGCGGCTGCACAGCGTGAGGTCATGCTCCTGCGCATCGCACTGCGGAACCTGCTGTACGACCGGCGCCGGTGCGCCGCAAGCGTGACCGGGGTGTGCTTCTCGGTCACACTCGTCATCGTCCAGCTCGGCTTGTTCGTCGGACTGGCGGCGAACTCGTCGCAGGTGATCGACCGCAGCCCGGGGGACATCTGGATCACGGGGCGTAGCACGGGAAACTTCCAATGGGGTCAACCGATCCCCAAACGCACACTGACCGTGGCGCGCAGCACTCCCGGCGTCGCCTGGGCGCAGGAGCTGATCGTGGGCTGGACCCAACTGCGCCACCCAGACGGCGGCTCCCAGCAACTCGAAGTCGTCGGCTTCGACCTCGAGTCACGCGTCGGCGCGCCGTGGCACGTCGTCGCCGGCAGCCTCGATACGCTGTCGCTGCCCGACCGTATCGTGCTGGATCGATCGTCGATGGAGAAGGTCGGCGTCTTCCAACTCGGCGACCATCGCGAGGCGCTCGGGCATTCCGTGCGCATCGCCGCCATGACCGACGGCCTCACGTCCTTCACCACCGTACCATTCGTCTTTGCGTCACTGCCGACCGCACGCACGCTCATCGGTTACATCGGCCCAGACGAGACGGTGTACGTCGTGGTCGGCCTCGAACCGGGCGCCGCTCCCGCTGTGACCCTGAGCACGCTGCGCCAGCGCCTGCCGCACGTCGATGTCTTCACCCGCGGCGCCTTCAGCGCTCGCACCCGCCGCTACTGGATGCTCGAGACCGGCATGGGCATCGGCTTCCTGCTCACCTCCGCGCTGGCGATCGCCGTCGGCGCGGTGATCATGAGCCAGGCCATCTACGCGGCCACGAGCGAGTACTTTCCCGAGTACGGGACGCTGACGGCGATGGGCATGCGCCGCTGGAGCTTGGCCGCGGTGGTGATCGGACAGGGAGTGGTGGCGGGGCTGGTCGGATCGTTCCTCGGGTGCATGATCGGTGCGCTGGCGGTGACCGCGATTCGCCAGCGCGGCCTCGAAGCCGTATTCACTACCGAATTGGCGGTGCTCACGATCGCCGTGGCATTGATCACGTCGGCGCTTGCCGCCACGACGTCGGTGCGGCGCGTCTGGACGCTCGAGCCGGCGTTGGTGTTCCGCACATGACCCCGGTGCTGACCTTGACGGCAGTAAGCCGGCAGTTCGGGCGCGGCGCCACAGCCGTGAGCGCCGTACGGCACGCGACCCTCGCGGTGGATGCCGGCGAAGTCGTTGCCATCATGGGTCCGTCGGGGAGCGGCAAGTCGACGCTGCTGTGCCTCATGGGTGGACTCCTCAACCCGGACGCCGGCGACGTGGTCATTGCCGGCCGCGTCTTGCACTCGCTGTCCGCAGCCGACGTCTTGCGGCTGCGGCGTACGCTCATCGGTTTCATCTTTCAGAAGTTCAACCTGCTGAAGGCGCTGACGGCAGCCGAAAACGTCGCGCTCGGCGCACGCCTCGCCGGAACACCACGGGCCGAAATGAACGCACGGGCGTTGCGGGCGCTCGCTGAGGTTGGTCTGACAGCACGCGCCGATTCCCTGCCGGGAGAGTTGAGCGGCGGCGAGCAGCAGCGTGTCGCTGTAGCCCGCGCCCTGGCAACGGCACCGGCACTGGTCCTCGCCGATGAGCCGACGGGCAACCTCGACTCGACGAACGGCCACGCTGTCATCGAGATGATCTGCACGCATGCACACCGGTATGGCGCCGCCGCGGTGATTGTGACGCACGACCATCGCGTCGCCGCCTGCGTCGATCGCCGCCTGTGGATGGAAGATGGCGTACTTCGGGAGTCCGACGATGTGGAACCCTCCGCTGGGGCGTGTGCTCTGTAGCGCCTGGCTCCTCGTAGCCGGATGCCAAACCGCTGCCGGCGGCGCCGGCGCGTCCGCCGATAGCAGCCCCGCGCCGCATCACCCGGTCATGGCGACGGGCCGGGTGGAAGGTTGGCGTGAGGCCGACGTCGCCTCGAAGCTCCCCGGACGCGTGCTGCGTTTCGAATGCGCGGAGGGCGATGAGGTCGCGGTGGGCGCGCCGGTCGTGCAGTTGGAGGATCTGGATCTCCAAGCCCGCGTACGTGCGGCCGCGGCGAGCGCGAGGCAGGCGCAGCTCGACCTCGCGCGGATGCGCGCCCTGCGAGCCCAGGCCATTGTGTCAGCCAGTGAGTTGGATCGCGCCGAGTCAACGGCGCGCGCCGCGGCGGCGGCGCTTGACGAGGCGCGGTCGATGGTGGACTACGCCACCATCCGGGCGCCTTTCAGCGGCACCGTCCTGCGGAAGTTCAAGGAAGTTGGCGAAGGCGTGGCAACGGGCGGGCCTCCCGACCCGGTTGTCCACATTGCCGATCTCTCGCGGCTGAAGATCATCGCCGAGGTCCCCGAGATCGATATCGCTGCGGTGCGGACGGGACAGGCGGCGGAGATCACCGCAGATGCGTACACCGGTGCGTCGTTCGCGGCCACCGTTTCCAGAGTCGGCGCCGCCGTCGGCCGCAAGCGCGTGCGCTCCGACAATCCGCGCCAGTTGCTCGACGAGAAAGTGATCGAAGTGGAACTGGCGCTGCCCGGTGACGCGCGGCTCAAGAGCGGGATGACCGTCGATGTGGTTTTCCGGACGTCGCCGCGTCCGTAAGTTGTGAGTGTTCTGGCTGCGATCAGGACGGGCTCCTTGACCGTCCACCCGACGAGTATCAGCCCGACCACGATCGCGAGCGTTAGTACCTCGTGTTCACCACAGGATCGTGGCCGATTGACGCCGCCCAGGCCGCGCAATACTCTCGCGCCTCACGTCGGGAGAGAGCACGCATGGAGCTGAGTTTGGATGGTAAAGTCGCCGTCGTCACCGGCGGGTCGCGGGGTATAGGCAAGGCAATCGCCGCTGCATACGCGGCGGCCGGCGCGCGGGTGATGATCACCGCTCGCAAGGCGGAAGCGTTACAACGGACGGCAGCGGAGATCGGCGCCGACGTCCTGTGGTTCGCCGGGCACGTCGGAGAGCCGGAGGCGGCGGCTGCCTGCATCCGCACGACGCTCGAGCGCTGCGGACGGCTCGACATCCTGGTGAACAACGCCGGCACCAATCCCTACGCCGGGCCGCTGATCGATGCCGACCTGCCGCGTTTCGACAAGACCGTGCAGGTGAATCTGCGCGCACCGCTCATCTGGACCCAACAAGCATGGCGGCAATGGATGAAGGACCACGGCGGAGTCGTGATCAACATGTCCTCCGTCGGCGGCTTTGTCACCGCCTCGGTGCTCGGGCTGTACAACGTCACCAAGGCCGCGCTGATCCACATGACCAAGCAGCTGGCGGCGGAGCTGGGACCGAAGGTTCGCGTCAACGCCATCGCGCCGGGCTTGATCCGCACCGACTTCGCCAAGCTGCTGTGGGAAGGCGGGCGCGGCGAACAAGTGGCGCAGGTGTATCCGCTGAAACGGCTCGGCGAGCCGGAGGATGTGGCCGCGGCGGCGGTGTACCTGGCTGCCGACAGCAGTTCGTGGATTACCGGCCACACCATCGTCCTCGACGGTGGCGGTCTCATCGCCTTCCCGCGGTGAACTCGAGAGCAGGCCCACAGTTCCACGCACCGATCTCGTTCGAAGTGTCACCCCACGCAGGAGAGGTCAGCCACGTTGCTGCGCAAGAAGATCAACATACGCGCCCTTAATGAGCTGCGAAGGTTCCACGCCGAGCCGTGCCATGATCTCGTGGGCCTCGTGCACACCAGCCTCGGGTGACTCGTGGTCTTCGAGCACCACCTCAAGCTCGAGGAAGTGACCCAAGCCCACGACTTGATCGAGGTGGATGCGCGTTCTGCCGACCACGAAGAGTGTGCGCTGCTTCAGCACGCGGCCGACCGGTCCGTAGGCCAGGGAAAGTAACTCTCGCAGGGATTCGGGATCGGACGTTGGCGAGCGCACGTAGAACGATTCCTTCGGGCCTTGTTGGTTGGCACGGCGATAAAAGATGAGCTCGCCCTGATCGGCCGAGAAGGCACGCAGCTTCAGCCGTCCGGCGTCACACCGGAAGAAGGTGTCATCTTGGGCGATCTCAATGGGGCCCTGGTCGGCAATGGCCGCCGCCTTCGATGCAAGTGCGGCAACGCTTGCGATGTGGGCCTTGATCTCGACGTTCCGTGGCATGAGTGGCCAAACGTCTTGCCGTTCAGGCGCGGCCCGCTTTTGGCCGTCGCCTGGAACGGCTGGTTCGGCCGACGCAGCTCACGGCACCTTCCCCGCATTGAGGATGTTGGTCACCGCCTGAACGATACTCCGAAGCGTATCTGGCTTCAGATTGCCAACCTGCGAGGTAATCAGGTTCTGATTCGCGGTGAAGAGTTTCGCGGGGCGAGCGTAGCTGTTGACGCGCAGCGAGCCGGAAGCAAAGGCGGCCTGCGTGAGCTCGATCGCACTGGCGTCACCGTACCGCTTGCTCGTGATCTGACAGAGGATGCAGTCGCCACGATCAGCATCGGCGAGGATGACAGCGGGGCGCAGTTTCGATTGCGACAGGTCCGAGAATGGAAATCGGACGAGCACTACCGCACCGGCTGCAGGTGCGACCACGCCTCGTCCTCCTCCGGTCTGTTCCAATCCTCACCAAGTGCCTGCTCGCTGAGAAAAGCAGTCTCGGAGATGCCGGTTGCCGGCTGCTCCTCAAGAATGGTAACGAGGGCGCGCCGCGTCTCCGCCAGCCGGACCGGCTCGAGTAGACGAACGTTGCCCTGCTCATCGATGACTGCCTCGATCGTTTGAATCATCTCCGAATCTCCGGCCCGGAGCTTAGCTCAGATCGCCACAGAAGCCGAACTACATTTCGATCGGTCGGGCTAATACTCTTCGTCCCGCAGACGCGGTCAGCCTAGCACCCCGCCGGTTCTTGAGGCAATCGCACTGAACTCGCTGGATTGCAAACGTTTCTCCCGTAAGTTGCCATCAGTGTACCGGGCGCGCTACCTGGCGCCCCTCGGGCGGCACGACAAGGTGTCCGAGTTCTATCGCGCCGTGCTGGTGCAGGTTGTAGAGCAAGTCCAACAGCGGGGTGGTCGGGCCCGGGATGAGTACCGCAACGCGCCGCCACAGCGGCGCCCGTGAGTGGTTATGCGCCCCCCAGAAGGTGCTGGCGGAACCAGCCAACCGCCTCGCCCGACGCCGTGGCAAAGTGCGGCGGCTCATAGGGGGCGAAATGCCCGGTGGACAAGACACACAGACGCTTTGGTTCACCGGCGCGGGCGAAGGCGCGGCGCGTGATGTCGAGTGGGAGAAAATCCTTCTCGGCGACGATCATCAGCAACGCGGTCGGGGCGATGCGGTCGATGTAACGTCCTGGCGCATATTCCACCAGCCGCTCCATCGAGCGCAACGTGATCTCGTTCTTCCACGTCGGCGCTGTCTTGGCGGCGAGCTGGAACCATTCCCATGCTTCATCGCCGGGCAACGCGGCGGCGGCCCCCGCCGCACCAACCACGGGCAGGGTGAGCGGCGCGCCACCGGCGTAGAGCCGTTCGCGCTCCGCGATGAGCTGCTGCACCATGGCGGTTCTCGCCTCCGCACCGAGCATGCTTCCCAAACCCTCCCATGCGTCGATGAGCGGCACCTGGGAAACCACCGCCTTGACGCGCCGGTCGAGCGCGCCGACGACGAGCACGTGCCCGCCGCTGTAGCTCGATCCCCAGATGCCGATGTGTTCGCCGTCCACCTCGGGTAATTGGCGTGCGCAGCTGATGGCGTTGCGGTAGTCGGTGACCTGCGCCCACGGGTCGAGGTCCTGCCGCGGCTCGCCGTCGCTCGCCCCGAGTCCACGGTAGTCGAACACGAGGCTGGCGAGGCCGGCCGCGGCAAACGCTTCGGCGAAGTGATCGAGGCGCATCTCCTTCACGGCCGAGAAGCCGTGCGCCATCACGATGGTCGGGAAGCGTTGCTTGCCCGGAGCACCGTCCGGCATGTACAACCAGCCGCGACAGATCGTGCCTTCGCTGCGGAACTCGATATCGCGTCGCATGTGCGCGCCTCCGATCTCATACGCCTATGGCGCCATCGCTGGCCGCTTTGCAAGCGGTCGCCGCAGTTGCTGGCATGCCTTGCAAGTCCTCACACTGCCCCCGGCGTGCCGCCTCAGCGGCTACAACACACGGCAAGCGTCGAAGGTGTCGCGGGCGGCAGCATTGCTTACCGGATCGTGCCGGTGGAGGTATGAAGCGAACTGCAGTGCGCACAGGTGATCGCAGCGCCGTTGCCGTCCTCGTAAGCCTGGCAGCTGCCAAGCTGCTGCTCCACTTCTTTGTGAACGGGCGGTACGGGTACTGGATTGACGAGCTGTATTTCATCGCGTGCGGCGAACATCTGGCGTGGGGATACGTCGACCAACCGCCGTTGATTGCCTTCGTTGCCGCCGCCTCGCGCTGGCTCATGGGCGACTCGCTGTTCGCCATTCGCTTCTTCCCGGCGGTCGCTGGAGCATGCCTCGTCTTCCTGACAGGCTGGATGGCACGCGAGCTGGGGGGCGGCCGCTTCGCCCAGGTGCTGGCCGCCGTCGCCGTCATCGTCGCACCCATCTATCTCGCCTTCAACAACCTGCTGACGATGAACGCCTTCGAGCCGCTGTTGTGGACGTTGTGCGCCTACCTCGCGCTCGAAGTCGTCAAGCGGGCAAATCAGAAACTCTGGCTGCTGTTCGGCCTGACTGCCGGCATCGGGCTGTTGAACAAGTACTCGATGGCGTTCTTTGCCGTGAGCCTCGCAGGCGGCCTGCTGCTGACACCGGAACGGAAGGTTTTCCTGAGCCCGTGGATCTGGCTCGGGGGGTGCGTCGCGGGCCTGCTTGTTCTTCCCAATCTGCTGTGGGAGTCCGCGCACGGCTGGCCGACGGTCGAGCTGTTGCGCAACGCGAAGCTCTATCAGCATCAGTCCGTCTCGCCCGGCGAATTCATCTGGGGACAGATCGAGCTTGTGCATCCATTCACGCTGCCGATCTGGCTGGCTGGTCTCGCCTACTACTTGCGAAGCAGCGCCGGCCGTCCGTTTCGTTTTCTCGGCTGGACATTCGTGCTGCTGTTCGGCGTCTCACTCGTCACGCAGGCAAAGACCTACTATGTGGCGCCGATCTACCCGATCGTCTTCGCAGGCGGGGGAGTGGCCATCGAGCGATTCATCGACAGGCGCGCGTGGAGTGGGCTCAAGCCGGCGACGATTGTGCTCCTGCTCGTTGGCGGCGTCATGGCCGCGCCCTACGTCTTGCCGGTCCTGCCGATTGCGGCTGTCCCGCAATATCTCAACCTGTTGAAGGTCAAAGCGGTCCGGCCGGAGCGCCGTGCGGAGGGACAGATCCCGCAACTCTTCGCCGATATGTTCGGCACGGAAGAGCGAGTGGCGGCGGTGGCGCGCGTCTACCAAACACTACCAGCGGAGGAGCGGGCGCGCTGTGCGATCTGGGGCCGCGACTACGGTGAGGCTGGCGCCATCGACTTCTTCGGACGCGCCTACGGCCTGCCGCACGCCATCAGCGGCCATCAGAACTACTACCTTTGGGGCCCTGGCTCGTACTCGGGCGAATGCGTGATCACGATCAATATCCCGGGCGACGTCTTGAAGCCGTGGTTCGACCGCGTCGACCTCGCCGACACCGTGCCCTGCGAGTACTGCATGCCCGACAAGGCGAGCGCACCCATCCATGTCTGCCGAGGGCTCAAGCAACCGCTGCGGGATTTCTGGCCGAAGGCGAAATGTTGGACGTGCGACCGGCCGGCCTTCGCAAAGGAGGTCGGTGCGGCCCCCTAGGAACGTCGCAGGGTGGCCAAGCCGGCGCCGGCACCAACCAACAGCAAGCCGCCGGCACGGTTGAGTGAAGTCGCGAACCGGGGCTGATCCATCCTATCGCGCGCTTGTCGACAGACTGCGACGTAGAGGGAGAGCAC
>DATKMS010000378.1:0-4258 GCA_035541735.1 Candidatus Margulisiibacteriota bacterium
GCGACCGAATACGGCCGCGCTCTGCTGATGAAATCGGAAGATCAGCGCGTCGCCGATCTCGCCGCTTACAGCGGAGCGGTGATCTACAACGCGACGGGCTCGACTACGTCGATGAACGCCGTGATCGGCAACGTCGCCGCGCTCAACGGCGCGTCTGGCGCCGCGTCGGGAAGCATCGTCGCGTCTCCCTCCGGCGACGGCAACAACGCCGTCGAGGTAACCGTCACGACGAGCGATCCCATCGCGCTCGGGCGCGTCCTCACCGGCAGCACCAGCGTCTCCGTGTCCGCGGTCTCCTATGCGGAGATCAATCCCGCGAGTTCGCCGGGTTGCATCATCGCACTCAGCGGCAGCGGCTCGGGCGTAACCGTGACCAGCGCCTCCAACATAACCGCCAACCATTGCGCGATTGATTCCAACACTACCGTGACCGCGAGCTCGGCCAGCACGATCACCACGCCAGTCATCGATTACGGCACGACCGCGCCGACCGCCACCAGCGCCAGCTCAATCAATCCGCCGGCCGGTCAGTCGTCGGTCACAGAAGCCCATGTCACGACCGCCGACCCACTCGCCGGCAACACGGGGGTTTCCGCCGCCTATGCTCACCTGGGATACAACTCGAGCGGGACCTGCTCCAATGTCAGCGGCGACGTTTGCTATGTCCAATCGCCCAGCGCGCCATCGGTATCGGGCGGCACCGCCCTCACGTTCAATAGCGTCACGCAGACCGGCACATTGCCCACTGGCTGCACCACGACCAGTCATAGCGGCAGCAGCTGGACGATCAGTTGCACTGGCACCGGCCCCTTCACCTTCGCTGCATTCACCGTTTCGAGCACGGCGCACGTGACGGTCAACACCTCCGCCGCTGCCACCTACAACTTCAATGGCGCCATTTCCGTCAGCAGTTCCGCCTCGGCCACCTTCGGTGCGGGCACCTATAACATCGCCGGCGGAGTCAGCGTTAGCAGTTCCTCCTCGGCTAGCTTCGGCGCCGGCACCTTCAACATCGGTGGCTTGACCAGCTCGTGCAACGGCGCCACGGGATACAGCATCTGCAACGGCTCCGGCGTCAGCATGAGCTTCGGCGGCCCCAGCACCTTTGTGCTGGCCGGCGGCATCTATAGCGGCGCTAGTGCCACGCTGACCATGGGGAGCGGCACGACCAATAGCTATGAGATCGGCAAGGCCGCCAACGGCAATTCGATCTACTCGGACTCCAGCAGCACCACCTTCACCTTGGCCGACGCGACCGGATCGGGCGACGTTTTTCAGACCTCCGGGAACGTCTACACTGGCAGCAGCAGCAACCTGACGCTTCCGGCCGCGTCGCAACACGACATCAACGGCAATTTTACGGTCTCGTCATCGTCCAATGTGACCCTCGGCGCCGGCACCTACACGATGAGCGGCTATTTTTCGGTCGCCTCCGCCGCCACCGTCCACGCGACCGGGGTCACGCTCGTTATCGGCGGCGCCAACGCGGCCTCCAATCCCTGCTCGGCGGGGGCGTCATATTGCACGGCCTCTGCCTCCAACGTCACCTTGACGGCGCCGACTTCGGGCACCATGGAGGACCTCGCGGTGATCGGCCCGCCGCCCGGGAGCGGCAGTTGGCCATCCTATAAATCCCCCAACCCGACCGCCGGTGCCACCATCTCGTCGGCCAGCGGCGGCAGTCTCTCGGGCGCCGTTTATTTCCCTAACGCTCCCGTGACCGTGAGCAGCGCGTCCGGCCTGGGCGGTGGCTCCGCGGCGTGCCTGGAGCTGATCGGCTCGTCGGTGAGCGTCAGCTCGGCCAGTGGCACCTCCTCGGCTTGCACCGGTTTGGGCGGCAGCGGCAGCAGTGCGGCCCAGATCACTCTGGTGCAATGAGCGAGGTGCGATCATGACGGCATCCCGCCTCTTGCGCGCCCTCCCATTCCGCGATCGCCGCGGTGTCGCTGCCGTCGAGTTCGCATTGTTCTCGGTTGTCTTCTTGGTGATCCTGGCGGGCACGGTCGACATCGGCAACCTGATCTTTTCCACCTACCAACTCGATGCGACGGTCTCCGCGGGCGCGCAATACGCCGTGGTCAATGCGACGAGCGTCAGCTCCACCAACGGCGCCACGCTCGCCAGCTCTATCTCCGCCGTCGTCAACAACGGCCACGGCACGGGTGGTGGATGGTCCAATACCGTGGTCGTCAATAACGGACCCACGACCACCACTTCCGACGGCAGCCCGAGTTCCAGCGGCACGGCGTTGAACGCCGACAGGTGCTATTGCCCGACAGGGTCACCCGGAAGCTGGAGCTGGGGCAGCTCCCAGATCTGTGGCGCCGGCTGCGGAGGCGGCGGCATCGCCGGCAAGTTTGTGAGCATTACGGCGACCCGCACCTTCACGCCCTTCTTTCCCGCCTGGGGCATTCTCTCCGGCAACACCCTCACTCGCACGGCCATGGTGCAAGTCGAATGAGCGGCGGTATTCTTTCCCGGCTTCGGCGCTCGCGCCGCGGGGGCACGATGGTGGACTTCGCGCTCGTGGTCCCCCCGCTCCTTGCCCTTACCTTTGCGATCATCGAGTACGGGCGCTTCTTCTGGGCGCAGGAAGCTCTGGAGCAAACGGCTCTGGCCGCGGCCCGCTGCATGGGGATCCATCAGAGCAGCTGCGCTTCCGGCGGCGCCTATAGCGCCTCCGCGACCCAGACCTTCATCGCAAACACCGCCTCATCCTGGGGCATCAGTGTGCCCACCGCCAACATGACCCTCAACAACTCCGCGACATGCGCCGGGACCTCGGGCTTCTCCTCAGTCACGCTCACCACAAACTTCGTTACAGCGGTGCCCGGACTATTACCGCTGCCGAGTGGCGGCACCACCCTCACTGCCAGTGCCTGCTTCCCTAACAACTCCTGATCTCCGCCTCTCGTGGCCACAATCACTTTGGATGGCCTTCAGAATCGCCTACGCACAGGAGTGGCCGACATGCAGGAAACCTCAGCGACTGCCCGTGAAACCGCGCAGAAACTTCGAGACCTCGCAAAGGCATCGGGCTCGGCCTACGGTGCCGCCTACCTCGCAATGGCGGAGTGGTGGGATCAAGAGGCTGTCAGACTCGAAACTCTAGAACAAGCCGAGGCAGCGCCGGTTCCAGACGTGATCGGCTCGTCCCGAGCGGCGTAGACATCTTCCAACCGCGGTGGGGCGCCCCCTGAAGTCGGGCAGGGCCTGGCTTAGCTCCGGGGCGCAGCGCGAAGTGTGGCCACTGGTACTCATGAGTCCACGCCCTAGTTCGGCGCCCAGAGCAACGCGCGCGTCTCGCCGAGCTGGCGCCGGGCCTTCGTCCAGCTCTCGCCGCCGTCGCTGCTGCGGAAGACCTGCCCGAGACAGGTCGAGACGAAGAGGAGCGATGGGTCCGCGGGATCGGTGGCGACGCACCAGGGCGTGCTCAGGATCTCGCCGGGGAGCCCCGCCTCCTCCCAATGCGCGCCGTGATCGCGGCTCCGCAGCAGGCGGCCGGTCGAGCCCGGCGGCCCGTCCCCGTTGGTGAGGAAGAGAACGCCGCTCCGATCCGCCCGGGGCACGATCGAGCGCGTGTATTGCCAGGGGGAATCGAGGGGTTGCAGGGTCCAACTCGCGCCGTCGTCGCGGCTCAAATGCAAGCCCTTGTTCGTGGTGGCGAAGAGCGTGCGGGCGCCGTTGCGGACGACGGCGAGTCCGTGCACGTCATCCGAGGCCATGCCTGCCGAAGCCTCCGCAAAACTCTTGCCGCCATCTCGGCTGCGCCAGACGCCGCCGATCTCGACGCCCACGAGCACGAGGTGCGGGTCCTCCGGATCGAAAGCGATCTGCGTCACCCTCGGAAGCAGCACCGCCCGGCAAGTCTCTGGAAATGCTACGTCGAGGCACCGCCAGCTTCCGCCCCCATCCTCCGAGCGGAAGAGCGCCGCCGGCCGGGTTCCCGCGAGCACGACGCGGGGATCGTGCGGGGAGCGCGCGATCGACCAGACGCAGAGCGAATCCATGGCAGAAGCGATATGGGTGAAGCGGCCGGCTTTCCGATCGAGGCGGTAAATCCCGGAATCCGTGCCAGCGAGAATTTCGTCGGATGCCGCGGGATGACGGTTGAGCGCCCAGATCCGGGACTCGCTGTAGAGACCTGAGTCGCTGAGATATCGGCCGAGGCTTTCACCGAGATCGTCGCTGTACCAGAGCGAGAGGCCGATGGTACCGAGATAGAGCCGAGGCTGCATTCGCGGGTTCCTCCCGGGCG
>DATKMS010000379.1:0-6606 GCA_035541735.1 Candidatus Margulisiibacteriota bacterium
GCCGACGTCGCCATGAGCGGCGTCAATCTGGTGCGCGTGTGGCGCCAACTGCGCGATGTGCACACCGGCGGCGCCGGCTACTACCGCAAGGGCAACTTCCTGCACCTGGACACCGGGCCGCCGCGCTTCTGGGAAGAGACCACCTCGCGGGTGAGCGAGAACCTGTCAGCCGGCAACGCGCGCCTCTTCGTGCGCACGGACTTCGATCGCTACCCGACGATCGATGGTGCCGTGCTGAGCGTCTACAGCGTCACGGCGTTTCCGTTGCTCCTCGCGGCGCAGGCGCAGGTGGTCGGTCCGCGCGGTGGGAGCGACGTCACGCTCGAACCCATCGGTGACGGCATCGAGCGCCGCGACGGCTGCCTCGCGATTACGACGCCGGCCGAGGCGTACAAGCTCCGTGTCCTGCGCCCGGAACCCGATGCGGAGAACCGATCTGACGACCGACCACACGTGCTCGTTTCCACATGCGAGCCACGCATCGAGCGGACGCCGATGGAAGTGGAATCGAATCCAATTGAGCTCATGCGGCGGTGAGCAACCCTTCGACGAGCTCAGGGTGAGCGGAAGAAGATCATGCAAATCGGCGAGGGGCTGAGCCTGTCGAAGCACGGGCCTTCAACGGGCTGGGCAGCTAACTTCCCACGAGCAGCACGCCCGAGCCTTGGATGGCGTCGTGCTTGAGTTGTTGCAGCGCGCGGTTCGCTTCATCGAGGGCGAAGGTGGTCGTCTGGGGGCGGATCGGGATCTCGGCGGCGATGCGCAACAGTTCCTCGCCGTCTCGGCGCGTGTTGGCGGTGACGCTGCGCAAGTTCTTCTCATGGAACAGGTGCCGCTCGTAGTTGAGTGAAGGGACGTCGGTCAGGTAGATCCCCGCGAGGGCCAGCGTGCCGCCTTGATCGAGGGCTTCGAGCGCCGGCAACACCAGGGTGCCGACGGGTGCAAACAGCACGGCGCTGTCGAGTTTCTCCGGCGGCGTCGCGTCGGCGCCGCCGGCCCAGGCGGCGCCGAGTTGGCGCGCCAGCTGCTGATGGCGCTCGTCACGCGTCATGACGTACACCGTACAACCGAGGTGGCGCGCCACCTGGATGGCGATGTGCGCCGACGACCCGAATCCGTAGAGCCCCAGCCGGCAGCCCGGCCGCATGTCGGCGCGGCGTAAGGCGCGATATCCGATGATGCCGGCGCACAGCAACGGCGTGGCTTCCGCCGCGTCGAGGTTCACCGGCAGCGCATACGCAAAATCCTCACGCACGACGGCGTACTCCGCGTAACCGCCGTCGGCATGGTAGCCGGTGAAGCGCGCCTGCGGGCACAGGTTCTCGTTCCCCGCCCGGCAGTAGCGGCAGAGCCCGCAGGTGGAGCGCAGCCAGGCGATGCCGACGCGATCGCCTTCCTTGAAACGCGTTGCAGCCGCACCCAATCGGTCCACCACTCCAACCACCTGATGCCCGGGGACGATGTGCTCGACCTGCGGCGGCAGTTCGCCCTCGACGACATGCAAATCGGTGCGGCAGATGCCGCACGCTTGCACCCGCACCCGGATCTCGTTTGCTGCAGGCTCGGGTATTGGGAGGTCGCGCAACTGCAGTGGCGCGGTGTCGATTGAAGCGGGCTTGCTGAGGACGGCGGCCTTCATCGTTGCGGAGAATGGTGGGCAGAGCCTACCCAACCTTTGTGATCTCAACCCTCGACTAGTATCCCAACAGCAACAAGCCAACCATGATCAGCGTCAGCACGATCATGATCACCGACGTGCCCCAGGCGACAACGTTGTACGAGCGCGAGTTCACGTAGGTGCCCATCAAATCGCTGCGGTTGACCAGGAGCAGAATGAAGATCAGCACGAACGGCAGCAGCACGCCGTTGAGCACTTGCGAGATGTACATCACGCCGAGCAACGGGAAGCGTGGAATGAGGATGAAGGCCGACCCGAGCACGATGAGCGCGGTGTACAACCCGAAGAACTGCGGCGCCTCGCGGAACTTCTTGTCGATGCCGGTCTCCCACCCAAAGCCTTCGCACACGTAGTACGCTGTCGACAGCGGCAGCACCGACGCAGCAAAGAGCGAGGCGTTGAAGAGTCCGAAGGCGAACAGGTCGGCACAGTACCTCCCGGCCAGCGGCGCCAGCGCCCACGCGGCGTCCTCCGCCGTCTCGATCGGAATCTGGTGCTCGTGCAGTGTTGCCGCGCAGGCGACCATGATGAACATCGCCACGAGCACGGCGACGACGCAGCCGACGGCGACGTCGTAGCGCGTGTAGCGATACTCCGATACCCGAACGCCCTTTTCGACCACGGCTGACTGCAGATAGAACTGCATCCACGGTGCGATCGTCGTGCCGACGACACCGACCAGCATGACGATGTAGTCGCCGCGCCAGTGGAACTCGGGCACGACCATGCGCGTGAGGACCTCACCCCACGGCGGTCGGGCCATGAACCCCGAAATCAGGTAGGCGACGTAGAAGAGGCACGCGACCAGGAAGACGTTCTCGACCCTGCGGTAGGTGCCGTAAACAATCAACCACCAGACGAACAACGCCGCGACCGGGATCGAGACGTACTTGCTGACGCCGAAGATCTCGAGTGCCGCGGCGACGCCGGCGAACTCCGCGATTGTGTTGGCGAGGTTGGTGAACAGCAGCGTCACCATGATGTAGAAGGTGACCCGCACGCCGAACTGTTCGCGGATGAGGTCGGCGAGTCCCTTGCCCGTCACTACGCCCATGCGCGAGCACATTTCCTGGACGACGATGAGCGCGACGGTCACCGGTAGCAGCGTCCACAGCAAGCTATACCCAAAACGCGCACCGGCCAGCGAGTAGGTGGTGATGCCGCCGGCGTCGTTGTCGACATTGGCCGTGATGACGCCGGGGCCGATCACCGCGACGATGACGGCGACGCGCGCCCACATGCCGCTGCTCAGCCGTGCCCGCAATCGCTCGCGCACGCGCTGCGGCAGCCAGCGTCTCAATGCCCCAGCTTGCGCTTCCATGCCTGGTTCGCGATGTGGCTGACGACGTCGTCGACCGTGATCATGCCGACGAGCACGTCCCCGTCATCCACCACCGGCAGGGCCAGCAGGTCGTACTTCTCGACGATCTCGGCGACGCTATCGCGGCTGTCGGTGTGATGCACCCGCGCCGGATCCTTGATCATGATCGCATGCAGGTGTGCCGTCGGTTGCGCCAAAATGAGCTGGCGCAGGTTCAGGACGCCAACCAGGCGGTGCTCGGTGTCGACGACGAAGAGGTAGTAGATGTTCTCGACGTCCGGCGCTTCATTGCGCAAGCGGCCGAAGGTTTCCTCGACGGTCAGGTCGGCCGGCAAGGCGACCAGCTCGGTGGTCATCATGCCGCCGGCCGTGTCGGGCGGGTAGGTCAGCAGCTCACGTACGTCGAGCGCTTCCTCCGCTTCCATCTTGTGCAGCAGGGCCGTCGAGGTTTCCGGTGGCAGCTCGTGCAGCAGATCGGCGGCCTCGTCCGGCGGCATCTCGTCGAGAATGTCGGCGGCGGCTTCCTGCGACACGGTTTCGAGGAGCTGCGTCTGGATGCGCGGGTCGTCGACCTCGGCGAGGGCGTCGGCGGCAGTCTCGGGGTCGAGTGAGCGGAACATCGTGGCGCGCCCATGCGTGTCGAGGTCCTGGAGGATCTCGGCGATGTCGGCCGGGTGCAGCTCCTTGACCTGCCGTTGCATGACGCTGAGGCGGATGCTCTGGGCCTTGTCGTCGAGCGACAACGGCTGCACGTAGTTCCAGCGGATGAGGCGTTCGGCGCTGAGGTACTGGGCCTGGGGCGCGACGCGGCGCAGCAGGCCGTCGAGGCGCGGCTCCCACCCCATGCGCCGCACCAGGCCGCGCGTGCCGGCGTCGACGTGCACCAGGCGCAGTTCGCAGGCGCCGATCTTGAGGAAGTGCAAATCGTTGACGCGCACCACCTTGGCGCCGTTCATGTCGACGATCTGTTTGTCGAGCAGTACGTCACGAATCAGGACTTCACCCGGGTTGTCCATCTTCGACGGCGTCAGCGCTTGGATGCCCACCGTCAGGCGGATCGCCGTGCCGCCGATGTCGGCGACGTCGCTCCAGCGCCCCGTCAGCGCGAACTTCTCCCAGCGTCCGCGCTGGACGACAAACGCGACGACCGGTGGAAACATGTACGCGACGGAGACGGCGAGATCGCTGAGCCGGCCGACGAGGATGCCGTTGGCGTCGTGCACGGGCTTGTCCAGCAGCGTCGAGAAGAACACGAAGCTGTGCTGCGTTTCGGCGATCAGCGGGCTTTCGTTCAGTTGCAGCGTGGCGTCGCTCACATCACCGCTCCGGTACGCTGACCCGCTCCAGCTGCACCTGCGAGGCGTACTCGAGCAGCGGCTGCAGCGTGTGCAGCTTGTATTCCTTCTCGTAGCAAATGCGGACGATGCCGGTGTTGATCAGCACCTTGAAGCAGTGGATGCACGGCGTGTGCGTGATGTAGATGTGCGCGTCACGAATCGCCGCGCCGTTCTTTGCTGCCTGGGCGATGGCGTTGATCTCGGCGTGGATGGTGCGGAAGCAGTTTTCCTCGGTTTCGCCACCCGGTGTTGTCGACCGATAGATGAGACAGCCCACATCGGTACAATGCGGCAACCCGGCGGGTGAGCCGTTGTAGCCGGTCGCCAAAATGTTCTTGTCGCGGACGATGACTGCGCCGACCTTGGCGCGCGTGCACGTCGAGCGCTCCGCCACCTGGCGGGTGATGGTGAGAAAGTACTGATCCCACGTGAGTCTGCCGCTCATAACGGAATGCCGCGCTGCGGCTGTGCACGGTGGAAGGGGACCAGCAAACGATGCCGCGGCGGCGCGGTCTCTACCCGCCACGTGACTTCGGTCTTCTCACCTTCGAACTCAGTCTGCGGTTGCGACATCGCGAACGGTTCCTTCATGAAGGTGAGGATGAACATCGCCACGGTGAGCCACGCGGCCAGCTGCCGGGGCGGGTCCAAGGGCGTGCGGCTGTCGTACGTCGGCGGATGATCGACGCCGATCAGCAGCGGGAACAACACCCAGACGAACCACCCCGGCCATCCCCGGAAACCGAGCACGGCGACGGCGACGATGAACAGGCGCGAGATCACACCGTGCCAGCGACCGAACATCGCGTAGATGACGTGCCCGCCGTCGAGTTGCGAGATTGGCAGCAGATTGAGCAGGGTCACGAACAAGCCGATCCACCCGGCCAGGGCGACCGGATGGAGAATAACCGTCACATTCTCGGGAACGACGCCGAGGGCCAGGCGCGTCAGGAACGAGAACAGGATCGAGTCGCCAAGGACGAGTCCACCCTGGTCGAGCGCCAGCGGCCGCACCTCCGACAGGCGCAGGCCGATGAAGACCGCGGGGATCGCGACCAGCAGCCCGGCCCACGGGCCGGCGGCGCCGACGTCGAACAGGGCGCGGCGCGTCGGGGGCGGTGACTTCATGCGGA
The DNA here is from genome assembly GCA_035541735.1 of Candidatus Margulisiibacteriota bacterium. Lineage (GTDB taxonomy): Bacteria > Desulfobacterota > Binatia > HRBIN30 > HRBIN30 > DATKMS01. The sequence goes on from DATKMS010000379.1 coordinate 5,470, forward strand.
TGAATGCGCCGAACGTGCCGATGAGGAACGGCGGCCCGGGGATGAAATAGGGCAGCGTGGCGCGCACGCCGTGCACTTGCGACAGGGTGTAGTGACCCAGTTCGTGGACCAGCAGGATGGACAGCAGCGTCACGGAGAACGGAAACCCGGCGCGGATTGACAGAAAGTCGCTGAGCGGATTGGCACCGGCCTCGAAGGCCCCAGCCATCGACGTCGTGATGAAAGTGAGGACGAACAGAATGATGTGCACGAGTGGAATCCGGCGGGGCCGGGCGGCCACAACCGGTCGCTCCCAGGGTGGTGCTGCGTATGCGTCAATCGCTGGTTCGGGACCGTAGGGTCTCATGCGTCGCCTGACTCCCCAACTACGGTAACGGGCATCCCCGGTCCCGCAGCAAACGTTTGTGCCGCGTTGCCGTTGCGCACTGCAATCTCCAGCACGCCCCAACTACCGACAATCGCCAGCGCCGTGCCCGCAGGCACCGCCGCATAGGCGTTCACCGGCCCGGCAACGGGTGTGCCGCCGATGCTAACGGAAACGCGCCGCGCTGGGAAGCGTGCCAGTGCCTGGGCGTCGATGTTGGTCAGCAAGTTGCCGAAGTGGTCTGCGTAAATCACCTCGCCGCGCAAGCTGGTGGGCGTGCGTTGCAGTGCCGGCAGTGCCAGCTCGACGGTCTGATCGATGCGTGGTCCCAGCGCATCCGCCTGCACACCACACGACAAATGCGCCGCGGCGGGCGCGAAGATATCGCGCCCGTGGAACGTCTGCGACACCGGGCGATGGAAGAAGGCTGCATTCTCGATCACACGCGCCGCCCCGCCGCCAAGCGCGGCGGTCGCCAGCGACAGCACGCCGTTGTCCGGGCCAACCAGGACGGCATGCTCGGTCTCGACCACGACGGGCCGGCGCGCCGATCCCACGCCGGGATCGACGACGGCGACGTGCACCGTGCCGGTCGGAAAAAAAGGCACGGCGCTGCGCAGGACGAGCGCCGCAGGCAGGATTTGCTGCGGCGGTATCGCATGCGTCAGATCGACGAGTTTGGCGTGCGGGTTGACGGCGAGGATCACGCCTTTCATGATGCCGACAAAGGCGTCCGCGCTGCCAAAGTCCGTCAGCAGAGTGATGATGCCCGA
>DATKMS010000380.1:0-30810 GCA_035541735.1 Candidatus Margulisiibacteriota bacterium
CGCGACGGCCTCAATGATTGGAAGCGCACCGGCTACGGCGGCCCGTGCCCGCCGATCGGCCGGCACCGCTACTTCCACAAGCTCTACGCCCTCGACACGATCCTGGCTGATCTCGGCCGTGCAACCAAGGCCGACGTGGAGAAGGCCATGCAGGGCCACGTGCTGGCGCACACGGAGCTGGTCGGGACGTATCAAAAGAAGGGCTGATCTGCGGGCCGGCGACCTTGGTGACGATGAGGTTGCAGGGGGGCATGCGCTCAGCGACCACCACGCCCAGGGCGACGCCGGTCAGCCCGGTCCACTCGGCGAGCCCCATCAGCACATCGGTGCCGGCCGCGCCCCGTTGATTAGCACAGATCTGAGCCGCCTCCGACCGGGGAGGAGGTGTCTCTACTCGGCGGGAGCCGGCGGCTCGCGAAGGCAATGGTCGGCAACGAGCGGGAGCAACGCGTCAAGGTCCCGCGACTTCGTGAAGTACGCCGCAGCTTGGAGGCTGCCGGCAATCTGTTCCACGTCGTGGCGGCTGGAGAGAATGATCACCGGAAAGCGGGCAAGGATCGGATCCGCCAATTGTTCGCGCCGAAAGCTGATTCCGTCTTTCACCGGCATGTCGAGGTCGAGGATAATGAGGCATGGGACGAGGCCGCTTTGCAAACGCCGCATCGCCTCGTCGCCGTTTGCGGCCGTCACCACCCCATGCCCAATCGATTCAAACAGTCGCTGCATGACCTCGAGAATGTTCGGATCATCATCCACTACCAAAACAGGGCCGTGACCGGGCATCTTCGACTACTCTTGCTAGCCTGACCGAATTGGAAGCGACGATGACCCGTGAGCCGAACCTGAGTGATCTAGGTCAGGACTTTGCCGGCAGCGGATTGGTCATGGCCGATTGACATCGCAGCCCGACCGCGTCAGACACCACATATGGAGCTGAACGAACTGACGGCAGAAGAGCAAATTGCTTTAGTGGCACTACTCGAACTGGTGATCGAGTCGAACGCTCGCGTGTCCGAGGACGAAGCGGACCGCATCGACGCGGTGGTCGCCGCCATTGGTGAAGACGCCTACCGGCGAGCCGCTGCAGAGGTCGATCGCCGCTTCCACGACGAGGCGGACTTACGCGCCTTCGTCCCCACCGTTACCCGCCAGGCGGCACGGGAGATTATCTACGGGACCGTGCTCGAGGCCGCGATCATCGATCCCGTCGATGCGCACGAGTCTGGGCTGCTCGAATGGCTGGCAGATGTGTGGCAGATCGCTGCGCAGATCGACGAGCCGGAGCCGCAAAGCTGAGCCATCCGGATGACAGACAAGAAAGGACACACAAGCGAACTGCGCCCCCAGTCTGTTGTCTGTCGTCTGCGCGTCTGTGGTCCATCGTCTGGCCATCTTTGAGGACGGGTTGTGATGCCGGCGGAGGGATGATCCTTGTCCGACGTCACCGCCAGCATCACCCTCGTTCGGCATGGGCGCTCCGCGCTACACGTACCCAAGCAGGTTGCGAGTGACGCGTTGCGCCGCACGGCACGCCGCTACAACGAGGCTGGTATCCGCCGCACCCCTCGTCCCCCCATGGAGCTCTGCCGGCACGCGCATTCCGCTGCCGTGATCGTGTGTAGCGATACCAGACGGGCCATCGAATCGGCGCGTGCGCTCGACGGCACGCGAGAGCCTCTGGTCGACCCGGTGTTTCGCGAGGCGGGCCTGCCGTTGAGCCTACCGGTGCCGTTGTCCTTGAGCTTCGATGCGTGGATTGTGATGGGCCGCATCGCCTGGTTTCTCGGTTGGTCTGCCGGCGGGGAATCCCTGACGGAGGCGCGGCGGCGCGCCTCCACCGCCGCGCGGCGCCTCACCAAGCTCTGCGCGCAACATCGGTCGGTGATGCTCGTTGGCCACGGTGTGTTCAATGCGCTGATCGCCGCCGAGCTGCGCCGCAAAGGGTGGAGCGGCCCGCTGTGGAGTCCCCGAACGCCGCACTGGGCCTTTGCCTGCTATTCGAAACCGCGGGTGTGAGCAGGCCGACACAACCGCACCGGTCGGGGGACGCGGGTGAAGACACCCTGCTCGTCTCCGATCACCGGCAGCGGTTTTCTCTGTTACACCGCCCTGCTAAGACGACGCGGAGAGACCGACACCCGTGAACCCGAGACCACCAAGGATCGAAGGCGCGATCGTGCTTCCCGATGGCCGGGAACTCGGTTTCGCCGAGTTTGGAGCAGCGCATGGAAAGCCGGTGTTCTGGTTCCACGGTACGCCGGGTGCGCGACGTCAGATCCCGCCGGAAGCTCGACTGGCTGCGCAGGAGCGCGGTGTCCGGCTGATCGGCATCGATCGACCAGGGGTCGGCGACTCGACACCACATCTCTATCCGTCGTTCCGTGCGTGGGCACGCGACGTCGCCGCCGCGGCCGACTGCTTGGGTCTCGGTCGTTTCGGGCTCATCGGGCTTTCCGGTGGTGGCCCGTACGTGCTCGCCTGCGCGCACGCCCTACCCGAACGGGTGGTTGCCGGCGCAGTGCTCGGTGGTGTGGCACCGGCGCTCGGGCCGGAGGCCGCTGCCGGCGGTGCGGTCAGCCTCGCGATTCCCTTCACGCCGCTGTTCAACACCCTTCACGAGCCGCTGGGAGTGCTGCTGACGGCGCTCGTCTGGGCGCTGCGACCTCTCGCGTCGCCGGCGTTCAACCTGGTCGCGCGCTTGTTCCCCCCGGGCGACCGCGTCGTCTTCGCGCGCCCGGAGATGAAGGCGGTCTTCATCGATGACATCGTCAACGGCAGCCGTTGGGGACTGCGGGCACCGATCTACGATCTGCTCCTCTTTTGCCGTCCCTGGGGCTTCCGCCTGCGCGACATCCGGGTTCCGATCCGCTTCTGGCATGGCGACTCCGACCATCTCGTTCCACTGGAACACGCGCGCCATCAGGCGAGGCTGATTCCGAACTCCAGACTCTACGTACGTCACGGCGAAAGCCATCTTGGCGGCCTGGGGGCAGCCGAGGAAGTTCTCAATGCCATTCTGTCCCTCTGGCCGGAGAGCGAGACCAGGCGCACCGCGCGACATTGAACACGGTGCCGCGTGGGTTCTGCGCACCGGCCCGCATGCATTCAACCGCCTCTTCGCCAAGCGTGCCGGACACGACGATCACCGGCCCTTGGTAAGTAGCGTCGGCAGCAGTTGCAGCGCTGAGCGGCCGCTGAGGACTTGTAGCAGTACACTCCCGCCGTGCGGGCGCACAAACGCGCCCCACGGGGGCGGTGCCCGCGTCGTTGCAAGGGGCACGGCGGAGCGTGCCCCTTGCAGGCAGGTGAGGGGGAACGAGGTCGATGGCGGGTTGCGGCTGGTGCCGCGGCACGCGCTGTTCAGCGCGCTACATCGCCACCGATGGAGGAGCCGCCGCGGGCTTGCGCATCTTGGCCTTTGCCTTCTTGCGTTTCGCAGGTTTCGCGGACTTGCCGGCCGCTTCGAGATCCATGCGGAGCTGGTGCACGTACTTCTCCACCTGCGCGGCCGCCTGGGCCGCGCGCTTACGCAATTGATCGGCCATGGCTCGCAGGTTCTTCAGCAAACCGGCAGCCTCGGCGCGTTTGCGGATGTCCGTCCGCAGCCGCTTCGCCAAGGCTTCTACGTCGGCGACCATCGCTCCTACCCGGTCTCCCTGCTTCTTTGTGGCCATGCGTTACCTCCTTTCAGTTTGCCTGCCGTAACTGACCATAAGAAACAAGTGTGCCACCGGTCGACCCGTGGCGTGCCTGCGCTTGGCGAGGCGGTGGTGTTTGCACGACTAAGAAACGGGAGGCGATTTGTGCGACGTTAGGAACGCGCGCGAACGCCCTGCACCATGCTGATACAGCCAACCTCGCCGCACGAGTGCCTTCTCAACCTCCACGGCGGCGAAGACCACCGCCGACAAGGCCAGACACAGGGTGACCTCAACGGCGCTGAGCGCCTCGGTTTTGAAGATGGCGCGTGCGGGTGGCAGGTAGACGGTGAGCAACTGCAGCACCGTGGTCAGCACCACGGCGCCCATGAGCGGTGCATTTGTCCACAGCCCTTGATGGAAGAGTGATTGTGTCTCTGAGCGGATGGCCAGCACGTGTCCCATCTGTGACAAGGACAGCACGGTGAAAACCATGGTCTGCCAGTGTGCCATGCCGGTGTGGTACGCCCATGCCTGCGTGAGCAGTGACGTCCCACTCATGAGCAACCCAACCCACAGGATGTGCTGCCACATGCCGTGAGCGAAGATGCTCTCCGCGGGCGGCCGCGGCGGCCGGCGCATGATGTCGCGCTCGGGTGGTTCAGCGGCCAGCGCCATACCCGGCAGGCCGTCGGTCACCAGATTGATCCACAAGATGTGAATGGGCAGGAGCGGAATCGGCAGTCCAAGGAACGGAGCAAGGAAGATCGTCCAGATCTCGCCGGAGTTGCAGGTGACGGCGTAGCGGATGAACTTGCGGGTGTTGTCGAAGATGCGCCGCCCTTCGCGCACCGCGGCGACAATGGTGGCAAAGTTATCGTCGAGCAGGACCATGTGCGCCGCCTCGCGGGCGACATCGGTGCCGGTTACACCCATCGCCACGCCGATATCCGCTTGCTTCAAGGCCGGCGCATCGTTGACCCCGTCGCCGGTCATGGCCACGAATTCGCCCCGGTCTTGCAGGGCGCGGACGATCTTGATCTTCTGCTCCGGCGCGACGCGTGCGTAGACACGAATGTGCGTGACGTGCGTCTCGAACTCCTCCATCGATAGGGATTGCAGTTGCTGCCCAGTCCACACGTCGCCGTCGTCGGCAATGATGCCCAACTGCAGCGCGATGGCGCGCGCCGTGGCCGGATGGTCGCCGGTGATCATCACCGGTGTGATGCCGGCGGATCGGCACACGCTCACTGCCGCGCCCACCTCCGGGCGCGGCGGATCGATGAGACCGACCAGGCCGAGGAACGACAGCTGATCCTCTACGACAGGGGGTGACAGCTCGGGCGGCAGCGCCGGCCACAGGCGGTAGGCGATGGCGAGGACCCGCAAGCCGTCGGCAGCCATCGCCGCGGCGCGTTCGAGGATGTGCGCGGCGTGCACGGCAACAGGACCTTCGCGCCCGACGGCACTGGTGCACGCAGATAGGATGGTCTCCGGCGCACCCTTGGTGAACGCCAGTATCGCGCCGCCGTGCTGGTGCAGCGTCGTCATGCGTTTGCGCTCCGCGTCGAACGGAATTTCCGCGCGCCGCGGTGTGGTTGCCCCAAGCGCCACCCGCTTGTAGCCCGCCGCGGCCGCCGCCAGATACAGGGCGACTTCGGTTGGGTCGCCACGTAGCGCGTCCTGGTTGTCCAGGATGGCGTCGTTGTTCAGCGCCAGCGCGGTGTGAAAGAGACGATAGAGCTCGGAGCCGGCGTCCGTCTCGGCCGCCGTCAGCAGCTGTGCGCCGAGCAGCAATTGCACGGCGCGCATCTGATTCTGGGTGAGGGTTCCGGTCTTGTCGGTGCAGATGTAGGTCACCGAGCCCAGAGTCTCGACGGCCGGCAGGCGGCGGATGAGCGCCTGTTGCCGCACCATGCGGCGCGCTCCCAGCGCCAGCGACACGGTGACCACTGCGGGCAGCGCCTCCGGAATCGCGGCTACGGCAAGACTGACCGCCGTCAGGAACATCAGGATCACCGATTCGCCGCGCGCCAGTCCGAAGACGAAGATGATGACGCAGATGCCGATGGCAGCGAGCGCTAGGCGTTGCCCGAAGCGCGCCAGCCGCTGCTGCAGCGGCGTCTGGCGCTCGGGAGCACCGCTGAGCAGCGCGGCAATCTTGCCGAGTTCGGTGGCCATACCGGTGGCGATGACCACGCCACAGCCGCGGCCATAGGTGACAAGCGTCCCCTTGTAGGCCATGTTGCGTCGATCACCGATCGGCAACTCGGAATCAACGAGTGCCGCGTCCGTCTTTTCGATGGGCACCGACTCGCCCGTCAGCGCCGCTTCGTCGACTCGCAGTTGCGCACTCTCGATGAAACGCAAATCGGCGGGGACGACGTTTCCCGCCTCGAGCAGCACGATATCTCCGGGCACCAACTGGGTCGCGGGCACGCTCTGAACCTGCGCGGCGCGCCGCACCCGGGCGCTCGGCGCCGCCATCATCGTCAGCGCAGCCACCGCCCGTTCGGCGCGATATTCCTGCAGGAAGCCGATGGCGCCGTTGAGCACAACGATGATGACGATGGTGATGGCGTCCGGCGGGTCACCGATCAGGGCCGAGATGACCGCCGCGGCAATGAGCACCAGAATCATGAAGTCGGTGAACTGATCGAGCAGCATGCGCAGTGGACCGCGGCGCCGCCGCTCGCGAATGTCGTTGGGGCCGCAAAGTTGTCGCCGTCGCTCAACCTCGGCGTCACTGAGGCCGGCGTGCGGATCGACTGCAAGATGTTGCACGGCCTCGGAGGCTGTGAGGACGTGCCAGTGGCGTTGCGTTGTCAGCACACTGGGAAGAGTCCCTGGGTCAGCTGTGCCTGGAAGGTGTCGAACTGCGACAGCTCGGCTTCGACGACGGCGCGAATGTCCGCCTCGATGTCGCCGAGCATGACGCCTTCGGCGAGCAGCACTTGGACCGCACTCCACGGCTGGTCGACCGGCTCGCCGATGCGCGCGGCAAGGTGCACGTAGACCTCGTGAAGGGTTGGGCACTGCGCGTGAATGAGCTGGGCAAGCCGGTGGCTCAGCACACTGTAGATTTTGCCCGCATGCGCCACCGGGTTCTTTCCCGGCGCCGCTTCACCGCCGGTCGGCCGCGCGAAGGCGATCAGCCCGTTGGCGCGATTGCCACGTCCGACCTCACCCGAGTCGGCATCCTCGGCGGAAGTTCCGGTCAACGACAGATACACCCCCTCCGTGCCATCCCCGGGCCGGTCGAGGCAATTCAACCGCCATGCGATCTCGAACGGCGCCGTGCGGAACCGTTGCACGAGTGCATCCATGATCTCTGCCTTGCGCGCGAAGTAGGCCGGCTCGGACGGTGTGGCAGTGCACAACAACGGCATGGCAATGGTCATCTCCACGCTCTGATCATGGCGCAGTGCGAACACCTTCACGTCTTGTCCGGTGTCCGGGAAGCGTTGTTTGAACTCCGCCGAGTTCAGAAAATGCTCTGCGGCCAGGGTGATCTCCTCAGTCGGAGTCAACGGTGCATACCCCGACGCACCGCACGTGTCGTTGGAACCAATCGCCGTCGTCTGCTTGAAGATCCGGCGCAACTCTTCGGAGCCCGGCGCCAACAGCACATGGCTCTGCAGGTCCTTGCCGGGGCGAATCAGTGGCAGCGAGGCACGTAACCACGCATCGATCGCCTCTCGAACCGTTTCCTCGACCGGCAGACGGTTACCGTCGACGTTGAACGTGGCGCGGTCGCCGACAAACAGCTCCATCGCCCGCATCACCTGGCCGCTGCCGAAGCACTTCGTGCACTCGCCGGCGACCAGCAGGGCCTTGTCGATATTGTAGTGCGGGATCGCGCCGGTGCGTTCGAGATACATCCGGTTGAGTGCTAACGCGATGGCCTCGACGAGTGCGTCGCACATCGTGTCGGGGTGGCCGATTCCCTTGCGCTCCACCAGTTCGACTCGGCGGCGGGCGACAGGCGTGTCGTGCAACGCTTCGACGATCACTGCCATGCGCTGTCCAGGGGCAACTTTCTTGCCAGGAGCGTGGCGATCGGGAGGGCCACCGAACCCGGCGCCAATTCTCGAAACTGGCGATCAACCGCAGCCGATTCCCGTGAGTGGCAAGCCAGGCTCCCTTGGCATGCGAGGGCAGTGGCGCGGCGGTCTGGCGAGCGGCTTGCACGACCAGACGTGTGGGTATGACTCTGCAGATCGACAGCATGCGGCAGAAGCTTCTTGAGCGACGCGCAGCCTTGTTTCGGACTGTAGCGCACGTCGAGGACGACCTGCGCTGGCTGGATACGAACTTCGAACCGGAAGTGGAGGAGGAAGGACAGGAAGAGAACATCGCGCGCCTGCTGGCGCGGCTCGATGACCGTGGCAGGGCGGAGATCGAAAGCATCGATGCGGCGTTGGGCCGTATCGCCGCCGGGGACTATGGCCGTTGCGACGCCTGCGGAAGCCCAATTCCCGCTGCGCGCCTTGAGGCCATGCCAACGGCGACCATGTGTCTGAGCTGTGCGCAGCGACGCGAACGCGGCATACCCTGAAGGGAGGCCATTCCCGCCGAAGGCTCGACGGGAGTGAGATGCGTGAATGGTCGCGATCAGGAGCAGCGTGCAAATCGAATTGGACGGAACGGTGGGTGTGCCGCCGGGGGCGCAGGGGATTGTTTTGTTTGCCCACGGCAGCGGCAGTAGCCGCTTGAGTCCGCGCAACGCCTATGTGGCCCGCGCCCTGCGTGAAGCGGGTATTGCGACGTTGTTGTTTGATTTGTTGACCGAGGAGGAGGCGGCGAACCGGGCAAACGTGTTCGACGTGGAGTTCCTGGCGCGCCGTCTACAGGCGGCGACGGTCTGGGTGCGCCACCAGCCCAGCACAGCAACCTTGAACATCGGCTACTTCGGCGCCAGTACCGGCGCGGCCGCCGCGCTCATTGCCGCCGCGGCTGATCCGGACGTGCGCGCCGTGGTTTCGCGAGGGGGCCGCCCCGACATGGCGGCTGCGGTGTTGGCAAAGGTCACGGCGCCCACTTTGCTCATCGTTGGCGGTGACGACGCCCCGGTGATCGAGCTCAACCAGCAGGCGTACGCCCAGCTGCGCTGCGAGAAGGCGCTGCGCATCATCCCGGGAGCCTCACACCTGTTCGAAGAACCTGGTACGCTAGAGCAGGTCACGCGGCTGGCCATTGACTGGTTCAGCCGTCACATCGGTGCGGTTGTCGGGCAGAGGACGATGTGCGCTTGATGTTCAAGAACCGCACAGAAGCGGGCAAGAAGCTCGCGGCGGCGCTCTTGGAGTACAAGAGCGAGCAGCCGCTGGTGCTGGCGCTGCCGCGTGGTGGTGTGCCGGTGGCCAACGAGGTCGCGGCTGCGCTTGATGCGCCGCTCGATGTCATTGTGGTGCGCAAGCTCGGTGCGCCTGGACAGCCGGAGCTGGGCATCGGCGCAGTCGTTGATGGTGATCATCCGCAGAGCGTGCTCAACGAAGACGTGATGAGCCTCCTGCACGTCTCCACCGCCTACCTCGAGCGTGAGGTGGCCGAGGAGCTGCGCGAGATCCGCCGACGGCAGCAACGCTATCGGGGCGGGCGGCCCCCAGCGGCCATCGAGGATCACACGGTGATTGTCGTCGACGACGGCATTGCCACCGGCGGATCGATGCGGGCCGCGTTGCGTGGCGTGCGCCGCGCGCAGCCGCGCCGCTTGGTGCTCGCCGTGCCGGTGGCGCCGCCGGAGACCATTGCGGCACTGCAGTCCGAGGCCGACGCCATCGTCTGTCTGAGTACGCCCGAGTTCTTCCATGCCGTCGGCCAATTCTACGCCGACTTCACGCAAACGACCGACGAAGAGGTTATCGAGCTTCTCGAAGCGGCGCGGCAACGTTACGAGGCCAGCAGAGCTGCCTCGGCGACGCGCCGTACGCACGAGCCATAGCCGGTCGCTCCAACTCGATGCTCCGCAGCCCCACTTTCATCCACAAGGCCGCTGAGTTGCGGCCGTACCGCAACCGTCAGGGGCCTTGTGCGTTCCTGTGTCAGGAAACACGTTGGAGGGTGCCATGACGTTCTGCAACCGTAGCAGCAGGGTGAAAGAGGCGCAGCCGCGTGCATTGGCTCGATCGACTCGGAGAGCGCTGCGGTGCCTGAGCGCCCTGGCACTAGCGGTCATGCTGCTAGGCATTGCTTCGGCTCCGGCGCGCGCACACGTGCGCGTCTACCTGGGTTTCGGCCTGCCCGTGTATCCATATCCGTACGCTTATTCTTACCCGCCCCCGCCGGCGTATTATCCGTATCCGCCCTATGCCGCGTTCGGTCCGTCTGTCGGCTGTGCGGCTCCGCCGCCTCCCGGCTGGGTTGGTGGCCACTGGGTGTGGCACGGTGGACCCTGGGGCTATCGGGCCAGGGTGTGGGTGCCGGCACATCGGCACTGATGCGGAACGTCGGGTCACTTGGAAAACGGCGCTACGGGACAGTTGCTTTTGCCAGCTCGCGGGCTGAACAATGGAGACCGATGAAACCGATCAATCTTGTTGCCGCCTTGCTCGCCCTCAACGTGGTGGGGGTCACGCCTGCCATTGCTGAGGAGGAGCCCGTTCCAGCCGCCGATGTACCACAGCCCGCGGGTCCGACGCCGCCGCGGTTGAGTTTTCTGGATGGGGATGTGTCGTTTTGGCGGCCGGGCGCTGACAACTGGGTGCCGGCCCGTATCAACACGCCGTTGGCGCCGGGCGACGCCTTGTACACGGGGCCGGTAGCCAACCTCGAACTGCAGGTTGGTCCACGGGCGTTCGTGCGTGCGGGCGAAGAAACGCAACTGGGCCTCGAGAATGACGAACCCGATTTCCTGCAACTGAGCGTGACGTCCGGACACGCGTCGCTCGATCTACGCGCCCTGACAGCGGGCCACAGGCTGGAACTGGACACGCCCAACGCAGCGTTCACGATCGAAACCAGTGGCTACTATCGCATCGACCTGAGCGATGCCACGACGACGTTCATCACCCGCCGTGGCGGCCGCGCTACGATGACTCCCGCCGGCGGTGCCCCGGTGGCGATTGCCCCGAGTGAACAGGTCGTTGTTGACGGTTCCGACACGCCGCGCGTAGAGACCTATGCGGCACCAGAACTCGACGTCTGGGATCGGTGGAACTACACCCGCACGGATGAGCTGATCGACTCGTCGAGCGCGCGCTACGTGTCTCCCGGCGTATACGGCATCGACAACCTCGATCACTACGGCAACTGGCGGGTTGTGCAGGAGTACGGTCCTGTATGGGTGCCGGACGGGGTGGGAGCCGGGTGGGCCCCGTACACTACCGGCGGTTGGATCTGGGACCCGTACTACAGTTGGACCTGGATCGACACGGCGCCGTGGGGCTGGGCACCCTATCACTACGGTCGTTGGGTCTACCTGAACGGTTTCTGGGCGTGGGCGCCTGGACCGGCGGTCGTGCGGCCGGTGTACGCACCCGGTCTGGTCGCGTTCTTCGGCGGTGGAGGCTTTGGTGTGCACGTTGGCTTCGGTACGGCGCCGATCGGTTGGTGTGCGCTTGGTTGGGGTGAACCACTCGTGCCGTGGTGGGGCCGACCGGGCTTCGTCGGTCATCCGTGGTGGGCAGGGTGGGGCGGACCTCGCGTGGTGAACAACGTAGTGATCAACAATACGACGGTTGTCAACGTCAACAAGATCAACATTTACCAGAACGCGCACGTACCGCATGCGTTCGTTGCGGTAGACCGCAACCGTTTCGGGCAGGGTGTGCACGCACGGCTGACGGGTGTCGATCCGCAACACTTTGAGCCGTTGCACGGTGCCCTGTCAGTCAAACCGAGTGCCGCGAGTCTTGTCCCGGCTGTGGGCCACGCGGCACGACCGCCCGAGACGCTCCTGCAGACCTCGGTTGTCGCCACCCGCGCGCCGCATGACAGCCTCGCGTCCTTGCGCGCCGAGGGCGTACAGATCCAGCATGGCGTGACTGCCCCCGCGCCGCGGCTGGTGCCGGCGCCACAGCGGCCGCATGCGGCGCTGACCTCGCGACCGCCGTTCGGACAGACGAGCACCGTGGAACGCCAGCGCCCGGCGATACCGCCGCGCTTCGAAGGCACGTGGCATACTGAGTCCCAGGCTCCCCAAGCTCCCCGACCTGGAGGACGGAGCGCAGCTCCGCCGCCGTACTACCAGTTGGGGCCGTCGGGGTCCGGTGCTGAAGAGCCGCGGGGCAGGGCGGCACCGCCACGTGCCGCGCCGCCGCGCGTGCAAGCTCCCGGCGCCGCCGCGCCGGCTCCTCCCCCCGTTGAGGCAGCTCACCCGGAAGCGCCACAGGCCCCGCGTGCTCCGCAACGAGAACTCCCTGGCGAGCCGGCGAATCGCGTGTTCCCAGGGCGCGTCGAGGCGCGACCGCGCCAACTCTCGCCACCCCCACTGCCTGCGAATGGACCGCACCAGGGTGCGGGCGCACCCGTGGGCGGTCAACAGCCCAGTGGTGGCCCCCACGGTGGCGGCCCCCACGGCGGTGGTGCTCGCGGCGGTGGTTTCCAAGGCGGCGGTTCGCGCGGCGGCCAGGGCCGCTAGCGGCGCTCTTCCCGGCAGCACGTCGACGGAAGGGTTGTCCGTCGCTTCCCAGGGCTAGGAAGCGGCGCTGGCGATCGTGCCGGCCGCTGCAACCGTGGTCGCTCGTGAGTTGATGCCGCCGCCGCTGCTCGCATGGCTAGTTCCTTGCTTGGCAGTTTTGTCAAGGGACAGGAGCCATCACATGTGGGGCCCCGGCTATCACTTCGATCGCTTCGGAACCTATCGCGGACGCATCGATACAGGTGGCCGCTATTTCGAGCGAGACGGAACCTATCGCGGCGTGGTCGGAGATGATGGGATCCTTGTTGATCCCGACGGCGTCTGCCGCGGGCACTTCGACGTGCTGGGCCAGTTCTGGGACGAGCGCGGGACGTACTGCGGCTATCTGGCCCAACCCGACGGGATCCCCATGCGGCCTGCAATCTATCACTGAGCGAGTGCTCATCGCGTTGGAGAGAGGGGCATCCCGCCTCATGCAGTCGCACGCCGCAAAGACGATAAGAACTGGGGCGACGCGACGCCGATTCCCCTTTTCTTTGCTGGCTGATTCTTCTACCCTTCCGGCACGCCATGCATCAGACCAGCGAGCGCCTGACATTCGGCAAGATGCAGAATCCTGTCCGCGGCTTCCTTCACGGTACGGCGGCTGTCGCCTCCGTGATCGGCGTCGTCTTTTTGTGGGGACGTTGCTCTGGAGATCTATCCCGTCAGCTCGCGTTGTCGGTCTTCGGCCTTAGCCTCGTCGGCCTCTACACAGGCAGCAGCCTCTATCACTCCGTCCCGTGGCAGAGGGTCTGGAAGGCGCGGATGCAGCGCCTCGACCACTCGATGATCTACATCCTGGTTGCCGGAACCTACACGCCGCTCGCCTGCATCGTCTTTGACGGTTGGCTGCGGTGGCTGGCGCTGGGTGCCGCATGGGGGATCGCGGTGGTGGGCATTCTGCAGAAGATATTCTTGCCCAAAGTGGCTGACTCGTTCTCGATCGCCATGCAGACCATTCAAGGCTGGATCGCGCTGCCGCTGTTGTTGCCGCTGGCCCAGCGACTTCCCTACCCAGCGCTGTTGCTGACGGCGCTCGGCGGCGTCCTCTACACGGTCGGTATGGTGTGCCTGGTCACTCAGCGGCCGCGCCTGTGGCCGCGAGTGTTCTCGCATCACGAGGTGTTCCACGTCTGCGTGGTGGCCGGGAGCAGCGCACACTACGCGGTGACGTTCCTGTACGTCGCCCGCTTCGGCTGGATGTAGGCTCACGACCGCTCGGTGGGCGTTGCCAGCCTGTCGGATGCGGCAGTTCGCAGCCACCAACGGCAGCGGCCTACAGCCCGGCTGCAAAGAGGACGTTGGCTGGCAGGCCTTAGGCGTGCTCGAACTGTACGCCGTGACGGAACGGCAGGGGTCGTCCGCAGCGCACCAGGCCGATGACCTTGCCGTTCAATCTGATCGAGTACGCACGCCAATGTGGCAGCCATGTGAGCTTGAGCATGGGTGTCATCTTCACCCTTCCGTTCCTTGCCCTCTTACAACTCCGGTGCCAATCACCCCTCGTGTGCCACATCGCCTGCGTAGCGACGCGGCGCAGCGTAGTTTCCCGCGGCTGGAGGCCGTTGGCATTCGCAACGAGCAGGGCTACGTCGAGGATCCGCTGACCGTCTACCTCAACGGCGGCCAACAAGAGACCCGCACACGGTCGGGAGGTTCAACGCCCTTACAGACAGCGGCGTAGCGATCAAGTTCGACGCGCTCGGCGGTACGGAAGACGACGAGGAAGGATTCATCCGCGGCCTGCTGCCCGGCAAGCTGCTGCCGCCGGGGCCCGCGATTCCCGCCCTGTGGATCCAGCCACCGGGTGCGCCGGACTTGGTGGCAGCTACACCAGCATGCGGAGCGCGCATGCCGCCACCCCGATCGATTACGCAACCTACTGTCTTTTCTCAGAATGACGAGACCGTTCCCGGTCCTGCGAACTGGTTCTTGGGACGGAGGCTCGGCGGCAGGGATGCCAACGCCGCGGCCAGTGGCAGCCGCGTTGCTCGCGAAGGGGGAGGGACTCCCAGTCCAATTTCTTTTGAGGAGGCATGCCATGAAATTCCGCCATCCTTGTAACGTCGTAGCAGCCGTCAGTGTGGCAACGGTATGCGCTGCGCGTCTGGCGTGGGCCGGCGACATGTACAGTGTGACCATCGTACCCGAACCCGGAACGACCTCACCATTCGCCATCGGAAAGGTCTCCAAAGGCGTGTTCACGGTTGGCAGCAACGGCAGCAAGATCGTCATCAAGCCCAGCACCAAGGCCGGTGACGGTGGAATGACCATCCAGCTCACTCTGAAGAACGTCGACTGCGCCACCTACAGCGGCGTGGACGACCCGGCGGGCAACAACAAGGGCACGCCGGGGAAATGCGGATTGGTGAAGACCAAGACGACGCCAGCCATGCCGGCTCGCAACCATGTTCTTAGAGTGGGTGCCAACTTCCAGGGCCAGGACTTTCCGGACGCGGCGGGCATCCTGTTCCAGATTGAGAACGGCGTCGCAACTTTCACGCAAAACGGCAAGAACAAGGTCGGCGGTGCGGCATTGTTTGGATCCCTCGTCGGCGCCACGTTCAACAGTCCGCTCGGCCTCAGCATCATCAAATTCCAGGATGCGTACCGCGTCTGCAGCAGCCGGCCTGGTTGCTCGGCCAGCCAGCCGTGCGCGGCCGGGCAGCCCTGCATCGGTGGTGCGTGCGAGCCGTTGGGAGACGAGTGCAGCACCTCCAACGACTGTCTGAACCCACAGATGTGCTATGGCGGGCACTGCGTGGCTGGCGTGCTGTGCGCCAGCGACAGCGACTGCACGTCGCCGGAAACCTGCATTGGCGACATCTGCACCGGTCAAACCAAAGACGGCTCCGGTGTGCGCTGCAATCTCGACGCCGATTGCGCCGACGCCACTCCGACGTGCGCCGAGCCCGGACAAGTGCTCGCTTGCAGCACCGCCCCGCTGACGTCCACCAGTCCGTGTTTTTTGGGCACGTTGTACGCCAAGACGGGCATCAAGGTGGGTTGCGACACGACGCTGGGAACGTGCCAATAGCCCTGCAGCGCTTTTTCTGAGCGTGGAGAATTGCGGCCGTCTGGATGTCCCAGAGTCAGGAAACGGCCGACAACCTCCAGCCGCCGGGATAGGCCGTGGTTCTGGCAGGAAACTTGCGCCGCCGGGCGAGTGAGGTGACCGGCATGCAACTACCCCTGCAAATCAGCTTTCGCGGCATGGAGCCATCGGATGCGGTCGAAACCAAAGTCCGGGAACGCGCCGCGCGATTGGATCGCTTCTACGATCGCATCATGGGCTGCCGCGTGGTGGTTGAATCTCCCCACCGCCGCCACCATCAGGGCAAGCTCTTCCACGTGCGCGTCGATCTGACGGTACCGGGCGGTGAGCTGGCGGTGACCCGCGAACCGGCGGAGCATCACGCGTACGAGGACGTGTTTGTGGCGATCCGTGATGCCTTTGATGCGGCCCAGCGTCAGCTCGAAGACTATGCGCGCCGCCAGCGTGGCGATTTGAAGACCCATGAGGGGCTACCCACCGGGCGTGTCTCCAAGCTATTTCCCGATGAAGAGTACGGCTTCATCGAGACGCCCGAGGGGGCGGAGGTGTATTTTCACAAGCACAGCGTCCTGGACAAGGCCTTCGACCGCTTGGTGGCGGGCAGCGAGGTCGAGTTCGTTGAGGAGCAGGGAGAGAAGGGCCCGCAGGCGAGCACGGTGCGGGTGATCGAGAAGCGCCGCAGGTGAGCGCTCGGCTTTAGCGGACAGCTCGGCGACGAAGGCACGCAACTGCTTGCGACCACAGCCGAGGGCGGGGCCAGCCGCGTGTCCTGCGCTGCCCGCTGCTGCGCGTTGAGGATCGACAGCGTTTCTCGTTCGCGGAAGCCTCGTTCGGGGGCGTCGGCGTCGCGTCGACGTTCAACAACCAGAACGGCGGCCGGGTCTTCGTCGGTTATGCATAGTTCAGTGAGAATTCACGGCGGTCGTGGGCGACGATTGAAGACAGGGCGTGCTCACGCCGGCGCGCCCGTGGGTGGAAACTCGCGCAGGCCAACTCGCCCGGCCAGCTCATGCAGCTTCTCGTGCACCGACTCGTTGCTGAACGATTGTACTTCGGACAGGGCCAGACAGAAGTCGGTCAGGGCTGCGAGCCACTCCTGCAGAACGTCGATGCTGGCCGGCTTGCCGCGCGCCTCATCGATGCGTACGGACGCGGCCTTGAGACGAGCGGCCGCTTCATCCAAGTGCTTTGGAACCGGCATGGCTTTGCCTCCTTCCTCGTCCGCATCTGCCAGCCAATGGCGAGCCAACGCGACGAGGTCGAGATTTCACCGGCCCCGGGACGTCCGTTCTCAGTTACGGGAACTGCGAGGCGCCCTGGACCGCGTCGGGGCCAAGCCTACCCCGCATCAGGGGGAGCCACGCGATGGCATGCCATTTACTATCACGGTGTGGGACTTGGCGACCGACGGAAACGGGCCATGGGAATGAGGCTGTTTCCAGGTCAGGCCGGAAGGTGAGGAGCCAGACGGATGTCGCTACGAGAGCGCGTGCTGCACGAGGTGCGAACCTCGTTTCACAGCGAGCCGCGGTTCGGCCCCCACGGCCGCGTCGAACTGGATTTCAGCGACGGGGACCTCACCATCGAGGGCGAAGTGCGCACCGTCGCGGTCAAGAAGCTGCTGCTCGAACGCGCGGCAGCGCATCCGGCCGTGGCGGGCATTGTCGACCGGCTCCATGTTATCCCACTACAGGCTATGGGCGACAGCCAGATCCGTCACCTGGTGCGGGACGCCTTGCTGGAAGAATCGGCGCTCGCCGAGGTCGCGATCCGCGAAGTGGTGAAGGGGGAGACTCTGACGGTTCGCGAGCCGCCCGATCCCTGCCGTGGCGACATTTGCATTGAAGTGGGGGACGGTATCGTCACTCTTGATGGCACGGTGCCGAGCCTGGCGCATAAGCGTCTAGCCGGGGTGCTGGCCTGGTGGGTGCCAGGCAGCCGCGATGTGATCAACGGGCTCGACGTCTTTCCGCCGGAGCAGGACAACGACGAAGAAATCACCGACGCCGTGCGCATGGCATTGGAGAAGGATCCGTTCGTCGACGCCAGCCAGATCAGCGTCGCCACCAAGGAATGCGTGGTGACGCTCGAAGGTGTGGTGCCCAAGGAGGCGGAGCGGGAGATGGCGGAGTCCGATGCCTGGTACGTTTTCGGCGTCGACAGGGTCGAGAACCACATTATGGTGCATCCTGCAGAGCCGACCGGCAGATACGGCTGAGTGAGACCGGGCGGGACTCGAAGCACGACTGCTGGTTCTTCTATGCTCCCGTTGGGACCGGCCGATCAAACGTCTGGGAATACCGCCACGCCTTCCAGGCGGCGAGCCCTCACCGTTTCAAAGCGATCGCCTGTCCGTGCGCTGCTCGCGACGCTCCCGCCATTCGTCTCTCTCATCCTTCAATCGGTCTTGTGGCCCCTCATTCAGCCGTTTGCCTGGATTCTCTTCTATCCCGCCGTCTTCGCCAGTGCGTGGATCGGGGGGCTGTCTGCGGGTCTGTGGGCGACTGCCGTCTCGACCATTCTGGTCTGGTGGTTCTTCGTTCCGCCGGAGCACACCTTCGTGAAGGAGGATCCCAGGTACCTTCTCGCTGCCGGCGTGTTCGTCGGCATGGGCATCCTCTTCAGCCTGTTCTACGGCCGCCTGAAGAAGGCGACGCAGCAAGCAACCGAGGCCCTTGCAGCGGCCCGCTCGGCGAATGCAGCGTTGCGTGAGAGCGAGGCCAATCTGAACCGAGCGCAGGAGGTCGCGCACATCGGCAGCTGGTATCTGGACGTCACCCACAATCGGCTCACCTGGTCGGACGAAGTGTTCCGGATATTTGGAGTACCCAAGGGAACGCCCCTTACCTACGAAGCCTTCCTCGACACAGTCCACCCCGAGGACAGGGAATCGGTCGACAAGGCGTGGATGGCCGCCTTGCATGGAGCACCCTATGACATCGAGCACCGCATCGTTGTTGGCGGCAAGCTGACGTGGGTGCGTGAAAGAGCCCAGGTCGAATTCGACGCACACGGCAACGCCGTGAGGGGAATCGGCACGGTTCAGGATGTCACCCAGCGCAAGCTCGCACAGGAGGAGCTGGTGCGGGTCAATCGCGCGCACCGCGCCCTCAGCAAATGCAACGAGGCCCTGATCCGCGCCAGCGACGAATTCGCCTGGCTCGAGCAGGTCTGCCGGCTCATTGTGGACGAGGCCGGCTATCGCTTTTGCTGGGTCGCGCGTGCGGAGGACGATGACGCAAAGACCGTGCGGCCGGTTGCCCAGGCAGGTTTCGACGACGGTTTCTTGCAGATGGCGAACATCACCTGGGCGGACACCGAGTACGGCCGCGGACCAACGGGGACGTGCGTCCGCACGGCGACGACGCAGCTCACGACCGACGTGGCGACGGATCCGCGCTTGGCGCCGTGGCGCGCGGAGGCGCTGCAACGCGGGTGCGCATCAATCCTCGCCATCCCGGTCGTGGTGGGCTCGAAACCGTTTGGTGCGTTGACGATCTACTCGGCGGAAACCCAGGCGTTCCGCCATGAGGAAGTCAGGCTCTTGACCGAACTGGCGGACGACTTGGGTTACGGCATCACCACCCTGCGTACGCGCGCCGAGCGCGAACGAGCGGAGGAGGAGATTCGCACGCTCAATGCCGAACTGGAGCAACGAGTCAGCGCCCGAACCGCCGAACTCCAGGCAGCGAACAAGCTCAAGGACGAGCTCCTGGTGCGCGAACAGGCGGCGGCCATGGAGCTCACCGCGGCGCGTGAGCGGGAAATCAAGGTCGCCTCGCGGATCCAGCAGATGCTCTTGCTCGATCAGCCGCCAAGGGATGTGCCCGGACTCCGCGTGGCCGCACTCACGGTCCCTTCCCAGCGCGTCGACGGCGACTTCTACCATTTTTTCAGACACGAACATCAGTCTCTGGATGTGATCGTCGCGGACGTGATGGGCAAGGGAGTTCCCGCCGCGCTGCTGGGGGCGGCGACCAAGAGCCATTTCACCGAGGCCTTGTGCCACCTGATGGCCTTGTCCACGAACGGCAAACTTCCGGAGCCCAGGGACATCGTGACGCTGGCCCATGCGGACATGGTACGGCAGCTGATCGATCTCGAAAGCTTCGTGACCTTGTGTTACGCCCGCTTGGACCTGAGTCGACGCAGCCTCGACCTCGTCGATTGCGGGCACACGGGGATCATTCATTGGCGCGCCAGAACGGGCCTCTGCGAGATGGTGCATGGTGACAACCTGCCGCTGGGGATCCGTGAAGGAGAGATCTACGACCAGATTTCCGTTCCTTTCGAGGCCGGCGACGTGTTGCTCTTCTACTCGGATGGGGTCACGGAAACGCGCTCCGCTGCCGGCGAGCTGTTCGGCGCCGACCGCCTGGCGGAATGTGTCCGCAGCAACAGCGACCTCGAGCCCGAGGCTCTGGTGGACACCATCCGCACCGCCGTCGTTACGTTTTCCGAGTCGGAACGGCTGACGGATGACTTGACCTGCCTGGCCCTCAGAGTGATGGAAAGACCGGTTCCACTGGCGCGTGCGGAGATGGAGATCCATAGCGACCTCAGGGAGCTTCGCCGGACACGCGAATTCGCGCGCGCATTCTGCCGCGATCTGCCCGGGGTTGCGCTCGCGGCTCACCGGGTTGACGAACTCGAGCTGGCGGTCAACGAGGCAGCCAGCAACATCATGAAGCACGCGTACCATGGCCGTGCCGATCAGCGGATTCACCTCGAAGCCGAAGCGTCCTCCGACCAGGTCTCCATCCGGCTGCATCATCTTGGAGATCCGTTCGACCCCTCGGCAGTCGCCCCGCCGCCGCTCGATGGCTCGCGCGACTCCGGCTTCGGCGTCTTCCTTATCACGCAGAGCGTCGATGAGGTGCGCTACTATCGCGATGAACGCGGAAGAAACTGTATTGCTCTGGTAAAGGTCCGCAAGTCATAGCTCGAAGGAACGGGAGACTCCATGGAAACAGCTCGCGACAAGATCGGCGACGTGGGGGTTGCGGCGGTGCCGGTGGAGGAACTCGACGCCAGCAACGCTGGAGAGTTCAAGCGTGACATTGCGCCGGTGCTGGAGGCCAACACCAAGCTGGTGCTGGATCTGAGCCAGCTACGCTTTGTGGATAGTTCCGGACTGGGCGCCTTCATCTCCTGCCTGCGGAAACTGAACGCCAAAGGGGGCGACTTGAAGCTGTGTGGGATGTCGAAACAAGTGCGGGCCGTCTTCGAACTCGTGCGCATGCACCGGATCTTCGAGATCTATGAAACGAAGGAGGAGGCGGTGCGCGCCTTTGTGCACTAGGGACGCGGACACGCAAAGGCCCGATGTCGACCAAACTCCCATCAGACCCATCGGCATCTGCGGCCGCCGGCGCGCGCCCCGATACGCCGAGCGCCGAGCAACTGGCCGAGTTGGAGCGGCTGCTCAGCCTGTGCGAGGTGCAAACCGTGCGCTCCGGAGTGCCCTTGCCGCTCGGGGCGCACCGCCGGGGCAACGGCGTCAACTTCGCGCTCTTCAGCCGCCACGCAACCGGTGTCCGCCTCGACCTCTTCGACCGGTCGGAGGTGGCCATGCCGGTCCGGACCATCATCCTCGACGCCGCGCGCAACAAGACCGGTGACATCTGGCACGTGTGGCTGGAGGGGATTCAGCCCGGCCTACTCTACGGCTTTCGCATCGCTGGACCGTACGCGCCGCACCAGGGGCACCGCTTCAATCCCAACAAACTGGTGGTGGACCCGCATGCCACCGCGATCACGCCGCTCGCCGGCCGCGACTTTCAATCCGCCCTCGGCTACGACCCGTCCTCGCCACAGAAGGACCTCTCCTTCTCGGAAGTCGACAACGCGGCCACGGCGCCGAAGTGCGTCATCACCCACGACGACTTCGACTGGCAGGGTGATCAGCCGCTCCGCCACCCCTGGACATCGACCGTCATCTACGAGCTGCACGTGCGCGGCTACACCATCGATCCCAGCGCGGGCGTCGCGTTCCCCGGCACATATCGCGGCCTGACCGAGACGATTCCCTATCTCAAAGAGCTCGGTGTCACCGCGGTGGAACTCATGCCGGTTCTGGAGTTCAACGAGAGCCATTGTTCGCGGGTCAACCCAGCCACGGGTGAGCGCCTCAAGAACTTCTGGGGCTATGATCCGATCGGCTTCTTCGCCCCCAAGGCATCATACGCGAGCGTCCAACGGGACGGCGCGCAAGTATTGGAGTTCAAAGAAATGGTTCGCGCCTTCCACCGGGCGGGTCTCGAGGTGATCCTGGACGTCGTCGTCAACCACACCGGCGAAGGCGGGGAGCGGGGACCGACAGTCTGCCTGCGTGGCATCGACAACGCAATCTACTACTGGCTAGAGGACGACAAACGCTTCTACCGTGACTTCACCGGCACCGGACAGACGATCAACGCGACGCATCCGGTGGTGCGCGATCTCATCCTCGACGCGTTGCGCTACTGGGTGATGGATATGCACGTCGACGGGTTCCGCTTCGATGTGGCCTCGGTGCTCGGGCGGGACACCCGGGGCCAGGTCGTGGCCGACCCGCCCTTGCTGGAGCGCATCGCCGAAGATCCAATCCTGCGCGACGCCAAGCTCATCGCTGAAGCCTGGGACGCCGCCGGCGCCTATCAGGTCGGATGGTTCTCCCAGCGCCGCTGGGCGGAGTGGAATGGCCTCTTTCGCGATGACGTGCGTCGCTTCTGGAGGGGCGATGCGGGAATGGGGGGTCGCTTCGCCAGTCGCATCTGTGGCAGCTCCGATCTGTACCAAGCCTCCGGCAAGGGGCCGGAGTGCAGCATCAACTTCGTCACCTGCCACGATGGCTTCACCCTCAACGACCTGGTCAGCTACGAATGCAAGCACAACGAGGCCAACGGCGAGAGCAATCGCGACGGAGCCAACGAAAACTACAGCGCGAACTACGGCATCGAGGGGGCATCCGACGATTCCGCCGTTGAAGCGGTGCGTCTGCGGCAGACCAAGAACTTTCTGCTGACCCTCGCCATCTCCAGAGGCGTGCCGATGCTCCTCGCAGGGGATGAGTTCCGCCGCACCCAGCGGGGCAACAACAACGCCTACTGTCAGGACAACCAGACCAGCTGGGTCGACTGGTCGCTGCGCCAGCGCAATGACGAGATCGTCCGTTTTACCCGCAATGTCTTCGCGCTGCGGCGAGCGCACCCCGTCCTGCGTCGTGAAGCCTTCTACACCGAGGACGAGATTCGGTGGTTCGATCCCACTGGAAAAAGTCCCGCTTGGTCCGATCCCCATCAACACACCCTGGCGTGTCTGATCTACGCTCAGGACGGGCCCAACCTATACCTGATGTTTAGCGCCGCCGCCGCGCCCGTATTCTTTGTCCTCCCTGCGCCGCGCCGGCCAGAGCGGTGGCGCCTGGTTGTCGATACCGCCCAACCCTCACCCTGGGATGCCTGCGCTGCGGGAGAAGAGCGTGCGCTCGTGGACCCGACGAGCTACACGGTCGGATGGCGCTCCAGTGTGGTCCTGCTGGCGCGCTAGCCGCAATGCTAGTCACTTCTGGTCACATAAGGACTTCCGTGCCAAGGTCGCGCCCTTCGAGACGGGCGCTGAGCAGATGCGGCCTCTCAGGGTGAGCGGTGTATGTTTCGCCTTCATTCACAAATGTCCGCTCACCCTGAGGAGGCGCCATCTTCCCAGGCGCCGTCTCGATGGCCGCAACGTCGACACCGTAGTGCCCGACGCGTGTACGGCTGCGACGGTCGACGTGCGCCATGATGCGGCCGCGGCCGTGCAGTGGGACGATGCGGAAGCCGACGCGTTGACCCTGCGTGCGAATCTCGTCCGTGGTGAAGCCGCCAAGCGGTTGTGGCGCCTGCTGCGCGACGCTGCGCAGGAGCGTCGTCTTGCCGACGCCCGGGACACCGGTCACCAGGAGAACGTGTTTCACAATCCCTCCCATTCGAAAGGCTCCCTCGTGCGTATCGAGACGTCTATCACAGCTCTTGGCGCGATGGTGCTGGACAAGGCATGTCGACTCTCGCCGCCGGTCGGCCCGTGTGGCGCCGACAGCCGAATCGGTGTAGTGCGTCGATGTGAACGCGCGCATGGCCTGCCATGACAGCCGGCGACGACGAGCCGGACCGATGTGGCGCAGGACTCACGCCATCATGATGCGGCTGCTCGTGGCTGCGCTGCTGTGCCTGCTGTCCTCTCGACCGAGCGCCGCGGTCGAGCCGCAGAGCTGCGAGACTGTCCGCCTCGCCGATATCGGCTGGACCGATGTCACAGCGACGACCGCGCTCGCCGCCGTCGTCCTCGAGGGCCTTGGGTACCAGCCGCGTGTGCAGTTGCTCTCGGTGCCGGTCACGTTTGCGAGCATGCGCAGCGGCGACGTCGACGTGTTCCTCGGAGCGTGGTTGCCGAGCATGACGGCAGAGATCGGGCCGTACGTCGGCGACGGCTCGGTGGAGCAGGTGCGCGTCAACCTCGAGGGTGCGAAGTACACGCTCGCGGTCCCCGACTACGTTCGGGCTGCCGGGGTGCGCGACTTCGTCGACCTGCAAGCCTTTGCCGACCGCTTCGGCCGGAGGATCTATGGCATCGAGCCAGGCAACGACGGCAACCGGATCGTCAATGCGATGATCGCACGCAATGCCTTCGGCCTTGGTGGCTGGCGACTGGTGGAATCGAGCGAACAAGGGATGCTGATGCAGGTGGCGCGGTCGATCGGCGCCCACGAGTGGATCGTTTTCCTCGGTTGGGAGCCCCATCCGATGAACCTGCGCTGGCGTCTGGCATACCTTTCGGGTGGTGATGAGTGGTTCGGGCCGAACTACGGGGGCGCCGTGGTGTGGACCACGGCGCGCCGCGGCTACACGCGCGAGTGCCAGAACGTCGGCCGCGTTCTGCACAACCTGCATTTCGACCTGGCGCTGGAAAACGCCCTCATGGATTCCATTCTCTCGGGCCGTCTGGAGCCGCGCGAGGCAGCCCGGCGCTGGCTCATGCAGCACCCTGAGGTCCTCGCCGAATGGCTCGAAGGTGTGACGATGCGGGGCGGCGGTCCGGGACGCGCCGCGGTCGAGGCCCACCTCGGCCTCAGCCCCGAGCGGAGCTGGCTCCCGCGGCTGCCGCTCGGCCGTTGGGCGGAGCAGGGGGTCGGGTTTCTCACGACACACTTTGGCGCCGAGATCCGTGCGTTCGCGGACATCCTGGAGGCATTTCTGGGGCGGCTGATCGCGTTGCTCGTGGCCGTGCCGCCGCTGGCGCTGATCGGCGCCGTCTGTGTCGTCAGCTTCATCCTGCAGCGCAGTTGGCGGCTCACGCTCCTGGTGGCGGTCGGCCTCCTGCTGATTCTCGCGCTCGGCTACTGGCGCCAGACGCTCGAGACGGCGGCGCTCGTGCTGGTCTCCGCCGGGTTTTCGATTCTCATCGGCGTGCCGGCCGGGATCGTCGCGGCGCACCGTCCGTGGCTCTACGTTCTGATGCGGCCGTTCCTCGATCTCATGCAGACCATCCCGACGTTTGTGTATCTGATCCCCGCATTGATGCTGTTTGGGCTCGGCGTCGTGCCCGGGGTAATTGCCACGGTCGTCTTTGCGCTGCCGGCGCCCCTCCGTCTCACATACCTCGGCATCCGCGGCGTGCCCGTGCCGTTGCGCGAGGCGGGGCTGGCGTTCGGTGCCACGCCGTTGGCGTTGCTCCTGAAGGTCGAGCTCCCGCACGCACGGCCGGCCATCATGGCTGGGGCGACGGAGTGCATCATGCTGTCGCTGTCGATGGTCGTGATCGCCGCGCTCGTCGGTGCACAAGGCCTGGGTGAGCCGGTTGTGCGCGCGTTGAATACGGTCAACATCGCGCAGGGCTTCGAGGCCGGGCTTGCCATCGTGATTCTCGCCATCGTGCTCGACCGCATGCTGCGCCGGGCGCCGCGCCAAGGCGGGAGAGGTGAACCATGAGCGGCGACGTTCTCGTCTTCGAAGGCGTGGACGTGGTGTACGGCGCGCAGCAGGCGGCGGCCCGTGCCCGGCTGACGCGCGGGGCGTCGCGTGAGGAACTGCGGGCCGCGGGTTATGTGGTCGCAGTCGAGGGCGCCAGTCTCCGCGTCCAGCGCGGCGAGATCTGCGTGCTGATGGGGCAGTCGGGGTCGGGGAAGTCGTCGCTGCTGCGCTGCGCCAACGGGCTGACACCTGTGACGCGCGGCCGGGTACTCGTGCGCGACGGCGACCATGAAGTCGACGTGACCGGGTGCGACCCGCGTCGCCTGCGCGCGCTGCGACGCCGTCGCATCGCCATGGTGTTCCAACATTTTGCGCTGATGCCGTGGCGCAGCGTGCGCGACAACGTCGCCTTCGGGCTCGAGCTGCAGGGCGTGCCGCGTGACGAGCGCGAGGGGCGCGTGCGCGACATGTTGGCGCTCGTTGGTCTTGGCGAGTGGGCGCGAGCCTATCCGCACGAGCTGTCCGGCGGGATGCAGCAGCGCGTCGGGCTGGCGCGCGCCTACGCGACCGACGCCGATATTCTACTCATGGATGAACCGTTCTCGGCGCTCGACCCGCTGACCCGGCTGCGTTTGCAGGACGAGCTGCTGGCGTTGCAGCGGACGGTGCCGCGCACCATCGTGTTCGTTACCCACGACGTGGCTGAGGCCCTCAAGATGGGGTCGCGGGTGGCGATCCTCGACGCCGGACGCATCGTGCAGGTGGGCACGCCGGAGGACATCGCGCTGCGTCCCGCCACGACCTACGTGCGCGAGTTCGCCGCCGGCCTCAATCCGCTCGCCGTGCTGCGCGCCGCCTCGGTGATGCGCCCGGTCGCGCTGCGTCCGGGCGTGCCGCTGGTGGTGGACGGGCAGCGCATCGCGCTCGACGCCGCCGGCCGGCCCGGCCCGGGCGTGCGGACGATCGGCGCTGACGCCTTGTTGCGTGACGTCGTCGCCGCGCGTGCTGCGGCGGACGAGTCTCTCGTCGTGGTCGGTGACGACGGCTGCATTGTGGGGCTCATCGACGAACGCGAGATTCTCCAAGCGCTGATCCGCGGTGGCAGCGCGGCGCAACTGCGCGCGTCGTCGGAGCCCTGAGGCGAGGACGATCAAGTCAACAGAGGCAGCTCAGCTCCTTCGTCAACTACCGGGGATGTAGAAGCGAGTCTGCGGCACGAGTGCGCCCGTAGCCGGAAATGGCTACAGAGGAGGGAACCTGATGGCGGCGTCGAGGTGACTCGCGAAGCGTCGCTGGCATTGCGCGGCGCACCGCCGGAACCGGCCAGCTCCCTGCAGGTCCCCTCCTCTGTGTGCACTTCCGCGCACGGAGGAGGGTCAGGGAGGAGGCCGGTAGCTGTCGCGTTGGGTTTCCGGGCGTCAGCCCGCGCTGAGATTGGGTTGGACGGTTGTTGGGGGGGACAGCGAAGGGCTGAGCACTACGAACGGCGCCGCCGCCGTCCCCTTAGCTGTCGCAGCTCGGCTTCCAGAGCAGCCACACGTTTGAGGGCCGCTTCCTTGGCGGCGCGCTCTGCTTCCTCGCGCTCCTCTGCGGTCGGAACCAACTCGTCCCCTCGCGCGCTCACGGCGAGGCGCACCCGCGTGTCGCGCCCCTCACCGACCACGCGCAGCCAACACCCGAGCGCACGCGAACGCACCCGGTCTGCACGCTTCGCCTCCACCCGCACCAGCCCGCGCTTGCCCACACGCCGCAGGACCTGCCAGCGCACACCCTCGGGGTGCTCGGTGTACCCCGGATCGAAAATCACCACCTCCGCGACCCCCAGCGCGGCGTAGCGCGCCGGCACCTCCGTGTAGTCCTTCTCCCAGTCCTGCGAGACCACCTCGAAGGCGAAACTCGGCACCACCCGGTCCTGCCAGATTTTCCAGGTGCGCACGCGCGTGTGCGGGTCGACCCCGGGGAGCAGGTACACGTCAGGCGAGACGCGGGCGTGCGGGTCGTGCTGGTGCCAATAGATGAACTGATCGGCTCCGACGAACGCCTTGACGCCGCGCTGGGTCAGCCACCACTGGAGCAACGGCCGCAGCAACTCGACGATCCAGCGTTGCAGCATGTCTTCGCCCACACGCTCCTCTTCCGGGTAAATGGTTGGATCGGTTGAGCGGCCTCGTGCCACCGACAGGCGCATGCGCGGAGCGTACCACGCTGCGGCAACGGCGCAAACATCGACCGGCGCGCGAGTCGGGCTCGCGCAAGCTCGCGCCCCCCTGTGCCATTTCCGGCACGGGGGGGAGGATGGGGGCCAGTCCTGTGGGCGGCGCAGGCATGTTTTTCGGGTAGCGTCTCCGTCCCCAAGAGGCCTACGCCCATTCGCGGGGTTGCGAATCGCTGGCGGTTTAGTGCCGAATTCTGCGGCACACTCCCGTGGCTCACGATTCGCTTTCGCCAGTGACAAGCCGGCGTGCATGCGGCGAGGAGGGAGCGTATGGAAACGCAGTGGCGTGAGCTGCTGGACGAGATCGGTCCGCTCAAAGTCGTGCTGATCCACAAGCGGGAGATGGGCCTCGAGGCCTTTGTGGTCGTTGATAACGTCGCCTGTGGTCCTGCCATTGGCGGAATCCGCATGGCTCCCGACATCACAGTCGCCGAAGTCGCACGGCTGGCGCGGGCGATGACCTTCAAGAATGCCGCGGCCGGTCTGCCGCACGGGGGCGGCAAGGCCGGTATCGTAGGCGACCCGGCGATGGACAAGGCAGCCAAGGAGCGGCTGGTGCGTGCCTTCGGCCGCGCCATTCGGGATCTCGTCGACTACATTCCCGGTCCGGACATGGGAACGGATGAGGCGTGCATGGCCTGTCTCCACGACGAGATCGGCCGTGCCGTCGGCCTGCCGCCGGTGATCGGCGGGATTCCGTTGGATACGATCGGCGCGACCGGCTTCGGCTTGGCGATCTCTGCCGAGGTGGCGCAGGAATATGCCGGCATCGCCCTGCGGGGCGCGCGGGTTGTCGTGCAAGGGTTCGGTGCCGTCGGCCGTCACGCGGCGCGCTTTCTCGCCGAGCGCGGGGCGACCCTGGTTGCCGCTGCGGACAGCGGCGGAGCGGTGGCGAACCCGGCGGGTTTGGACCTCGCTGCGCTGCTCGCCTTCAAGCAGCGCGGCAAGTCGGTCCGCGAATTCCCCGGGGGCACTCTACTGCCTGCGGCGGATCTCGTCGGGGTGGACTGCGAAATATGGATTCCGGCGGCGCGTCCCGACGTGCTGGATGCGCAGAACGTGAAAGGCCTGCGCGCGAAACTGATTCTGCAAGGCGCCAACATCCCGGCCACTGCGGAAGCAGAGGAAATGCTGCACGCGCGTGGTGTGGTCTCGGTCCCCGATTTCATCGCCAACGCCGGCGGGGTCATCTGCGCCGCAGTGGAGTATCACGGCGGCACGCAGGCACAGGCGTTTGCCGTCATCGAGGAGAAGATCCGAGGGAACACGCGCACCGTCCTCGAAACGGCGCGCAGTCAAACGTTGCTGCCGCGGGCTGCCGCCGTAGCTCTCGCCCGGGCCCGTGTCGCGGAAGCGGCAACCTACCGCCGCCGCGCGTGAAGATAGATCGGTGATGGGAGGTGGTTATGGCCACCTATGTACTTCTGACGAAAGTCTCCGCGCAGAGCATGACCTCACCAGGGAAGCTCAAGCAACTGGAAGCGGCGGTGAAGAAGAAGGTCGACGACCGAGACCTGGGGCGCTATTCCCTGGGCCCAGTTCAAGCGGACACTGGCGGAACTCAAGTCGTAACCAGTCTGGTGCGACACGCGGCTCTTTTCAGGCCTCCGCGTAGGTCGGTAACCAGCCACCGGGGGATGTCAGGTCGAGGACGTCGGGATGGCGGGAGGCGCGACCTGACAAGAGGAAGCGCTCCCCGCAGTAGGCCCACACCCGCAAGTCGGTCCAGAGGCATACGCCGCCGGTCGTTTCCAGGCGGAACTTGGGCGCCCGCCTTTGCGCGACGTATGCTTCGCCTTTCTTGATGAGGCGGCGCAGGCGTGCGCGTCCCATCTGCGAACTGGTGATCAGGCCACGGCTGGCGAAGCCGTGGCAGGGCTTGAAGAAGAACTCCTCCCTTCGACGCGCGAGTTCCTCGACGTTCTCGGCGCGGACGAGAAGCGTTTCCGGTACGTGGGCACTCAGCAGCGTGCGTTCCTCAGATTGAATGCCGAGCTGCGCATCCCAGCTCGGATTCGAAAGGAACCCCAGCAAACGTTTGTCGCTGCGCGTCGCGTACGTGAAGGGATTGGGCGCGATATAAACGCCGCCATCGCGGTAGGCGGCGGTCACGGGCTTCAAGACCTCTGCCTCCCAGAAGAAATCGGTGGAGCGGTTCACGACGAAGGCCACTCTCCGATCACGCCAACGGAGGTGTGTGCCGTCCCAGCCGACCTCGGCGGGGGAGCCGATTTCCGCCGCCCATCCGTCGCGCCGACAGAGGTCGCGCAACAGGATCAGCTCATGTTGAAACTTCCCCTTTTGTAGCGACTCGGCATCGTCCAGGATCAGCAGAAGCCCTTGCGGGAGTTGACCAAAGAATGCTTCGGCCTCCCGTCTGATCATGCCGGCCACGCGCTGCGTGAACGCTGAAAATGGCGCTGGAGCCTCTACGACTCGACGCTGACCGAGTCCCGATATCTCGTAGGAGAGCTGATTGATGAGTGCCGCGAACAAGAAGCCCGAGCCGTTGTCGTTACACTCGATCAACTGCCAGTGGTGGGGTTGTTCAGTCGGGATATGGAAATCCCAGGCGCTGAAGAAACAGACCTCCGGGCGCTTCGCCCGGGCGATCTCGGGCCCGAGCGCCGTCACGGTCTGCTGCCAGGCGGAACGGGTCGTGACGCGATCAAAGACCCGGATGAAGGCATCGATCTCGGCGAGGATAGCACGCGGAATGTACTGATGCGTGCGAGCGACAGAGAACCGCTCGGGAACATCCGGCATCCCAGATTCCCGCAGTGCTGTAAACAGCCCGTCTTCGTCTAGCGGAACACTCACCTACGCCCTCTTGCCTTGAGGATCCCAACGTCGTCCGCACGCGCTGTGTCGCTCCTGAGTTCCCGGACCGTGGTCTTCGGAACGGCATTGTGCCTCTTCGGCTTCGCACTGGCTATCGGTTCCTAAAGAGGTCTCGCTACAGTATGTTGCGCCGATGAGCGATCGGAGCGGGCGAAGAGGGACCGGGCGTGGAGCTAGGGGGCACGGCAAGCGACGCCGGGGGCGGGCGCGAACGGAGGTGAAAACTCACCGGCGTGAATTGGAGGGGCGGTCGCTGGCCAGGATCTTCACCGATTTGGCGGCCGAGTTGACGAGCAGCGCGCTGCATGTGGCGGCCGAAACCGCTGGGGTCCCGTTGAGAATGGCAGGGGCTCTGTTCCTGGAGCCGGAGCAGCTGCAATCGCTGGCGCCGCAGCAGCGCAGGATGATGCGGGAGACCGGGCTTTACCTCCGGGATCTACGTGAGGTGGCGGGGCTCACACTCGCGGAGCTCAGCGAGGCCCTGGACCTGAAGGACCACTCACTGT
>DATKMS010000381.1:0-8051 GCA_035541735.1 Candidatus Margulisiibacteriota bacterium
GGGGAGGAAGGGTCCATGCGGATCTGGCCGTCCCAGTCCACGGTCATGAAGCGGAAGGTGGGATCGACAGTGTGATTCACCACTTCCAGGTTGAGGCCGTAGCGCTCGCCGATGGCGTCCCAGTAGGTCACGCTGGCGCCGCCCAGCGGATCCACTCCGATATGCACCTTGCTGTCGCGAATTGCGTGCAGGTCCACCACCGATGGAAGATCGCTCACGTAAGCGTCGCGGTACGGGTGTTGATGCGTGGTGGATGCAGCGTGGGCTCGCTCAAACGGGACTCTGGCCACACCGCGCAGGCCGTCGGTAATGAGGGCGTTGGCCTGCCGTTCGATCCACTCGGTCACGTGCGTATCCGCGGGACCCCCAGTGGGCGGATCGTACTTAAAGCCGCCGAAGCGTGGCGGGTTGTGCGAGGGCGTGATGACGATGCCGTCGGCCAGCCCCTGGCGCCGGCCACGATTGTAGGTCAGTACGGCATGCGAAATGACCGGGGTCGGCGTGTATCCGTTGTCGGCATCGACCATGACCTCGACGCCGTTCGCTGCCAGCACCTCCAAGGCGCTGGCAAACGCCGGTTCCGAGAGCGCATGCGTGTCGATGCCGATGAACAGCGGTCCATCGATGCCCTGCTGCTTGCGGTAGAGACAAATGGCCTGGGTGATGGCGAGGATGTGTGCCTCATTGAAGGCGTTGTCGAGTGAGCAACCCCGATGTCCGGAAGTGCCAAACGCCACGCGCTGTCCGGGCACCGATGGATCCGGCCGCCCCGTGTAATAGGCGGTCACCAACCTGGGGACGTTGATGAGTATCGACGGGTCGGCGGGCTTCCCCGCGAGTGGACTGACTTCCATGATTCGCCTTCTCCTCTCCCTAGGGCACGGCTTCGCATGCCAGATGTCTGTGGCATATTCCGCGATGGTGCGGTCGCTGGAGAACTTCCCGGAGCTGGCCCTTTCATTGGCATAGTCGATCGTCTTGCCCGGAGACTGTCTTCCCGAAGCAACTGCGCTGCCGGCTACTGTTTGATCTTCATCTTGACGCCATTGACCGCAAGC
Source organism: Candidatus Margulisiibacteriota bacterium (assembly GCA_035541735.1). Classification (GTDB taxonomy): domain Bacteria; phylum Desulfobacterota; class Binatia; order HRBIN30; family HRBIN30; genus DATKMS01. The sequence goes on from DATKMS010000381.1 coordinate 1,059, forward strand.
GCGATCTTGACGCCTTGGGTGGTCGAGACCAGATCAACCTTGACACCATTCTGGTTTTGCATGGCCAGGGCACTGTTACCACCAGTGACCGCGGCGCTGGCGGCCACACCCGTATAGTTGCCGTCGAAGTCCTCCAGCTTCTGCAGATTGTAGACGTTCGCGGACGCGGTGATGTTGGTGATGCCGACATCGCCGACGTCGAAGCCGACCGCGCTGACCGGGTACTGCTTGCCCTTGTAGGTCAGTGTGCCGCTGCCCCAACTGAAGCCAACGCCGGCGGCGACCGATCCGCCCTTGAGCTCGAGGGTGCCGTCCGGAGCGTCCCCTGCGGCCGACGCCACGGCCACTGGCAAGTACAGACTGCCTACTGCTACGAGACCAACCATCATACGACGCAGTTCATGTTCCTTCCTCCTTTGCTTTTCGGGGCGATTTTTGATTGGGGAAACGCAGAATCTGTGCCAGCACCCACCGCAGGGGTCGCGCACGCCTGTGGTCTTCCGGGGATGCCTGCGCTTCGTCCACCACAAGAGCGGACTGCCGACGTGTCGGCTCACCTGTCGACATGTCGTCCCGGGTTCAACGAGGCAGCGACCCGTGCTACGCGGCCTCGGATCCGATGGTTTCGCCGCGCGGTTGATGTAGGATCGGCGGCTCATGACACCGACACCCGGAGAGGTCGCGCCGACTGTAGATGCGGCCCGTGCGCGGGAACTCGCAGCGCGCCCTCGATTGTCGCCGCTCGAACAGTTCCTGCGCCTCTTCACCGAGGTGCGGCCGGGCGAGGGCCTGACGGCGATCTGCATGTTCGCCAACGTCTTTCTCATCCTGTGCGCCTATTACTTTGTCAAACCGTTGCGCGACGGATGGATCGCCGTCTCGGATGTACGCGGACTCTCGAGCGTGGAGGTAAAGGCCTACACCAGCTTCGCCCAGAGCCTGGTTCTGATCGGAGGCGTGGCTCTGTACGGTCGCCTGGTGACCCGCTGGCCGCGCCGCGAGTTGATCACGTGGACAACGCTCTTCTGCATTTCCAACCTGCTCGTCTTCTGGTCGCTCCGCGCCGCGCAGGTTGCCGGCGCCGGCGTCGCCTTCTACATCTGGGTTGGAATCTTCGGGCTCTTCGTCGTGTCGCAGTTTTGGGCATTCGCCGCCGACCTCTACGGCGACGAGCGCGGGCGGCGACTGCTGCCGATGATTGCCATCGGCGCCACGGCGGGTGCGGTAACGGGTTCGTTCATCGCTAAGACTCTCGTGCGCTCCGGCGCGCTCGATGCCAGCGCTCTCCTTCTGGCGGCACTGCTGCCCCTGACGGCGTCGATCGCACTCACCGCCTTCGCCGACAGCCGCGGTCCGGCTGGCGAGGGCTCGGGGCTACCGCGGCGGGCCGCCGCGGCTGTCGACGATGCCGGCGCTGACCGCGGGGGAGCGCTGTCATTGGTGCGCCGCCATCCCTACCTCCTCGCGGTGGCTGCGGTGACCCTGCTCACCCACTGGGTCAGCACCAACGGCGACAACCTGTTGTTCCGTACCGTGCAGGAGGCCATCCGCCACGATCTCTCCACCCGGCCAGATCTGTCGGTCGAGGCGGCGAAGAGCTTCGTGCGCGACGGCACCACGGCATTCTATGGCAGCTTCTTCTTTTGGGTGAACATCTGCGCTCTGGGGTTGCAGGCATTTGCTGCCTCACGCCTGTTGCGCTACGGCGGCTTCGGCCTGATCCTCTTGCTGCTGCCGGTCATCGCACTCGCTGGCTACACGCTCATGGCGTTCCTCCCGATCCTGTTGGTGGTGCGGGTGTTGAAGACCGCCGAGAACTCGGTCTCCTACTCGATCAACAACACGGCGCAGCAAGTGCTCTGGCTGCCAACCACGGCGGAGATGAAGTACAAGGCCAAGCCGGCGGTGGAGACCTTTTGCGTGCGCGTCGGCGACGGGCTGGCGGCTACTACGGTGCTGATCGGCGTCCGCTTCTACGCGCTGTCGACGCCGTTGCTCTTCCTCTTCAATGTGGCGCTCGTGTGCGTCTGGTTGTTCGTCGCCGCCACCGTCGTTCGCGGCTACGCCCGCATCCGGGTCGAAGCGCCCGCCGAGGTCGCCGGCAAAGGGCCGCCGTGATCGCGGTACTGTCGAGCACGCAGCGCCTTCTCGGCGTCGAGCGCGGCGAAGGTCGGCTCTTCGCCTGGGGTGCCGCGACGCTGTTTCTCGTGGGCTGGGCCTCGGTGTCTCTGACCAACGTCTCGGAGACCTTGTTTCTCAAGCGGGTCGGCATCGATCGTCTGCCGCTCGTCTTCCTCGTCAACGGCGTGTTGCTGGTGAGCACGACCTACGCCATGAGCCACATCGCGGCGCACGCCGACCGCCGCCGTCTGCTTGTCGGCACCTTCGCCGTTCTCGCGGCGGCTGTGGTGGTTCTCTGGGTCCTACTGCTGGCGCGGTTCAGCGCGGTCTTCGTTCTCCTCGTCATCGCCTCGAAGCAACTCGACGCCATCGCACTGATCGCCTTCTGGATCGTGGTCGGCAGCCTGGTGCAGGGGCGGCAGGCGAAGCGGCTCTACGCGCCGATCATCGCCGGGGGCACGCTCGGCAAGATCCTCGGCAGCTTTGCTTCGGGCTTCGCCGGCAACGCCCTCGGCATCGCGGCCCTGCTGCCGATATCGGCCGCTGCCGTGGGACTCGCCGGCCTTCTCGCCGGCCAGATCCGCTTGGTGGCGCCATCGCGCCTGACGCAGACGGCACAGAGGGCGCTGCCACGCCCCACCCCGTTCGCGCTGTTCGCACCTCTCTGGCGCGAGAGCCGGCTCTTCCGGATCCTGGCGATTGGCGCGCTGCTGGGCGGCGTGCTCGGGCCGATGCTCTACTTCCAGTTCTCCTCCATCGTGGACATTGCCACGCACGGCACCAATGCCGAGATGCGACTGCTCGGCCTCTACGCCAAGTTGCGCGGCTTCATCAACGCCAGCGTCCTGGCGATGCAACTGATGGGCACCTCGCGCCTCTTCCGCCGTATCGGCGTTCCGCTCGCCTCGACGCTCTCGCCGCTCGTCTACATTCTGGGCTTCCTCGGAGTGAGCGTGCGTCTGGACCTGCCTTCAGGCATCGGCGCCGTCGGCGGTATCAACCTCCAGGATCACGCAATCCAGGAACCGGCGCAGAGGATCCTTGTCACCCTCTTTCCGGAGCGGTTGCGCGCGGCGGCGACGTCACTCATCGACGGGCCGGTGCAGAGGGCTGGTGGCACCCTCGGCAACGCGCTGGTTCTCATCGTCATCGGGGTCAGCACGCCGGCCTGGGTGGGATTCACGGCCTTGCCCGTCGCCGTCGTCTGGCTCGGCGTAGCGGTCGCCCTGTATCGACTGTATCCGACGCTGCTACTCGAAGTCGCGCACAGCGGTGGGCGCTCCGAGGAGAAGCTCCTCCCCGAGATGGTCGACTCGGCGACGATGCGGATGTTGGAGAATTCTCTGGCCGGTTCTGATGCGCGGTTCTGCCGCGCCGCCTGCGCGCTCGCCCTCGAAGCGCCAACGGAGGCAGCGGTCCTGGCCCTCGCCCGCGCGCTTCACCGGGCGCCCGGGGCACATCGCCCGGTGCTGGTGGAAACTCTGCATCAGGTGCTGCACCGCCTGCCGGCGCGGCCAACCCCGTCGGCGCGCGTAACGGCTCTGCTCGAGGACTGCCTCACCGTCACCGATCCGGCACGGTCTCCACTTGAGCGCGCTCATCTGATCGAGGTGTACGGCGATCTTCTGCCCCAGCCGCGTCACCCAGGTGACCTGCGGGTGCTGCAAGGCCTGAGCAACGACCGCGAGCCCGCCGTGCGGCTGGCTGCGCGGCTACATCTACGCCGTTTCACGCCGGCGGCCGCTGGTGATTTCGATTTGACCATCAGCGCTGCCTTGGCGAGCAGCGACACGGCTACACACCACGTGGCCCTTGACGCGCTGGGCACCGCGCTGCTCACCGAGAAAGACAACTGGGACGCACGCGTAGCCACGGTGGCCAAGTGTTTGCGCGAGCCGAGTGACCGCCGTTGTGCCGCCGAGCTGCTGGCGGAGTTGACGGCGCACCTCGGCCCGGGAGGAAGCCCGCACGCCGAGCAGCTGTTGGCGCACATCCGTGATCCCGATCCGCGGGTGCGCACTGCCGTTATCCGCTTCATCGGCGCCGCCGGCCTGGAGCGCTACACCGATTGGCTCATCGGGCGCCTGGCTGCCGACGACGAAGATGAGGTCTCGGCCGCAGCCAACGCTCTGCTTGCCCTCGGTCCACGCACCGTCTGCGCTCTCCTCGATGCGCTGCATCGCGGCAAGCGCGCCGTTCGTGCGGCCGTCTTCAAAGTGCTGAGCGACATGCCCGCCACGGCGCCCGCTCTGCGGGCGGCGATGGAAGGCGAGTTGATTGCCGTCCGTCGCGCCCTTCTCGAGCTGCACGGACTGCGAAGCGGAACGGTTTCCCCGCTAATCCTCCAGCGGCTCGCGGAGCGCATCGCCGAGGGCTTGCACACCGTGCTCTTCCTGCTCGCCACGATCCGCCACGAGGATCGCATCGCCTCCCTGGCGCACCTGCTGGCGCGTTCGCCCGACGGGCGCGGCCGGGCGTTGCTCCTCGAAGGTCTCGACGCGTTGCTGCCGCCTGAAGAGGGCGAGCGGCTTTTGCCTCTACTCGAGCACGACGCCGTCGCGACCTGTGCCGAGGAGAGCGCTCGCCTACTCGGCCGTGAGCTGCCGTCGTTCGACGCGGCGGTGCGCGAAGCACTCGCCGATGGCGACCCGCTGACGCGCACCTTTCTCGCCGCTACTCTCGATCCGCACATCCTGCGCGGCGTCGGGGTAGGCGAAGGCCTGGCTCCGGCCAGCGACTCGGAGCATGATGGCGTCTCGGACCGTAACGCCGGTGAGGAGCACATGCAACGAGTCGAAGTCATCTTGCACCTGCGCACGCTGGACCTCTTCTCCCGCCTGACGACGCGAGAGTTGGGCGATCTCGCCGCCGCTGTGCGCGAGGAGGCCCACCCTGCCGGAGCGGCGATCGTCCGCGAGGGCGAGTTCGGCGACTGCATGTACATCATTGTCGAGGGCGAAATCCGTGTGACGCGGGAGGGGAAGTTCGTCTCCGTCTTCAAGCCCGGCGAGTTCTTCGGTGAGATGGCCGTCTTCGACGGCGAGGCCCGCTTCGCTACCGCCACTGCGCTTACCCACCTGCGCCTGCTGCGCCTCGAGCGGGGCGACCTGCTGCACCTGATGGACGAGCAGCCCGGCATCGCCATCGGCGTGTGCCAGCAACTCTCCCGGCACGTGCGGGAGCTGATCAACCAGATCGAGGGCCGTCCGCCCAAGGACGACCGTACAGCGTAGTCCGATTTCCAGCGATCGAGGAATCGCAACGCATAGGTTGGTGCGATCAGACACCTCGCCTCCACGATTCGTCACGCCGCGCGGTCCGTCCTTCGTGAATTGTCGGCGTCAACGCCGGGCGCTGACCAGGTTTGCTTCGGGAACATTGAAGCGATGCGAGACGCCGACCTTGCGCAGTTCGCGGGCGAAGGGGATGTCGACGAAGCGGTAGAACTGTATCGTTTCCGGGGTGTAGTCAGCCTCGTGCAAGCGCAGGCGTTCGTACTCGGTACCGTCGACGGCATCGCGGCCGATAAAGCGATTGTCCTTGATGCCGCGCAGCACACCGCGGTCTTCGGCGTCGTAGGCGAGCTCGCCGCCGTACAGCCAGTCGTAGAAGGCGTGGCGCTCGCCACGCACGCGCAGGCGATCGGGGCGGCCGTCCTTCAGCGAATACGCGATGAAGTAGCGCACGCCCATCACCTCGGGCTCGAGGTCGCCGTCGATGTCGAACACGTCGTAGCGGTACGAAGTGTTGAGAAAGAGGTCGACGCGGTAGAGATCGTCCGTCTCGGCTGGCAGCACCTGCCGTAGCTCGGCGATGTGGCCGGCGTTGAGATGTGTGCAGCCGTGCGACATCGGGCCGCGCGAGAGCAGCCAGAGGTATTCGTAGGGCGCGCCGTCGCGGCTGCCGCGATCGACTGAGCGCCATGCAGACGGAAGGAAGGAGGTCTCGGCCGGCTTCATCTTCCAGTAGAGGGTGTGGATGGCGTTGTGCAACCGCGGCCCGACGTGCATGTACGGCAGCCACGGCGAATAGCTGTAGGAGTCGTCGGTCGGGATGTGGTCGACGGTCTGTGTACGCTGGTGCGTCGTCAACGACCGGCGCCCAGGCGTCGGATACTCGGGGATCGACCGGCCATGGTAGGTGGTGAATGCGTTGAGTGTGCCGACCGGGTAGATTGCGGTGAACTCGTCGAAGCGGAACACGCCATCGCGCACCGGGTAAATGCCGTGCGCGACACGCTCGACCAGATCGACAAAGGCCGGGCGCAGGGATTCGAGTGCAGAGTCCCCGAAACTCTCAAGGCAGCGCTGCACGAGCGCAGCGAGCTGCGCCGACACCTCGCGGTCCAGCGCTGCCACGAAGAGCCGCGTCGGCAACAGCTGGTTGACCAGCTCGAGCTGCCGTTGGGCGTCCATGTGGACGCGGTCGGCGGGTCGCACCTGGGCCTTCCAGCGGGCCATCACCGTGTCCACCGGCATCGCGAGGTGAAACACGCGCCCCGGGTTCAGCCGCTCGAGCAGCGCCAGATTGCGCGCCCGCAGCGCGTCGGGTGGAAGCGACGTCCCGCCGGCGGCCAGGCGCGTGACGTCCTCTTCCGCTAGGGTTCGCTCGAACTCCTCGAAGGCACGGTTCTGCGTCAGCACGAGCTGCCCGCTCTCGATCAGCGCCCGGTAGGTGTGGTCGCGCTCGACGAGATCGCGCGCATAGTCGCGCAGCACGTCGTCGGCGAGAACCACGGTCAGGCGCAGCTGATTGCCGCGGCCGAGGTGCAGGTGCACACGCCGCGGGTCGAGGGTACGGGGAGCGAAGCCGGTGTAGAAAGACGGCTCGTAGCGAGCGTAGTACACGCCGTAGCGCGGCGGCTCTTCGAGC
>DATKMS010000382.1:0-4654 GCA_035541735.1 Candidatus Margulisiibacteriota bacterium
AATTCGGCTCGGTCGGCATGTCCCACGGCGCGTGCGTGCCGACACCGCCGATCTCCATGATCGGTGAGAAGGCGCTGAACTCGATCCAGCGGGCGAACACTTCGCGCTCGCCGAATTGCGCATAGCCGCCGGTATCGGAGCCCCAGATGGGGAAGCCGTCGAAGGCGTTGTACAGCTGTGCCAGGATGGCAGCGCGCAGGCCCAGGTCGGTCGGCCGTCCTTGCAGGTCCGTACCCGGGATGTCACCGGCGGAGAACACCGCCCAACGCTGCGTCCCGGCGTAGCCGCTGCGCGGATAGACGAGAAAGTCGTTGCCGCGTACACGCTGCACGGCATCATGGTGCACGCGCGCCGACAGGTCCGGGTAGGCGTTGCGCATCTCCGCGCCGGTGCGGCCGTCGAAGTACACGTCGGTTGGCTTCGATGGTGTGTCTTCATCGCCGCGGTCGAGTTTGAGACCAGCGAGGCCCATGCGGACGAGGGGCTCGATCTTCGCGGACCACCAATCCACCGCCGCCGGGTTGGTGAAGTCGATGATGTAGCGCGAGTGCGGCGCGAGATAGCCGCCGGCGACAGCCTCACGGTTCGTCGTTTGTCCCGTCGCCCACGGCGCTACCCAGAGGAAGAGGTGATAACCGCGGCGGTTCAAGGCGTCGATCATTTCCTGCGGGTGCGGAAAGCGTTCTTCGTCCCAGACTAGGTCGCCGAACCCGGGTTCCTCGGGCTCGTTGAGGTCGGGCAGGTCACCGGTGGCCCATGGACGATCGATGGTGTAGTTGCCGACCGGGATGCCGAGCTGCTCGTAGTGGGTGATGTCATCGACGAGGTCGGCATTGGCGGGCACACCATCGAGCATTGCCGGCGCTCCGACTCGATGTTCATCACGCCACCGCCAGTGCTTGAAGGCCCACTCCGGAGGGATGAACGGGCGTCCGGTGATGGCCGTGTAGCGGTCGACCAACGTGTCGTGGCTCGGTCCGCCGATGCACAGGTAGCTGAAGGTGCGGACGCCCGGCGGCAGCTCGAACTGGAACGCCAGCACCCCTGGATCGGCCATGGCCAAGTCGTAACTCCCCTTCGTCGTGCCTTCGACAAACACGCCGTAGCCGCGCGAGGTCTGAAAGAAGGGCGTGTACAGGGCGATGGAGTTCATGACGGCCATGGCGACTTGCGTGCCGCGCCGGTCGAGTGAGCCCGCCCCCTGTGGAATGTACTCGCTCGGGAAGATGCCGGACACCGTGCGCTCCATGAGTCCATAGATGCGCTCGTCGGTTGGAGACGCGAGCCGCTCACCCGCCGCGCTTGCATGTGCCTCCGCAGGCGGCGTCAGCGCGACGCGGACGACGCCCTCGCGCGGGAACGACAGCGTCACGCTCGCAGTGCCCGCCGTGGTTGCGACATTCAGTTGCAGCTCGGTCGATGTGGCGTGGCTCCCGTTGACCCGGTCCAGCGACACGCGCCCCCCCGCCATAAAGTACAAGCCGCCCGCGGCCTCTACCACGTCGGGTCCTCCGGCCGGAGCGAGTGTCAGTTGAAACGGGACTTTGCCAACGTGCACGCGGCTCGCGCCGCCCCGCACGTCGATGGCCGTATCGGTTTCGCTGACTGTGATGGCCAACGGTTGGGCTGGGCTTCCGGGTGCGCTGCCGAAACTATCGTTGTCGCCGCAACCCGATGCGAGCAGTACGATTCCTCCCAGCACGGCAAACGCGGCCGGCCAGTGCGTTGCCAGGGTGCGCATGCTTTCGCTTAGATCGTTGGGCGGTGAGGATGCAACCCTGTCGTTGTCCAGCCTGCGTGCGCGCTTGCTCTTGATCCTCCGTGTGCTTTTCCGAAATACTGGCGTGTCACAACGTGGGCACGGCGACACCTCTGCGGACGCGAGGAAATTGAAACCGCTCGGCGCGATCCTGCTTCTCATGGCAGGGGGAACGTGGTTGCTATCGGGATGCGCGGCGGTGCGACCGGATCGGGCGCTTGCTGTCGCCACCGGCCTCATCAGCCACAATCTGTGTGCCGCCGTCTTCGTCACCGGATTGGATGCCGAGCAAGCGTATGCGGAAAGCCTGGCGCCGCGTCCCGGGATGGGCGTGATCAACTGGGCAGTTCACTACGACGTTGACCGGGTGCATGGCGAGATACGGACGACGGTGGCCGGTGGCTTCGAGAGCCGCGCAGTGTTTCGTGACCGTCTCGGCTGCACCGTCGTGCGTGGCGCGGCGCCCGAAGATTCCTCCGTTCCTAAGGACGCTGCTGTTGACGATGCGGCGTCTCTAGCGGCATTGCCCGAAATCGCCGGGCCTGCGGTGGTTGAACCCAGCGACGAACGGTTGCGCCAGGCGCTCGACCGGGCCTTTTGGGAGCCCGATCATCCCCCCTATAGATGGACCAAGGCCGTGGTCATCGTGCACGACGGGCGCGTCGTTGCTGAGCGCTACGCACCCGGATACGAGGTCAACACGCCCCTGCTGGGATACTCGGCCACGAAGTCGGTGATGAGCGCCCTCGTCGGCATCCTGGTGCGCCAGGGGCGCCTCACGGTTGATCAGCCCGCTCCGGTGGCTGCCTGGTCGCATCCCGATGATCCGCGGCACAAGCTCACCATCGACAACCTGCTGCGTATGACGAGCGGACTCGCAGTCGATGAGACCGACAGCCCGCTGTCGCCGGTGGCGCGCATGCTGTATCTCGAGCGCGACATGGCGGGCTATGCCGAGAGCCTCGGGCTCGAAGCGCCGCCTGGAAGCCGGTGGAACTACACCAGCGGCAACACGCTCATTGTATCGCGTATCATCCGCGACGCCGTCGGCGGTGACGCAACCGAGGTCCTGCGCTTTGCCCATGGCGAGCTCTTCGCCCCTCTGGGCATGCGCAACGTGACCCTCGAGTTCGACTCCTCAGGTACGCCCGTTGGGTCGACATACATGCTCGCGCCGGCGCGCGATTGGGCACGCTTCGGCATGCTCTACCTGAATGACGGGGTGGTGGGCGGACGCCGCATCCTGCCGGAAGGTTGGGTGCGCTACTCGACAACACCAACCCTCGACACCGGATACGGGGCCGGCTTCTGGACCAACCGTGTCGCCGGACACATTCCATGGTCCGCGGTTCTGTGGAGCATACCCGGCGCGCCACGCGACTCGTTCTACGCCCGCGGCCTGCTCGGCCAGTACGTCGTCGTCGTTCCCTCTGAACGCCTCGTCATCGCCCGTTTCGGCGTTTCCCACGGCCGCGGCGCCGACATCGAAGGCGTGGGGCAACTGGTCGCAGATACCATCGACGCTGTAAATTCAGCAGCCAGCACCCAACACCCAGCACCCAGGACCAATTCCTACCGGACGCGCTTTCCGAGCGACGCCGTCATGCGCTGCAGCGCCGCCGAACAGTCCTTCGGGTCGAGGTGCACGTCCAGGATCGAGAAACCGTCGACATAGGCGCGCGCGGCGTGCAGCGCTGCGTCGAGCTCGTCTTCGGTATGCACGTCAAAGCCCTTACCGGCACCGAGAATTTCGGGAATGCGACTGAAGCGCCAGAGAAGGACGTCGTTGAACGCCCCGTCTTGCAGCGGCCGTTCGGTGCCGTAGCCGCGGTTGTTGAGCACCACGATAATCGGGTTCAACTTGAAGCGCGCGATGGTTGACAACTCCATCCCGGTCATCTGGAAGGCACCGTCACCGACGAGGACGAGCGGCCGCAGTTTCGGATTGGCGAGTTGCACACCCAGGCTTGCCGGCACGGCAAAGCCCAACGCCGCGTAGTAGGCCGGCGATAAGAACTCGGTACGGCTCTGAATGAACAGGTCGACGCCGGCGAACATCGCATCGCCGGGGTCGGCGATGACGACGGTCGCATCATCCAGGAACGAGTTCAGGCGCTGAAAGAGGCGCCGCACCGTCACCGGTTGGCCGTGCACGGCCGTGAACGGTGCCGGCGGCGCGGGATGCGGAATGGTCCCCGGGTTGCGCCGGCCAATGCCGGCAACGAGCAACCCGCTCATGAATTCGTCCAGCCGAATGTTGTCGTAGTTGTGATAGCGAATCGAGGTCTTCTCGCTGGTCACCGATATCGACCGCCCCTGGTCGAGGCGCGCCGTGTCGATGCCGAGATCGATGTCGCTCATGAAGGCGCCCAGCAAGATGACGCAGTCGCTCGACTCGACGTAGGCGCGCACGTCCTCGTATCCCATGGCGCCTTCGTAGATGCCGAGGAAGAGCGGGTGCTGCTCGGCGAGCACCGACTTGCTCTGGATGCTCGCGGCCGTTGGCATGTTGAGGGTCTCGATCAGGTGCACCAGTTCGTCCTGCAACCCGAAGCGGTGCAGCTCGACGCCGGCGATGAGCACTGGCTGGCGGGCCGCGTTGATCATCCGTGCGGCTTCCTGCACCGCTTCACGTAGCGCCTCGGGGTCGCTGCCTTCCTCGACCGCAGCCGGCGTGTGCGCCGGCAGCCCCGGCGCGCCGATGATGTCGCGCGGCAGCTCGATGTATACGGGACGCTTGTAGCGCAGCGCCGCAGTCAAGACGCGGTCGATCTCTCGAAAGGCAGTCTGGGGATCGTTGAGTACGGTCGCGGCGACCGTGAGCTGCTCGAACACCTTGAGCTGCGTGTCGAAGTCGCGCACGCGGTGGTGAAGCAGGGGATTCTTCACCCGCTC
>DATKMS010000383.1:0-47561 GCA_035541735.1 Candidatus Margulisiibacteriota bacterium
CATGCAGTTCGAGACACTCGTCTACGAAGCGCTCGGCGATCACGTCGCGCGGCTGACGCTCAACCGGCCGGAGAAGCTCAACGCCATGAGCCCGCAGCTGCTGGCGGAGTTCGATGGCGCGCTCGATGCCTTCGAAGGCGATCGTGATGCCAGCGTCCTGATCATCCGCGGCGCCGGCCGCGCCTTCTGCGCCGGCTTCGACATCACCCCGCAACGCGCAGGCCACGGGCTCGGTGAGTTCAGCGTCAGCACCGACCGCCTGGGCTTGCAGAAGATCATCGAGCGCTGGCAGCGCTTGTGGAGCCTCCCCAAGCCGACGATCGCCCAGGTGCAGGGCTACTGCCTCGCCGGCGGCACCGAACTGGTCGGGCATTGCGACCTCGTCATCGCCGCGGACGACGCGCAGTTCGGCCATCCGGCGGGGCGCGCGCTGGGGGTGATTCCCACTCTCTCGCTGTGGCCCTACCTGATGGGCATGCGCAAGAGCAAGGAACTGTTCTTCACGGGCGACCTCATCTCCGCACCCGACGCCCTGCAGTGGGGACTGATCAACCGCGTCGTACCGCGCGACCAGCTCGACGCTGAGACCGAGGGCCTTGCAAAGCGCGTGGCGTTGGTACCGCTGGATCTGTTGACGCTGCACAAAGCCGCGGTCAACCGCTTCTTCGAAATCATGGGCCTGCGCGCCGCCGAGCAGTCCGCCGCCGACCTCGACGTCATCGCGCATCAGACACCGGCCGTGAAGCAGTGGAGCCAGGCCAGCCGCGGCAAGGGGCTCAAGGCGGCGCTGAAGGAACGCGACGAGAAGTTCGAGAAGGAGTGATCGAGATCCCCGTAGGGGCGAGGCATTTCCCGTCGCCTTGGCACTGGCGCCCGACACCAACGGACCGTCGGAACACGCACCGACGGCGCTGCGCGCTCGGAAATGCCTCAGCCCTACGCGGAAGACGAATGTCGCCCTGTACACGCCTCCCGGAATTTCGGCTATAGGTGTTCGTTTCGGAGCCGAAACGAATGCAGGATTCCTGGATCACCATCACCGGGGCGCGGCAGAATAATCTCAAGAACATCGACGTCCGCATTCCGCTGAATGCCCTGACGGTGGTCACCGGCCCCTCGGGTTCTGGCAAGTCCAGTCTGGCCTTCGACGTCCTCTACGCCGAAGGGCAGCGGCGCTACGTGGAGAGCTTCTCCGCCTACACGCGCCAGTTCCTCGACCGCATGGACAAGCCCCAGGTCGAGCGCATCGACGGTATTCTGCCGGCCATCGCCATCAGCCAGGGTAACTCGGTCAAGACCTCGCGCTCGACCGTGGCGACGATGACCGAGCTGCACGACCACCTCAAGCTGCTGTTCGCAAAGATCGGGGTCCTCCACTGCCGCACCTGCGGTGAGCCCGTCGCGCCCGAGTCGGCGGAGTCGGTGTGTGCGCAACTGCTGCGGCAACCCGAGGGCACCCGCGTGCTGATCACCTTCGAACTGCCGTTGCCCGAGAACCTGCCGTGGCAGGACGCGCGCAGCGGATTCGAACGCTCCGGTTTTCGGCGCCTGTTCATCGACGGTGAGGCACGGCCGATCGAGGAAGTCGTTGCCGCGCCAGCGTCACCGCTCATCGTCGTCGTCGACCGCTTGGTCGTACGGCCGGACGCCAAGTCGCGCCTCGTCGATTCGCTCGAGCAGGCGTTCCGCTTCGGCAAGGGACGCTTGGCATTGATCTTCCCCGACCAGGACGACCGCAGCGAGCCGCATGCGGTACGACTCGAATGCCCGCGCTGCAACCTCACGTATCGCGAGCCGACGTCGAACCTGTTCTCGTTCAACAGTCCGCTCGGCGCCTGCGAGAGCTGCCGCGGCTTCGGCCGTATCATCGATCTCGATCTGGATCTGGTCATCCCGGATGCGTCGAAGACGCTCGCCGCCGGCGCCATCAAGCCGTGGAGCACGAAGGCCACCGAATGGGAACGCGGCGAGCTGCTGACGTTCTGCCGCAAGAAGAAGATTCCCACCGACGTACCGTTCGCGCAGCTCACCGAGAAGCAGCGGCAGCTGATCATCGACGGCGAGGGCAAGTACTACGGCATCCGCGGCTGGTTCCGTTGGCTCGAGGGCCGCACGTACCGCATGCACGTGCGTGTCTTCCTGTCACGCTACCGCAGCTACCGGCTCTGCCCGGCATGCAACGGCGGGCGGCTGAAGCCCGAGGCACTGCTGTATACCATCAACGGACGCAGCGTCGCCGACGTCCAACGCATGAGTGTTGCCGAGGCGGCGGCGTTCTTCGAGGCGTTGCCGCTCACCGCGGCCGAGGAAGAGATCGCGCATCTCATCTTGAACGAAGTGCGCAACCGGCTGCGTTACCTGCTGGAGGTCGGGCTCGACTATCTCACCCTCGACCGCCAGTCGCGCACTTTATCAGGGGGTGAGCTGGCGCGTGTCGATCTGACCACCGCGGTGGGCTCGTCGCTGGTGAACACGCTCTACATCCTCGACGAGCCGTCCATCGGCCTGCACCCGCGCGACAGCCAGCGCCTGGTGCGCATTCTCAAGGAGCTGCGCGCCAAGGAAAACACCGTGGTCGTCGTCGAGCACGATGCCGAGATCATCCGCGAAGCGGATCACATTATCGATCTTGGCCCGGAAGCAGGCGAACGCGGCGGGCACGTGGTGTTCGCCGGCGGCTACGACGAACTGCTGCACCATTCGCCGTCCGCCACCGGCCAGTACCTGGCGGGCCGCCGGTGCATCCCGGTGCCGCGCAAGCGCCGGCGCCTGATTCCCAACGTCGCGCTGGTGATCCACGCGGCGCGCGAAAACAATCTCAAGCAGCTTACCGTGCGCGTGCCGCTGTCGCGCTTCGTCTGCCTCACGGGCGTCTCCGGCTCCGGCAAGTCGACGTTGATCGACGACGTGCTGTATCGCAGCTTGAAGAAGCATCTGGGTCAGTCGGTCGGTGTGCCGGGGGCGTGCGAGCGCATCGAAGGGATGGAGCGCGTCGCGGAAGTCATCCTCGTCGATCAGTCGCCGCTGGGGACAACGCCGCGTGCCAACCCGGCCTCCTACGTCAAGGCGTTCGACGCGATCCGCGAACTGTTTGCACAGACCCCGGTGGCGCGGCTGCGCGGCTACACCAGCGGTACGTTCTCCTTCAACCTCACCGGCGGCCGCTGCGAAGCCTGCAAGGGTGAAGGCTTCGAGAAGGTCGAGATGCAGTTCCTCTCCGACGTCTACGTCACCTGCGCCGAGTGCGGCGGCACCCGTTTCCGTCCCGAACTTCTCGAGGTGACGTACAAGCAGAAGACCATTCACGATGTGCTCGGCCTCACCGTGCGCGAGGCGGTGGCGTTCTTCGCCGACCAGGAAGAGATCGTGCGGCGGCTGCAGCCGCTCGCCGAGGTCGGCCTCGACTACCTGCATCTCGGGCAGCCGCTCAACACGCTCTCGGGAGGCGAGTCGCAGCGCCTCAAGCTGGCCGCCGCCATGACGCACGAGGGCAAGGCCCACACGCTCTTCCTGTTCGACGAACCGACGATCGGCCTGCACTTCGGCGATGTCGAGAAGCTGCTGGTGGCGCTGCAACGGCTGGTCGATCGCGGCCACTCGCTGCTCGTCATCGAGCACAACATGGAGGTGGTGAAAGCCGCCGACTACGTCATCGATCTGGGACCGGAAGGCGGTGCGGGCGGTGGCCAGGTCGTCGCTGTGGGAACGCCGGAGGAAGTGGCGGCGGCGGCGGGTTCGCACACCGCGCGCTACTTGCGCGCGGCGCTGGCGGGTAGCGAGCCCGTGCGCGCGGTCGTCCAGGATGCCGACGCAATCTACGCCGTTGGTCAGATGCCGGTTGCAGCAACGAATGGCCGCGGCGTCATGCGCATCGTCGGCGCCAAGGAGCACAACCTACGCAACCTCACACTCGACATTCCGCGCGACCGCTTCGTCGTCATCACCGGCCTGAGCGGCTCGGGCAAATCGACCCTCGCCTTCGACATCCTCTACAGCGAGGGCCAGCGCCGCTACCTCGACAGCCTGTCGACCTACGCGCGCCAGTTCGTCAAGGTGCTGGCGCGGCCCAACGTCGAGCTGCTCGCCGGCTTGCCGCCCACGGTGGCCATCGAGCAACGCATGAGCCAGGGCAGCAAGAAGTCCACGGTGGCGACGGTCACCGAGATCTACCACTATCTGCGTCTGCTGTACGCGAAGATCGGCGTACAACATTGCACCGGTTGCGGCCGGCCGCTCAGTTCGCAGACGCGGCAGCAGATCGTCGACCGGATCCGCCGAGAGTTTCGCAGCCAGACCGTCACGCTGCTGGCGCCGGCCGTCCGCGGCCGCAAGGGGATCTACACCGATCTGTTCCGTGCCGCCCGCAAATTGGGGTTCGCGCGGGCACGCATCGACGGCGCGATCCGGCCGTTGCAGCCGCCGCCGGCGCTAGCACGCTACCGCGAGCACGACATCGACATCGTCATCGCGGCGCTGGACATCACGCGCGGCGAGACGGCCAGGCTGCCAGAGTTGGTGGCCACGGCGCTCCGCCTGGGTGGCGGCGCGGTCATCGTCAACGCCGATCAGAACGAGCGCATCTTCAGCGAGCGGCTGTACTGCGCGCGCTGCGGCATCGGCTACGAGGCACTCGACCCGCGCCTGTTCTCGTTTAACAGCCGGCAAGGCGCGTGCAGCGCGTGCGATGGCATCGGCAGCTTGCCGAGCTTTGCGCCGGAGCTGTTGATCGGCGACCCGGCACAACCTGTGGGTGCGGCGCTCGAGGCGGCGCTGAAACCACTCGGCGGACCGCTCTGGCGTGTCGTGAAGCAACTCGCTGCCGCGCTGGGCACCGCGTGGGAGCGGCCCCTTGCCAAGCTCACGGCGCGCCAGCGGCAACGCCTGTTCCACGGCAACGGCGACGGCGGCGGCCTCATCGCTTTCCTGCAACAACAACTCGACGACGACACCATCGACAGCACCTTGCTCGTCCCGTTCATGAACGAACGGCCGTGTCCCAGCTGTCACGGCCGGCGCCTGAACGCACGCGCCCAGGCGGTCCAGGTCGACGGTGCCCCCATCTGGGCGCTGACGCAGCAGTCGGTGGCCGCATGCTTCACCGATATGGCGCAGCGGCGCTTCAGCGGCCGCGACGAGCTGATTGCCGCCAACATCATGAAGGAGATCGTACCACGCCTGCAGTTCCTGCAAGAGGTCGGCTTGTCCTACCTGACGCTCGATCGCCGCGCCGACACGCTGTCCGGCGGCGAGGCGCAGCGCATCCGCCTCGCCGCGCAACTCGGGTCGAATCTGTGCGGCGTCTGCTACATCCTCGACGAGCCGACGATCGGTCTCCATCCGCGTGACAACGGCATGCTGCTCGGCACGCTGACACAGCTCAAAGCGCACGGCAACAGCGTCGTCGTCGTCGAACATGACGAAGCGACGATCGAGGCTGCGGACGTGGTCGTCGACCTCGGACCTGGTGGCGGCGTACACGGCGGCGACCTGGTGGCGATGGGCACGCCGCACAGCTTGCGCCGCCATCCGACATCGGTCACCGGACGCTTCCTCGGCCAGTCCCGCCACCGACTCGGACCGGTGCGCGACATCTCCAACCGCCCGCGCCTGAAAATTCGCGGCGCCGCGGAGCACAACTTGAAGCACATCGACGTGGAGATCCCGGTGGGCACGTGGACCTGCGTCACCGGCGTCTCCGGATCGGGCAAGTCGACGCTGGTGCGCGACGTCCTCTATGCCGGGATGCGCCGGCGCCTGGGCTTGCCGAGCGGACGCGTGGGCGCACACAAGGCGATCAGCGGCGGCGCCGAGATCGAACGGGTGGTCGAAGTCGACCAGACACCGATCGGGCGCACGCCGCGGTCAATCCCGGCGTCGTACGTCGGCTTCTTCGACGAGATCCGCCGGCTCTATGCCATGACGCCCGAGGCGCGGCAGCGCGGCTACAGCGGCGGACGGTTCTCCTTCAACATCAAGGGCGGCCGCTGCGAGACGTGCGCCGGCCAAGGGAAGATCAAAATGGAGATGAGCTTCCTGCCCGACGTCTACGTCACCTGCGACAGCTGCAACGGCCAGCGCTACACCGACGAGACGCTGGCGGTGCGCTACGGCGGCAAGAACATGGCCGAGGTCTTGAGCATGACGGTCGAGGAAGCGGCCGACTTCTTCGCGGCGGTGCCGGTCATCGCCGAGCCGCTGCGGCTGCTGCGCGCCATCGGCCTCGACTACCTCACCCTCGGACAAGGCAGCAACACACTCTCCGGCGGTGAAGCGCAGCGCATCAAGCTAGCGTACGAACTGGGCAAGCAGTCACGTGGACGCACGCTGTACATCCTCGACGAGCCGACGACGGGCCTGCACTTCGCAGACATCGAGAAGCTGATCGACGTGCTGCATCGGCTGGTGGATCTCGGCAATACCATCGTGACCATCGAGCACAACCTCGACATCGTCAAGGAAGCCGACTGGATCATCGACCTCGGTCCGGAAGGTGGCGACGGCGGCGGCGAGATCGTCGCCGTAGGGCCACCCATGGAGATCATCAACAACGGCACGCGCTCGTACACGGCTCGCTACTTGCGCGAGTTCCTTAGCAACGCCCAACGAGTGCCACAGACGGTGGGATCGTAGCCTTCGGAGCGATTTGACTTCGCACGTCCGCATCTCTACGCTGACATCCACCCCGAGCGCACGTCCTTGAACGCGCCGTTCCCTTTTTGGGCGCAGCCGCGACGAAATCAGGCGCCTCGCGGACCGGAGGACGACAATGACAATGAACGAGATTCAAAACCTTCTCACGGGCCTCATGCGTGGCATCGACAAGAAAGCTACGCTGACCATCGAGCAGCGGCCGAACCCAACCAACCCCGGAGTGATTGTCCGTATCGCCCACGACAAGCGTACCGGAACGCTGGAAATCTCCGAAACAGCTCTGCTCGCCAGCCGGACGGACCTGATGCAGCGCAACCGTGTTCGCACGGCGCTCAAGCGCACCCGCGACCGCTTGATGGAGGAAACGACCCCTATCTTCAGCACCAAGACCCAGAACCAGAAGCCCGAAGGCAACTCGTGGTTCCGCCCGTCGCAAAACCGTGGCCGCTGAAGCCCGCTTCTCTAACTGAACCCTGAAGCGCAGGGGCTGCGGCGCGGCGGTCCCTGCGCCCGGGTGACAGAGCGGCGGCGTGCGGAAGTGGGCGATAGGAACGATGCCTGAGCCGAAATATACTGTACAATCTTTTCCGTTCTGGCTATAGGCCATTGTATGCCGGAGCACGTCGACGGAGCGGACACCCGGTACACCGTCGCCAGCTACTTCGCACTGGCTCGTCAACCTGCGAGACGATTGTGTCGAGGTCTACCAGCAGCCGAATCCCGCCGCGCGACCTATGCCGAGACGCGCCTGGCGGGGCGCGGCGAGCGCCTGGGGTCTCGTTCCCGGATGCCTCCGTCGGCGTCGACGATCTTTTGCCCCGCCGCTCACCTGTGCAGCCGTAGGATCCTTCCACCAAAGGGACGCCGGCAGGTATCCCGCCTGATTCCCGCCCGGCAGGCGATCCCTACCGGATGACCCGCAGCTCGACGCGGCGATTCTGGGCGCGACCGTCAGCCGTTTCGTTCGAGGCCACCGGCCGAGATTCGCCGAACCCTTCGGTGCGAATGCGGTCTGCGGCAATGCCGTGATCGATGAGATACCGTCGAACGGCATTGGCGCGCCGCAGCGAGAGCTTGAGGTTGTATGCGTCCGTGCCGATGCTGTCGGTGTAGCCTTCCGCAACGATCGTGATGTCCCCCTCCTCTTTGAGCAAGGCGACGGCTTCATCCAACACCGGCGCCGAGTCGGGGCGAATGTCCGACCGATCGAAGTCGAAGAGCACATTGCGCAGCACGATCTTCTTCTGCACTGGCGGCGCAACCGGCGGTAATTGGGCAACCGCAGGTGGTGGCGGTGGTGGTGCCTCGGGGAAGGTGTACCTCAAACCGAGGCCACCGGTTGCCCACTCGATGTCGTCGCCGATGCGCTCTTGGGGCACCTGTCCGGGGCCGAGGTCTTTGGGCCGCGGCGACATGAAGGAGGTATTCCACCGCCCGAAGACCTCCAGCGTCCATGTCGGCGTCAGCTGGTAGCCGATGCCCATTCCGGTCGAAAAGCCCGGCGCACTGTGACTCAATCGCCCGCTGAGGCCCGTGAAGTACCCGCCTTGGGCGGTCGCGTAGATCTCGCCGTCACCCAACTCGAAGGGGTAGCGAAAAGGCAGCTCGAAGCGCGGCCCTCCCGTGCCGCCCAGTAACGTGGTCGTCTGGTTCGGATTGTCGGGAAAGTTGGTGTGGTGGTCGACGCTCTGGAAAGCAAACTGGATCTGTCCTTCGACGCCCAGGTACTCATTGAGCATGTAGCCGACATACGGGTTGAGGGTCGCCCCGGTCTCCGCGTGTGCCCGGTAATTGCCGTCGGTGGGTTCCGAGGCGCCCACGTCGACACCCACGAAAGGCCCGGCGGCACGCGCCGGCGCCGCCGGGCCGACCCATGCGGCGAGAACCAGGCTCGAGAGTAAGCGTGAGTATCGTTTGACCGTCCTCCTCCGCTTGCGAAGACGGCGCAGGAGCAACATCGCCGGGCCGGAGAGCCACAGCATCACACCACGACCGGTCCGCTGCGGGCTGGGAGCGACGGCGCACTGGCATGCGTCCTGGTCCAGCCCGGCGACTGGCGTCCCGGCAGGCGTTTGCGTACGGGTCTGCGTCGCCGACGCCCGCGGCGTCGGCGTTGCCGTCAGCGTTGCTGCCGGCCCGGTGGGTGTGCGCGTCGCCGTCGGCGTTGCCGTCAGGCCGGCGGGTGTGGGGGTGGCCGTCGTCGTTGCGGTTGGGCCGGTAACCGTCGCCGTCGCGGTCTGCGTTGCGGTCGGCCCGGTGGCCGTGGCAGTGCCTGTTGCCGTTGCGGTCGCACCGGTAGTCGTGGCCGTCGCCGTCTGCGTTACGGTTGGACCGGTGGCCGTCGCCGTGACTGTCGGGCCAGTAGGCGTGACCGTCGCGGTCGCGGTCTGCGTTGCCGTCGTGCCGCTGGCCGTGGCAGTCCCGGTCGCTGTGGCTGTGGCACCGGTAGCCGTTGCCGTCGGCGTTGCAGTAGGCCCAGTAGGCGTCGCCGTGGCCGTCTGCGTTGCGGTTGGCCCGGTGGCCGTCGCTGTCGCTGTCGGGCCGGTGGGCGTGGCAGTCACGGTGGCCGTCGGGCCCGTGGCCGTAGCGGTTGCTGTCCGCGTTGCTGTCGGACCAGTCGATGTGGTCGTCGGGGTCGGCACGACTTCGGGGACGCACATGCCGTTCTGGCACATCAAGTCCGGAGGGCAGATGTCGTCAGTACAGAAAAACGGATTCCCGGCGATGAAGACGTCTGAGGTCTGGTTGAGGTCGGGGCCCGCCAAGTTAGACGCAAAGGACACGTAGCCGATCTGGCGACCGTCACCACTGACAGCCGGCGGAACGTCGGGTGTTGCACCATTCGCCTGATCGCCGTGTGCATTCACATCCACCAGCAGCGTGAGGTTGAACATGCGGTCGCGAACGAAGACACTGGGAAGCTGATTCACGTCGCCGCGCACGATGTTGTTGGCCGCCGAACCAAAGGCCACGAAGCGCCCGTCGTAGCTGATGCTCGGCGGGAACGATGCATCGTTCGCATTCCCGCCGAAGAAACTGACGCTAATGCGCTCGGTGGTCTGCGCGAGGCGGTCGCGCACGAACACGTCGACCACGCCGTTGAGGTCGTCGGGCACAAGGTTGCTGGCCAAGGATTTGAACGCGACAAAACGGCCATCCTCGCTGATCGCTGGCAAGATGCTATCGCCGTTGCCCTGAACGCCCTCGGTGCTGACGCTCACCAGATCGATGGCACCGGTGGTGCGGTCGCACACAAAAATGTCGAGCTGCCCATTCACATCCGCCATCCCCGGGACCAAGTTGGTCGCCGCCGATGTGAAGGCAACGAACCGGCCATTGGCGCTGATGCTGGGGGCGAAACTGAAACCGTTCGGCTCGACGGTGTCACAGATGCGCTCAGTCATTGAGTTGCCGCGGTCACGCACAAAGATGTCGGACACGCCATTCTGGTCGTTCGGCACCAGATTCGAGGCCCGGGACTGGAAGGCGACGAGCTGCCCGTCCCCACTGATGCTGGGGACCAGGCTCGGGCCGTTACCTTGTTGGCCGGCTGTGTTCAGGCTGACCCGCTCTGTGGTGCCAGTGCTCCGCAATCGCACAAACACATCCGATTGGCCGTTCGTATCGTCAGGAACCAGGTTCGTAGCCTCGGAATAGAAGGCGACGAGCCGGCCGTCGGCATCGATGGCAGGAGGGAAGCCGGTGGCGTGGCTGGCGGCGTTTCCTTGTTCGCCCATACTGTTGAGGCTGAGGCGCTCGGTCGTGCCATGTACACGGTCGCGCAGGAAGACGTCGCGGACCTGGTTGGTGTCTCCGCGGACCAAGTTCGTTGCGTCCGAGTAATATGCGACGAGGTTGCCGTCCAGGTTGGTGGCAACGCCGTTGCTCGCCGCGTTCCCAGAAGTCCCTGTGATGCTCACGCTGACCAGCTCAACCTCGACGGGCGTGAACTGCTGGGCAGTGCCGCGGCCGGCGACCATGACGGGGACAAGGACTACCATGAGGGTGCGGAGCGCCACCCAACGCTGGCGCCACTCGACTGCGAGCCGCAAGCCACCCGGATCGATCGACTTCCGACACCGACGCATAGCTCCCTCCTGCGTGCCTAACCTCTTACCTCAAACGTGCAACCGACGGGAAGCCCAACGGCAAAGCGACGGACAGCGCAACAGCCGCGGTCGCTTCTTGATGCGGGATGGCGGATGAAACGTGCGGCGAGCGTGCCCCCAATGCCCCCAATGGAGTTATGTTGACCCACCTGGCACCCTCCACTATCCTGCGCACACGGCGCGTGCCGCAATCTGGATATGCCGGCCATCACACTAGGGCTTACCGAGGTCGAGAAGCGGCTCCATGCGTTGCGCCGGCGGCTCAACGCGGTTACGGCTCAACACTGCGTCTATGTGTGCGTAAGCATCGCCATGGCCGTGCTCAGCGCGCTCATCATTTTGGCACTGCGCGGCTCGGCGGCTGCCTTCCGCGCGGCAACCTGGAGCGGCGGCATACTTTGCCTGGTTGTCAGTGTCTGGGGCTGGCTCACCATGCGGCGGCGGTGGCTCGATGTCGCAGCAACAGCGCAGCTGGCCGACCGGCGCGGCGGGCTCACGGATCGGCTGATCACGCTCGTCGATCTGCAGGCGCGGCCGCGGCCGGCACGGCTCGCGCCCGTCCTGGTCGCCCAACTCTTGGCGCTGAGCACGCAGTGGCAGCCACAGCAAATCGCCCCGCGGCGGGTCCCGAGATCGGTGTGGGCGCTCCTGACCTCGCTTCTTGCCCTCGGCTCGACGGCACTCATCGAGCGGCGTCCACCGCTGCCGTCGCCGGCGCAAGCGGGCGCCGGTGCAGCCGTTGCGTCGACAGCAGCAGCCGCCAAGGCAGGATTCGCGGCGGGTGACGACAGCGTGCAGCCGTCCGGCGATCTCTCAATGCCGGGGCTGCCCGCACCTGGGGACCTAGCCCAGAATAGCAGCGGCGCTGGACGTACGGCCATGACCGGTGCGCCGCGGGACGCAGCCCCGCAAGCGGCAGCACCCGGTGCCGGGGAGCTCGGTGAAGGTTCACGCGCACCTGCTGAATCGCGCGCGGGCGATGGCACCGCAGGCAATCGCCAGGCACCCGCACAATCCGGCGGGCCGCTGACGGCCTTGCCGGATTCGTTGCAGGATGCGATCCGCCGCGCCTTTCACGCTGAACCGATGGATCGGCCGCAAGAGCTGGCGGCGCGATCCGAGCCGAGCCCGCACGATCTCGCACCGCGTGAGGACCAGCAAGACAGTCAGGAGCGCGCCCGGCGCGCGGCAACCGATTCTGGCAAGGACCCAGCGAACCCACAAAACTCGCAGAAGAACGCCGCCCCCGGATCACAAGCAGCAGCGGGCAAGCCCAAGTCCGGTGGGCAGCGCGGGCAGCGTCAGGACGGCCATTCCGCGAATCAGACTTTCGAGGGCAACTCGCCCGCCGCGGGCGAGGGGTCGAGTCCGGAAGGAGTGCTGGGGGCCAAAGCCGTGAGCGCCGGCGGAGACGAAGGTGCGACGAAAACCTTCAAGCTGACCATCACTTCGTTCCTGCGCGCCATGGAACAGAAGGGCAACCAGCCACGCCAGTCCGGCAAGAAGAGCGGTGCGGGCGGCTCTGGAAGCGCCAGCGGCGCCACCCAGGTGGCACTGAGCGAGCGGCAGTTGAACGACGACGCCTTGCGCAAGGCGGAGATCCCACCGGAGTATGAGGAGATCGTGCGCCGCGTGTATTCGTTACGAGCCGATCAATGAGCACCGCGACCCCGCAGCAGGCCGTGCGTGAGTTCCAAGACGTCTTCGAGCGCCTGCGCACGCAACTGCACCGCGTGATCGTCGGACACCGGGAGATGCTCGATCAAATCCTCGTGGCATTCTTCGCCGGCGGCCACGTGCTGATCGAAGGCGTGCCGGGGACGGGAAAGACGCTGATGGTGCGCTCGCTCGGCGAGGCACTGAACCTATCCTTCAACCGCGTCCAATTCACCGTCGACTTGATGCCTGCCGACATCACGGGCACGCGGATGGTGGTCGACGGCAATGGACGGCGCGAGTTCACCTTCGTGCCCGGTCCGCTGTTTTCGCACGTCCTGCTCGCCGATGAGATCAACCGTGCCACGCCGAAAACGCAGTCGGCGCTGCTCGAAGCGATGGCCGAGCTGCAAGTGACGGTGGCCGGGACGACATACAAGCTCACCCCACCGTTCTTCGTGCTGGCGACGCTCAATCCGATCGAGATGGAGGGCACCTACCCTTTGCCGGAGGCGCAGATCGACCGCTTCTTCTTCAAGGTGGTACTGCCGTATCCCGATCACAGCGAGATGCAGCGCATCATTGGTGGGACGACTGGTGCGGGGCTGCCGGCGGTCGAGGCGGTGTTTGCGCGCGAGGAAGCGGCCGCGCGTGTGGAAGGATTGCGGGCCCTCGTGCGCGAGGTGTTGGTCGCCCCGCACCTCGAAGAATACGCGGCGGCGTTGGTGCGCACAACGTTGCCGGCCGGATCGAAGTTCGCCCCACCGGGTACGGCGCCGCTGCCGGCCGACGAGCACATCGCCCGGTACGTGAGCTTCGGATCGAGCCCGCGTGGTGGGCAGGCGCTGCTGCTGGGGGCAAAGGTGCAAGCGTTGCTCGATGGACGGGTGAACGTGACCTACGACGACATCGATCGGGTGGCAATCCCGGCGCTCAATCACCGCCTGGTCCTCAACTTTGCGGCGGTCGCGGATGGCGTCGATCCGCGCATGTTGATCGAGCGCATCCTGCATGCAGCCCGGACACTCCGGCACTGATGCGGCGACCGCGCTGGCGGCGGTGCTGGCGCCCGGATTCCTGCGCAAGTTGGATCGGCTGCACTTGACTGTGCGGCGGTCGCTGAGCACGCGTCCCGGCAACACGCCCATGCCGCGCGGCGCGCAGGGCTCCGGCATCGAGATCGAGCGCCACAAAACATACGATGCCGGCGATGATCTGCGCCACCTCGATTGGAACGCGTACGGTCGCCTCGATGAATTGCTCATCAAGACGTTTCGTGCCGAACGCGAGGCGCCGTTGCACATCTTCATCGATGCGTCCGCCTCGATGGCGGTTCCTGCAGACGATGGGAAGTTCGCATTCGCACTCGGTCTGGCCGCAAGTCTGGCCTATGTCAGCGTGCGCAATCACGACCCGGTCCGTGCGGTCGGACTCAGCGCGGCGCTGCCACGGGCCTGTGTTGCGGCGCCCTTTCTCCGCCATCGCAGCGCGCTGCACTCGTTGCGTGGCTTCCTGCTGCAGCTGCAGCCGCAGGGAGAAACGGCGTTGGCTCCCGGCATCAGCGCCGCCCTGGTGGACCAACGTTCACCCGGGGTCGCTGTGGTGCTCTCCGATTTCCTCGTGCCCCCGCACGTCTACGAAGCCGCCCTCACGGACCTGCTGGCTCGGCGGTTCACGGTTGCGGCTGTACGCGTGATCGGCCCGGCCGAGCGCGATCCGACGCGTCTGTTTCGGCGCGCACAATTGATTGACGCCGAGACCGGACGACAGCGTTTCGTCACGCTGACCGCCGACAACCTGGGACGCTACGAACGCGCCCTGAACGAGCACCTCGCCCATCTGCAAGCGTTCTGCAACCGCTGTGGCATTGCCTTCTGCGTCGCCGACGCCGGCCACGGCATCGAGCGCTGCGTCTTCCGTGATCTTCCAGCGGCTGGTTTGGTGCATTGAGTCAATGAACCAATGATTCAATTCTTCGAACCTCTCGCCCTCCTCTTCTCCGGCCTCTACGGCGTGCTGGTGCTTTTCTATCTGTGGGAACGTTGGCGCCGGCGCGTACCGGTGCCGTCGCTGCTGCTGTGGGAGGCCGTGCGCGAGGACACGCTGCATGCGCGGCGCTTCCGCCCTGACTTGCTCTTCTTCCTGCAGTTGCTGCTGCTGACGAGCCTGATCGCCGGCCTGGCCCGGCCGTATTGGCGCGCTCAGGAAGTCGGCCAGGTGAGCGGTCGCCACATTTTCGTCCTCGACACGTCGGCGAGCATGCAGGCGCGCGAACGGAGCAGCGCGCGGTTCGACGAGGCGCGCAACCAGGCCCTCAACGAGTTGCACGCCGTGGGCGCGGACGACGAGGTGATGCTCATCGCCGCCGCACTTACGCCCGAGGTCGTCGTCGGCTTCACGCGCGACCATGCGGCCGTCGAGCAAGCACTGCGGCAGAGCGCGCCGACCGACACGAGCGGCGATCTGGCGGTCGCGCTGGCGTTTGCCGAGACTGCGCGGCAACGCAGCGACCTGCCGACCGCCGTTGACGTCTTCACGGATATCCCCCGCAGCCAGCTGCCGCCGGCGCTCCGCGACAGCGTGCGGGTGTTTCAAGTCGGCGAAAGCGACGACAACGTGGCCATCGAGGGATTGCAGATCTACCAGGGACGATTTCAGGACTACCGGGGGGCGCGTGCCTACGTACGGATCGAGAACTTCTCGCATCGCGAGCGGCACGGCTTTCTGACCATCCGGCTCGCAGGCCAAGTCGTGACGCGCGACGGCTTCACCATTCCACCACGCGACTCACGCGCCTTCCAGGTGCACGACTTTCCCGGCCCGGGAGAAGTCCTCGCGCAGCTCGAGGTCACCGACGCTCTGGCAGTCGACAACGTCGCGTACGGTTGGATTCGTCCGCTGACGCCCGCCCAGCTGCTCCTGGTCTCGGCCTCCTCCCCGCTGGTTGACGATCTGCGCGAGTTGGCCGCGGCGGTACCCGCGCTCGATCTGCAGGTGGTGCACCCGGAGGATTTCCGCCCCGAGCAGGCGCAACACGCCACGGTCGCCATCTTTCACCGCGTGGTTCCCGCGGTAGCTCCTCCGGTCAACGCGCTGTACATATATCCTCCCGCCGACAACCCATTTTTCCCGGCCTCCGGTGACGCGACCAACGTCGAGGTGCTGGACTGGGATACGCATCATGCTGCGCTGCAGTCCCTGCGACCGCTGGCGTCGTTGCCGCTGCAACGGGCACGCATCGTATCGGCGCCGGACTGGACGCAGACGCTGCTGTGGTCGCGCACAATGGAGCGCGAGTTCCCGCTTGCATTTGCCGGCCAGCAGGACGGCCACCGGGTTGCCTGCTTCACCTTCGACCTCGAGGCCGAACGCTTGCTGAGCACTGACAATGTCAATTTCTTCCTTTTCTTCATGAACCTGCTCGGCTGGCTGACGCCCGAGCAGAACGACGCAGCGGTGGTGCAGACCGGGGAAGTATACGCGCTCGGCCAACTGCCGGCACAGCCGGTGCGGGTGCGTGATCCGCGTGGCACCATGCAGACGCTGGCGGCCAATCAGACGACCATCGAGCCGCTGTTTGCGGGCGAGTATCGGATCAGTGCGGATGGCACCAGCCGTCGGCTGCTGGCGAACTTCTTCGATCCGGTGGAGTCGGACATCGGTCGCGGCAGCAAGGAACCACCGATCGCAGCGACCGGCGTCCAGCCCGCCAACACCGCGCACGCCACCCCCGTGCGGCGTGCACCCCAGAATGATTTCAGCGCTTGGCTCTACGTCACCGCCCTCGTCGTCTTGGTCATCGAATCGACGGTGGCGCGCTGGCGCGCTAGCGGGAAGACGGCGTCGTGACCGAGACGATGAGCCTCTCGTATCTCTTTGCACACCCCGAAACCGTGAGCCTGTCGATACGGCATCCGGCGCTGCTCCTCGCCCTCCTGGTGATTCCCGTGTTTGTCGTGCGTACGCAGCGCGGCACCAGTGGGCAGCGGGCGGCGCTGCTCTGCCGCTGCGGCGCCTACGGGCTGGTCACCCTGGCACTGGCGGGCGTGGCGCTGAGCGCACGCCTGCCGAGCGACCACCTGTCGATCGTCGTCGCGGTCGACCGCTCCGAGAGCATCGATGCACCGGGGCGGCAATGGCAGCAGCGCTATCTCGATCGACTCGCCGCCGCGCTCGCCCCGGGTGACGAACTCGGCGTCGTGGTCTTCGGCAAGGACGCGCGCGTCGCACGGCCACCTGGCCGTCCCGAGCCGGTCGACCTCGAAGCGGCGCCGGTGTCGGCAACGGCCACGGACATCGGCATGGCCCTGCAGACAGCCCTGTCCCTCTTTCCGCCCGAGACGGAGCGCCGCTTGGTGTTGCTCAGCGACGGCAACGAGACGCGCGGCAGTGCGGCAGCGCAGATGGCACGGGCAACCCGTGCCGGCGTCAGCATCTACGCGGCCGTCCCGCCACACACGCGGGCAGCCGATGTGTCGGTGGAAAAGGTCGCAGTCGCCCCGTTGGTCGCGGAGGGCAGCGTCTTTCCCATCCGTGTCATCCTACGCAATCAAGCCGCCGCGCGTGCAGTGGTCCTCAGCTTGCTGATCGACGATGAGCCAATCGGCCGGGAGTCGATCACCCTGCAGCCCGGCTTGAACGCGGTCGAGGTTCCCTACCGGATGACTGGACCCGGCAGTCATCGCCTGCGTGCGCAAGTGCAAGCAGCTGGGGATGCGATTCCCGGCAACAACTATCGCGACGCCACGCTGATGGTCGGTGGGAAGTCGCGTGTCCTGCTCGTCAGCCCGCAACCACGGTCGCCGCTCGCCGATGTGCTGCGGCGCAAGGACTTCAGCGTGACGGCCATCGGCCCGAACGACTTTCCAACGCACGTCGACGACCTGGTCGGTTACCACTGCGTCGTGTTCGAAGACGTCACCGCCGCCGGCATGAACGCCCGGCGACTGGAAGCGCTGGAGCGGTATGTCAAGGACTTCGGCGGCGGTTTCATCGTTGCCGCCGGCGAGCGTACCTACGGGGACACGGGGTTCAAAAGGACAGCCTTCGAACGCATCTTGCCGGTGACGCTCGAGCCGCGGCAGCCGCCACGCGCCGAGCGCGAGCCGTTGGCGCTGTTCATTCTCATCGACCACTCCAACAGCATGGGGTACCACATCCGCAACCGTCTGGAACGGAGCGAAGACCAGTCGAAGCTCGCCTACGCGAAGCGTGCGGCGCTGGCGGTGGTCAATCAACTCAAGGACTCCGACTACGTCGGGTTGATCGTGTTCGACTCGCAACCCTTCGAGGTAGCACCCTTGCGGGCGCTCAAAGAAAATCGGGCCGTGCTCTTGGAGGACATTCCACGTTTGCAGCCCGGCGGCGGCACCGATTTCTACGATGCGCTGGAATCGGCGCGGGCGCAGCTGGTCGACTCCCGCATCGGCACCAAACACGCCATTCTGCTGACCGACGGCGACACCAATCGCGGCGCCGGCGACCACTACCCGCTGATCGCTGCCCTGGCAAAGGCGGATATCAGTGTCACCACCATCCGCATCGGCGACGATACCGTCAACCTGACCTTGCTCAATGACATCTCGTCACGCACTGGTGGACAGTTTCATCATGTCGAGAATGTCGAGACCCTTCCGGAGCTCTTGTTAAAGGACACGACGCAAGCGTTGGCGCAAGCACCACGGCGGGACCAGACATTCGCACCGCGCATCGGCGGCATCAGCCAGGCGCTGCGCGGCATCAAACCGAATGATCTGCCCGATTTGAATGGCTATGCCTACTCGCGCGCCAAGCCCGGCGCGGACGTGATGGTGTACGTGCTGGCGCGCGACAAGAGGGACCCGGTGCTGGCGGCGTGGCAGTACGGCCTCGGTCGCGTCGTCACCTTCACCGCCAGTCTCGACGACGATGCCGAAAGCTGGGTGGGCTGGGACGGATTCGGAAAGCTGTGGTCGCAGGTGGTGCATTGGGTCGTACGCGAGCAGACGCCCTGGGACTACGCGCTCGCCGTGCGGCGCGTCGACGGCCAGGCCACCTTGACGCTGCACTCGTTTGAAGACGAAGATGATGGCGTGCTGATGGCGCGGGTCTTCCCGGGTGTGGACCAGCCGTTCGACGTACCCTTCGTCCCACACGCACCGCGCGAGTTTGTCGCCCGCATACGAGCGTTACCCGGCGGCCGCTATCCGCTGACGATCACCAAGCGCCGAGGCAACCGGGAAGCGGGGCAGCGGACGGAGCTGATCACCATGCCGGAGCACGACGAGGAGCCTCAGGAGGAGTTCGAGGCCGATCATCCAAACCAGGCACTTCTCAGCCAGCTCACGGCAGGTACGGGTGGCGCAGTTGACGCACCGCTGCGTAGCATCGTCGGCCGCCAACCCGGCACGCAGCGCTTTGATCACCCCCTCGATTGGCTCTTCATCCCCGCGGCAATGCTGCTGTTTCTGGCCGACGTCGGGTTGCAGCGGCTGGTCCCATCGCGCCCCTCGTAAAAGACAAGAATCCCCTTTTCCTGGCACCGGCGTCGTGCTACACAGGGCGAGTCCGCGTCAACTCAAACTCAAAGCGAGCCGTCCACACATGCGAAAAACCCCCTCAGAAGAGCGGCGTAGCCGCGACATCTTGGCCATCGTCGAGCGCATTCACCAGCGACTCAACTTCCGTTTCCCGCCATTCCGCTTTGAGGACTTCCTCGCTCTCCACGATTCGTACAAGGTGTTCGAGGTGGACTTGCCCTTGGGTCTCGACGGCCGCATTTTCTTGAGCCCAGACGGCGAGCAAAAGACCATTTATCTGCGCAAGCATAATCCCCGCACTCGCATCCGCTTTACCCTCGCCCATGAAATCATGCATGCGGAGCTGCACTACCCGCACGGCCAGCTGACCGACCTGACGGCGTGTCGCACCTCGGAACACCATCGCGACGGACGCCGCAATGCGCTCGAACGCGAGGCCGACCTGGGCGCCGCGGCCTTGCTCATGCCGCTGCCGATGCTGGATCGCTTTCTCCCCTATCGGATCAAGCGTGAGTATCCGGAACACGTGGTGAGGGAGATGGCGCGTCTGTTCCGCGTGAGCGAGACGGCGATGCGCATTCAGCTCAAGAACTACAGCGCACACCTCGGAGAAATCCAGGCTGCGTAAACCCCGTCCTGTTCAGGCCTCGACAAGCACCCG
Organism: Candidatus Margulisiibacteriota bacterium; assembly: GCA_035541735.1. Classification (GTDB taxonomy): domain Bacteria; phylum Desulfobacterota; class Binatia; order HRBIN30; family HRBIN30; genus DATKMS01. The sequence continues at coordinate 19,596 of DATKMS010000383.1, forward strand.
TCGGAGTCGGCGATGAAGGTGCTATACATCGACGCGTTTTCCGGAATCAGCGGCGACATGACCGTCGGGGCGCTGTTGGCCCTCGGCGTGCCGCTCGAGGCGGTCGAGCAACAGCTGAGACTGCTGCCGCTCAGTAGCTACACGATCGGCACCACGACGCGTCACGTGCACGGCATTGCAGCCACCAAGTTTGACGTTCAGGTTACGACGCATGACCACACCCACGTGGCGTTCCGCGACATTCGCCGCATGCTCCAAGACTGCAAGCTCGACGCTGCCGCACAACGTCTCGCACTGGCCATCTTCACGCGCCTCGCGGAGGCGGAGGCGCACGTGCACGGGGTCGCAGCGGATGATGTCGAGTTCCACGAGATTGGCGCCGTCGACTCGATCATCGATATCGTGGGCACCGCGGTCGGCGCGACCAGCCTCGGCGTTGAGGCGGCCTATGTCGCACCGTTGCCGCTCGGATCGGGCATCGTGCCATCGCGACATGGAGCGTTGCCCATCCCCGCGCCGGCAACCCTGGAGCTGCTGCGCGGCTTCCCCACCCGGCCCGGCGATGGCCAGGGCGAACTGGTAACGCCGACCGGTGCGGCAATCGTGGCGGAGCTGGCAACCCCGGGCGCCGCGCCGGAGTTGCGCGTCCTCGGCTGCGGTTATGGCGCGGGCGCGCGAACACTGCAGGACCGTCCGAATGTCCTCCGACTCGTCCTGGGCGAACGCATCAGCCCCACGCAGCACGAAGAGCTGGTGGTGGTCGAAACCAACCTCGACGACCTCAACCCCGAGCTGTACGAGCACGTGATCGAACGACTGCTGAGCGCCGGCGCGCACGACGTCTACCTGGCGCCGGTGCATATGAAGAAGAACCGTCCGGGGATTGTGCTCAGCGTGTTGTGCGGCGCCGACGACTGCGAGCAGCTGTCGGCCATCGTGCTGAACGAGACGTCGGCCATTGGCGTGCGCTACTATCCGGTACGCCGCCGGCTCCTCAACCGTCTGATTAGAGAGGTTACCACCGCGTTCGGTCCGGTGCGCGTCAAGGTGGCATTGGCTCCGGACGGCCACGAGAATCTCGCCCCCGAGTACGAGGACTGCAAACGCGTCGCCGTGCAGAAGGGCATACCGATCAAGCACGTCTACCAAGCGGCGCTGGCCGCCGCCATGCAGACGTCAGCACGGCACAAGTAGCTCGCTGATCCGAATGTGCACGTCGGCGGCATCGGCCAACCGCTGCCGGCATTCCTGCGTCATCGTCACCGGCCCAAGGTACGGAACGACACCCAACGGCGGCCCGCACCACTCGGCCAGAACGTCGACGTTGGTGCGCGCTGCCACGTCTGCGTCGGCCGCGAGGAAGTTGACGATGTATCCGAGCACGCACAGCCCAACCGCTTGTGCGTAACGGATGGTGAGCAAGGCATGGTTGAGCGCACCCAACTTCGAACCAATGACCACGACGACCGACGCATCGAGACGCGCCGCCAGGTCGGCGAAGGTCACTCCCGGTGCGATCGGCACCAACAGCCCCCCGGCCCCCTCGACGCAGGTCAGGTCGTGCGCCACCGCCAGGGCTGCATGCGCTTCTGCGATCTGGTTGATGTCGATGCACACGCCTTCACGGCGTGCGGCCACTAGCGGTGCCAGGGGCTCCTTCAGCACGATCGGGCAAATGCTGCGCAGGTCGAGCTGGCATTCCGAGAAGTACCGCAACTGGGCAGCATCCTGAGGCAGCGGCCGCCCATCCAGGCCCGGGAGACAACCGGTCTCCACAGGCTTGAAAACCCCGACCCTCCAGTTCTGCCGGCGGAGGGCTGCCACAATGGCAGACAACACCGTGGTCTTACCAATTCCGGTGTCGGTTCCTGTTATGAAGAGAGTTCTGAATTTCAGGGGACCCGCTTTCTGCGCGGGGTCCTGTGTATCGGAGGCGCGAAGCGAACGAAAGACGGACTCGGCTACCAGACGATCGCCCAGATGGTCCAGGCGATGTAGCTCCACAATCCCAGACTGAGCAATGTCGCGGTGGCAAAGCCGAAGAATGGAATGTTACGGGTCTCCTCCGGCGCCAGTTCGTCGCTTTCAGCTCGCGTCCACGTGGTGTCGTCGTACGTTAGTTGCATCTCTCGATCTCCCGTGGACGACCAGCAGCAATCGCCGTGCCTTCTCGCAAGCTAAAGGGTGACGCAGCGCGGGTCAATCGGGGTGTGCCGAAACGATTCCACTTCTGACGAAAGGGCTCCAGAATATGGCAAATCGCGCCGCTCAGCTGGGCTCCGGTGGGTTAGTCACCCGAAGAATGGCGTCGCGTGTCACCCTACACAGAAAGTCCAGTTGGTCTTCGGTGATGCTCAGCGGGGGCATCAGGATGATCACGTCACCGAGTGGCCGGAGGATGACCCCGTGCTGGCGACCCTCTAGCGTCACCTGCATCCCCATACGCCTGGCGGGCGGGTACGAGCGACGGTCGTCGCGCTGCGCTACCAACTCGATACCAACCATCAATCCCCACTGCCGGACGTCACCCACATGCGGGAGCGAAGCAAGCGTCGCCAGCCGTTCGGTCAACTGCCGGCTCCGGTCCTGCACCCGTGCCAGAACCTGTTCCCCTTCGAACACGTCGAGGTTGGCGAGCGCCACGGCGCAGGCCAGGGCGTTGCCCGTGTAGGTGTGCCCATGGAAGAACGTCTTGTATTCCTCGTAGCGTCCCAAGAAGGCGCAGAAGATCTCCTCGGTCGCCAGGGTCGCGGCAAGCGGCAGATAGCCGCCGCTGATTCCTTTGCCGAGACACAGGAGATCGGGAGCAACCGCCGCGTGCTCGACGGCGAACATCTTGCCGGTGCGTCCGAAGCCGGTCGCGACCTCGTCGCAGATCAAGAGGGCACCATGCTGTCGCGTCAGGTCGCGGAGCGCCCGGAGGTAGGCCGCCGGATGCGCCCACATGCCCGCCGCCCCTTGCATCAGCGGCTCGACGATGAGCGCAGCGACCTCGGGTCCCTTGTCGGCAAAAAGCGCCGCGGCCTCTGCCACCGCCGCTTGCAGCGCGGCCTCGGGTTCCATCCCGCGCTGCCACCGAAAGACGTGCGGCGGGTTCAGCTTGTGGCAGGGAAACAGCAGCGGCTTGAAGAAGCGATGGAAGGCCTCAGAGTAGCCAGCGCTCACCGCACCGATGGTGTCGCCGTGATACGCCTCGGTGAGCGCGACGAACTGGGTCCGGCGCGCCTCCCCGCGCAACTGCCAGTACTGAAATGCCATCTTCAGGGCGATCTCGACGGCGGTGGCGCCGGCGTCTGAATAGAACACACGCGTCAACCCCGGCGGCGCGATCTGCACCAAACGCCGCGCCAACACGATGGACGGCACACTCGCCAGACCGAGCAGGGTGGAATGCGCGATACGATCGGCCTGCTGGTGCAGTGCGGCAGTCAGGACGGGGTGGCGATGGCCGTGGACGTTACACCACAGCGATGACACGCCATCGAGGTAGCGATTGCCGAAGACATCGATCAGGTAGTTGCCGTCACCACCGGCGATGATCAGCGGCTCGTCGGCCAGCCATTCCTGCATCTGGGTGAACGGATGCCACAGGGACGCCTGATCCCACGCCGCCAGTTCCTCCGGATTGAGGCGCATCCGCTACCCCTCGGCGAAGGCGCGTTGAAACGCCTCGGCTGCGAAGTGCAGGTCCGCGGGCGTGTGCGTGCTCATCATCGTGACCCGCAAGCGCGCGCTGTCGGGCGGCACGGTGGGCGGGCGGATGCCTTGCACAAACACGCCCGCCTCCAGCAAACGCTCGGAGGTGCGCATTGTGCGCGCTGCGTCGCCGATCAGGACGGGGATGATATGCGCCGGATGCGGCGGCACCTGCAGGCCGCACTGTTGCAAGCCCTGCCACAAGCGGGCCGCGTTTTCCGCGAGACGCTGCTGCGGGGTCGGATCGGAGACCACGATCGCCAACGCCGCAGATGCGGCGGCCACCACGGCAGGTGGCAGCGCCGTCGTGTAGATGAAACTGCGCGCCGTATTGATCAGCAGGTCGACGACAGCGCGGCGTCCGGCGACAAAGGCACCGAACGAACCCAGCGCTTTGCCGAGCGTGCCCATTTGCAGCGTCACCCGCCCCTGCAGTCCGAGGGCGGCGACGACGCCAGCGCCGCGCGGGCCGACAACACCGGTGGCATGCGCCTCGTCGACCAGCACCATCGCACCGTAGCGCTGCGCGACGTCGCAGATTGCTGCCAGCGGAGCCGTGTCGCCATCCATGCTGAAGATCGACTCGGTTACCACCAGCCGCCGGTGCGCCGCGCTGTGCGCCAATAGCTCACTCAGCACGCTCACGTCGTTGTGGGGGTAGACGGACACGGCGGCGCGGGACTGTCGGCACCCGTCGATGATGCTGGCGTGGTTCAGTGCATCGCTGAACACGGCATCTCCCTCGCCGACGAGCGCGGTGATCGCCCCGATGTTGGCGTGGTAGCCGGAATTGAACAACAAGGCCGCCTCGGTGCCTTTGAACGCCGCCAGTTGCTCTTCGAGGGTGTGATGGAGCCGCATGGAGCCGGAGATCAGGCGCGAGGCGCCTGCGCCTGCCCCGTACTCGAGCGCAGCGCGGCTTGCGGCCTCGCGTACTGCCGGATGCGTCGCCAGGCCGAGGTAGTTGTTCGAGCACAGCAGCAGCGCCCGCCGCCCATCGACAGTGACCCAGGTGTCCTGCGCGCCCTCGATCGGCCGGAGTCGCCGCACCAGGCCGGCGGCCTGACGGCGCGCCAGCTCGCACGTCGCGAAGTCTGCAACCGACATGGTCGGCTGACGATTAGACGTGCTCCGGACGCCTGTCAACGCGTGCGCAGCAGTCGGGAGCGGCGCAGCCCCGCATTCAGAAGTTTCGTCCGCACAGTGCCGAACATGTTCGCCGCCATCTGCGAGCGGCCTTCCGGCGGCTCAGCGGACCGTGACCTCGACGCGGCGGTTGTTGCGGCGGCCCTGCACCGTTTCGTTGGAGGCGGCGGCGTATTGTTCGCCGAAGCCTTGCACCAGCATGCGCGGCGGGGCGATGCCTTGGGAAGCCAAGTAGTCTGCCACGTTCTGGGCGCGCGCCAGCGACAACCCCTGGTTGTTCACTTCGCTGCCGCTCGAGTCGGCAAACCCTTGCACCAGAAACATCGCCTGCGGGTAGGGCTGCATCTGTTGGACGAACCAGTTGAGTTGCCGATACGCATCCTGGTCAAGGTTGGGGCTGCCGACCGCGAAGTAGACCACCGCGGCGTACTTGCTCGCTTGCGCGTGGGCCGCCTCCGCTTGCGCGTTGACGACACGCTGCTGCGCTTCGAGTCTCTGCATTTCCTGGTTGTAGGTCGCCTGGTAGGCGGAAGGGCAGGCCTGGCCCTGCAGCACCAGCCACCCTACGGCAACCGCAACGCCGGCCGCGCGTGCTCCGCTCGGCTTCATTGCTTCTGTCCTCCTTCGTAGGCCGTGACCACCTCATCGACAGAGAGTTGATAGTCGTGATTCGTGTCGGCGGCCTCGAATTGGCGGAACCGGATCGTGACGAATTCAGCCAACGAGATGCGGCCGTCGCCGTTGGTGTCGGCGGCCTTGAACGCTCCCGAGAAGGGCAGGCGTGCATATTCGTCGGCGCTGAGAAAGCCGTCTTTGTTGGTGTCGGCACTATAGAAGACCTCGACGAGACGCACGTGAAACTCCTCGATGTCGATCTGACCGTCCTTGTTCGTGTCGACCTGAGCGAAGGCCGCACGAGGATCGTACGACTGTGCCGGACCCTGAGCCCAGGCCGCACCGCCGAGCATGACATGGGCACTCGCAAGAACGAACGCTGCTAGGACAAAACGCATGGGACTCTCCTCGCTCCGATCCGCGGTCAGCTCGGTTGGATCTGCCAGTTGCCGTCGGGCTGGCGGCACGCGGTTCCGTACGACTGATGTTGTTCACCGCCGATGGTGATCGTCTGTTGGTACTGGCGGCAGTATTGGCCGTTGGCGAGCTGATACGTCCGCGTCGGCGTGATCGATCCGGAGTTGCCGGTCTGCGGATTGTTCCACACGGTTGGTTGGCCCGCCTGGTTCTGTTCGAAGGCCTGTTGTGCCGCCTGCGCCGCCTTTTGCTTGTCGTTGTTGTCCATCTTGTGTCCCACGAAGCCGCCGATCAGGGCGCCGCCGACGGCCGCACCGACAATCGCCGCAGGACTGCCTCCCGCGAGCGCCGCGATTCCAGCACCGGCCCCGGCACCCAACAAGCCGCCGAGCATGGCCTTGGGGTTCTCCTGATAGGTTTGCTGCATGGAAGCGCAGGAAGACAGTGTAAACGTCAGCAGCACGACGGCTGCCACGGTGCAGATGGGTTTGCGATGCATGATCTCCTCCCGAAGCTACGGCACCATGCCTGGCTGGGGCATGGCACCCGGCGGCGGCATGGCCCCCGGCGGACCGAAGCCGGGACCTGGCGGGGCGAACTCGGGCGCCGCTTGGATGCGTCCCGTTTGCGAAAGGGCGTTGCAGTTCTGCATCTCACCGCAGTAGGTCACGTAGATGGCTTGTTTGCCACAGCCGCGCACGCCGATGGTGTACTCGGACCCCTCGAAGCGAAAGCCCTCGATGACCTTCTGCGACAGCACGGAGGCTTGCACCTCGGGGCAGTTCAGCTCGAACCGGGCACGGCTGGTGGCCGCCTGCATGGCAGCGGGTGCATTCTGCACGAGGGGACTGGTGCAGGCGCTGGCAACGAACACCAGCCCCACCAGCACACCCGCGCCGCGGAAGCGCGACAGTGCCCGTAACCGTTCCCATCCGCCGGGGCGAATGGATGTCGTGAACATCACCATCTGGAGACCCTCCTTTCGCGCTCTTCTACACTAGTCCTTGGGTCAGTGCACACCCGAGGCTGTGCCGATCTCTTCGAGCTGTTGCTTCAGCATGATCACCAACTCCTCCGCCGAGTTGAACCGCGCCCGGCGCCTGGAACTCAGGAAACCCAGCTATCAGCGCTGCGGCAACCGCGCCGTGTGCATGCCAACCAAGCGGGCGATGAGAATCGCCAAGTACAGCTGTCCGGTTACCCCCTCGATGATCGAAAGCGCGCGCGCTCCGAGGGAGAGCGGCGAGACGTCGCCATACCCGAGGGTCGCGAGTGTTGTGAAGCTGTAGTACTGCATCAGCGGTGTGAACGGTTGCTTTGGGCCATTCCAGGCCGACGCTTTGGCGAGAGCCGAGGAGATGGAAAGGGCGTCTGGCGAGAGCAATACCAGCAGCGCGTAATAGGTGCCCCACACCGTCCCCAGCAGAAAATAGGCGCACACCGCCCCGACAATGGTGTCGGCAGTGACGGTTTCGTCTCGAAAGACGGCGAGCAGGATGACCAGCGTCAAGAAGGTGAGAAACGCGCTGGTAGCGGCAAAGCCCACGGCACGAAGGGGCAAGGACTCGCTGAGCACCAGCCAGTGGCTGAGCAATGTGGGAACAGCAAGCGCCAGAGTCACCATGCGCAGCCGCCGTCCGACACTCCAGACCGCGAACAAGACCAGAACGGAAAATCCGATGCTCGCACTGAGCTCGCGTACGTCCTTCTCAGTAAAGACGCTTGCAGAGACGAAGACGGCCAGCAGGATGATCGTCAATCCGGTGAAGCGCCCTCTGAGGAGACGCTCCAGCCACCGTCGATCACGGTGCTCCACATGCCTCAACATCTGCCGCACCAGGTGTCTCCCGATCCCGGCAGGGACTGCTGCCGGGAATGGACAGCGCGGCGCGACAGCGTCGGCGCGTGTCCTCGATCTGGCGCCGCAGTAGCGAGGCGTAGCTCGCGGATGGATCGGATCAGGACATCCGGCGTGACGGACGTTTCTGGCCGAACGGCATCCTGCAGGTCGTCCTTGGTGACGAGGACGCCGGGCCGTTCCGGCAGGTAGACCAACACCTCCCAGGTCTTCCGCCGCACCGGAATTGGCCGGCCTCCGCGCATGAGCCGCCCGCCGCGCCTATCCAATTGGACGGCGCCGAAGGTGGTCGGTCCGCACTGGTTCAGGGATGTCCTGTCGTCTACGTTCGTCACTGCGCTGCAGAAGCGGTCGGGCCCTTCGTCGAGAAGCGTGGCGCGGGCCCTAATCTACAAGCAAAATGAGACGATACAAGCAGCCCGGCGGTCTTCCGCCCGGCGCTGTCGCGGCGGCGAGGCCCTGGGCTACCCCGGCGTTCGGGGTGGTTGCGTTTGCCGGGCAGGGCCACACGCTCCCTGATTGCAAGCTCCGCTCTGGCAGTCGTTGTTGCCCGTGCAGACGGCGGCGTCCGGGCACTTGACGGGGCAGTTGCCGCCGCACTGCTTGCTGAAGTCGCTCGGCGTGCAGCACCTTTGGTTGACGCACGCGAAGTTCTCGCAGTCGTCGGCGGTGGTGCACCCTTGTCCGTCCTTGCAATGGTTCATGCAGTTCCCGTTGCAGCCGGGGCCGCAACAGCGCTCACCGGAACACGTTGCGCTCTGGCAATCGTCGTTGCCCCGACACCGGCGGGAGTCCGGGCATTTGCCGCCACAGTCGCCGCCACACCGGCCGTCGAAATCACTCGGCGTGCAACACTTCTTGTTGACGCAGGCTTGGAACTCTCCGCAACCGGCGTCGTTGCTGCACGCCTGCGCGAGCGCAGCGCATGGGAAGGCAACGAGCCGGAGAGCCAGCACCACGACGATGGGGATGCAAGGAATGCGTGGCGTTCGGCTCATCGCGGCACCTCCAGATGGGGACAGCCGGCGTAACGCACGGCTGGCTGGCTGTCAAACACAGAGGGACTGAAAATTCGAAGCCCGAAATCCGAAACAAATTCGAAGACGACAATGCTCCAAACTGTTTCGAGCTTTCTTTCGTTTTTGGAATTCGGAGTTGTTTCGGATTTCGGGCTTCGAATTTTGAATTTTGCCTCGCGGCTTACAGTCTGTCGGCTGCGTGCAGCGACAGCACCTCGTTCGCGCCGTCCTCGATGAGCGAGGCGCGGGCGTCACGCAGGAGCTTTTCGATGGGATACTCCTGGCTCAGGCCGTTGCCGCCGAAGATCTGCAGCGCGTCGTTGGCCACTTCGAACGCGGTCTGTGTCGAGGTGACCTTGGATGCAATGGCGAAGTGGACGGCCGGGAAGGCCCCGGTGCCGGCGCCGGCCATCGGGTTGTTCATGATGTTGTAGAGCGTCACGCGCCGGTTCAGCGAGCGCGCCGCCTCGATCTTGCGGAACATCTCGAAGAGCTTCAGCTTGACGGCCTGGTGCTGGATGATCGGCACGCCGCCCTGCACACGCTGCTTGGCGTAGTCGAGCGCCATCTCGAATGCGGCGCGGGCGCAGCCGACGAATGTGGCACCCATGTAGCCGTTGGCCGTGCACAGCGTCAGTTCGATTCCCATCGGATACATTTCGGCAGGAATGATCATGTGCGTGGCCGGTACACGCACGGCGTCGAAGAACACCTCTCCTTGCGGGAGCGGCCGCTGCCCCAGCTTTTCGAGCGGCTTGCCGCGCGACACCCCCGGGCTGCGCAGATCGACGAGAAAGACCCCACGACCCGTGGGCCCGTCACCGTTGTCGACGGCGGTGTAGAGCGCGGCCGCGTCGGCGATGGGACCGTTCGATACCCACGCCGCCTTCTGCCCGTCGATGACATAATGATCGCCGTCGCGCCGCGCGACGCAATTCGGTTTCTGCCGCCACGGACGTCCAACTTCGCCGCTCATGTCGAGTACGTCGCTGCCATGATCGGGCTCCGTGATCGCCCAGCAGCCGATCAGGTTCACGGGGAACGCCGCGGCCAGGTCGGGGTTCTGCGAGCCCTGCGCCAGCATGGCCGGGAACTCCGCGGCACCCAGACTGATCGCGAGCCCCGCATCGCCCCAACCGAGTTCCTCGGTGGTCACACTCACCAGACGCGCACGCTGCAGCGGCGTCAACGACGAATCGGACGTTGAGAGCATGCGGATGCCCAGCTGGTCCCACTTCTCATGCACCTCGCGCAGCAGCGAGTGGCGCACCACGGTCTCGGCCGGAAGCCGGTCCAGTGCTTGTCCCGCCGGGCGCATCACGTCTTGCGCGAAGCGGTGCACGAGGTCGCGAATGGTGCGCTCGTCCTCGGACAGTTCGAAGTCGATGTCGTGGATGGCCATTGATCGATTCCTTTCTCGTGCCGAGGAATGCGGCCGCTCAGAAGTTGCGCGGCAAGGCAAATGTACCACGCCCGAGCTGCCGGTAGTAACCGACGAAGTCGTTGGCCTGCGTGGCGCCGATGGCGCCGTTCGCACAGATGGCGCGGCAGTTGTTGCAACTGATGCAGCCGCGTTGGCTGGTTTTGACGCGGGCTTTTTTGCGGCCGCTCTCCTGATAGAGTTCGAGCACGTTGGCGGGGCAGACCAGCGTGCACAGTTTGCACCCGTCGCACTTGTCGAGGTCGACCGTGACTCGATGGAAGATGCATTGCGTCGGATCGTCCCAGTCCGGGAAGTGACGCCGTTCCTGCTTGCTCAGCAAAGCCATTGCGACCTCCGCTCAGTAGAGAGTGTTTCTCTTGCCGCCTTCGAACCAGGTGATCTCGTGCGTGTCGCGCGCGATCAAGCGCGTCGGCTCGCCGATCGGATAGCCGACGGTGATGGCCTCGCTGAGTTCGTACGGCGGCTCGACGCCGAGGCGTGCACACCACTCGGGACTCCGGGTCAGAAACTTCGCGAACCCGACCCAGCACGTGCCGAGTCCGAAGCTCTGTGCCGCCAGGACGATGTTGGTGCCGCAGATCCCGATATCGATCTCGGGCGTGCCGATACCGCGCTTGTCCATCAGCAGCAGAATCACGGTCGGCGCGCGGTGAAACACGGCGAAGCGTCCCTCGGCAATCGCCGTGACGACGGTCATCGGTACCGGATGCAGCATGTTGGGCTGTAGGCGGTTGAACAGCTTGGCTTTGGCGCGCGTGATGAAGTGCTTGGCGGACCCTTTCGGATAGCTGGCGTAGTCCAAAGCGCTCGAGAGCTTCTTACAGGCCGCGACGCAGGCGTCCTCCATGCCTTGGATCATCTCAGCGTCGCGCACGACGACGAACTTCCACGGCTGGCAATTTCCCTGCGACGGCGCGTAGCGCCCCACCTCCAACATGCGCCGGATCAGGTGCGCCGGCACCTGGCGGCGTTTGTACTTGCGGATGCTGCGCCGCTGCAGCATGACCTCTTCAACGACATTCCACGCCGCCCCTTCGGGGATCTCGATGATCTTGGAGACCCGCCCGGCTTCGGTCTCGACCCGTTCGGGATCTTCGAGGGCAATCGCCGCATTGCTCTCAGCCATGCGCACTCCTTTCTGGTGTCTGCCGCACCACATATTCTGTTGCGACGTCGCGGTTCTGCCATCGGTCATCTTTGGTCTCACGTCCGTGCTCGGCGTCGTCCCCCTCCAACAAACGGCGCGCCAAGCTCACCATCTCATCACCGAATTCCTTGAGGCGCGCAGGGCCTAGTGCGCTCGTTTGCACGCCGGGCGCGAGCGCCGGTGTTGCGGTGACGAAGAAAACTGTTGCACCGGTCAGCGCGAAGATAACGGGCGTCGGCTCGAGGCGCCGGAACACCCCCTCTCGCTGCCCGTCGACGATGGTCGCGGTGAGGGTCGCAAGCACCGGCTCGATGAAGCGAGTTGCCAGTGAGGTTGCAGATGCCTCGGCGACTTCCCACAACAGCAAGCGCGCCAGGGTCGGACGCTCGCCGACGAAGGAGACCCACACGCGCACCACTCCTGCGAGGCGCTCGGCCAGCGGCACGTCACCACCCAACACGGCGCGATAGCGCACCAACAGCTCGCCGAGCACGGCACCGAGCACCGCCTCGTACAGCTCTCGCTTGTTGCGGAAGTGGTAGACGAGCGAGGCCCGGCGAATGCCGACCCGTGCGGCCACATCTTCGAGCCGGGCGGCCGCGTATCCCTTCTCCGCAAAGACCTGCTCTGCGGCGGCGAGAATGGTGGCGCGCGTCCGCTCGGCCTTCGCTCCGGGTGGGCGCACCCGGGTGAGCTGATCCGTCATCACAGAGCTTTTCTACCTGCACGCAGGCAGAAAACCGATGACGCACCTCATGCTGTCAGATGATCTGCCTCAGACCGCCTACCGCGTGGGACTCTGCAGGCCGACGGCTCGATGGCGCACGGACTTCGACCTCCACATGCGTTCAAGCGGACAGGACCTGAAGGCCTGATCCGACACGCGTCATCTTGAACCTCTGCATTCGCCAAGGCTCACGCTACCAGGAAGGGCGTGGACGCACCAATTGCTATTTCGGTTGACGGAAAGTGAGAACCAAGCCAACGTAGCATGCAGACGTGTAGGTCCTGGCGGGGCGGCCGGACAGCTGCGGCTCAACGATAGGTGCGGCTGGCGGCAACGGAAGACAACTTGCCGCTGCGCCAGTGGTCAGACAGGGCACGAGGAGGACAGCATGCCGTGTGTGTGGAGAACATGGGGACCAACTCCGGAGCGACGTAACCGCAGCCGCCGGGTTGTCTCTCGCACCCTGCTCTCGCTCGCCGCTTTCCTGCTCGCCGACGAGCGCGTCGCCCTTGCCGGGCCCGGGTTCTGGACCAGCAACGGCCCCGACGGCGGCACGATCCTTACGGTCGCCGTCGACCCGACAAACCCGCAAACGCTGTACGCCGGCGCGGACAATGGCGGCCTCTTCAAGAGCACCAACGGCGGCACTCAGTGGGAGCCCGCGAACGCCGGTCTGACGAACTTCATCGTCCGCGCCATCGCCATCGACCCCACAAAGCCGCAAACGCTCTACGCCGGCACCACAGGTGGCGTTTTCAAGAGCACCGACGGGGCGGAGAACTGGAGTGCCGCCAATGCGGGACTGACGGGACTCTCCGTCCGCGCCCTCATTTTCGATCCGGCCCACCCGCAGACGCTGTACGCCGGCTCCTCTGGGAACGGTGGCGGCGTGTTCAAGAGCATCGACGGGGCGGCGCACTGGCAGTCGGCGAGCGCCGGGCTGACGAGCAGCCTGGTGCAAGCGCTCGCCATCAATCCGATGAACCCGCAGATTCTGTATGCCGGGACGGCGAACGGCGTCTTCAAGAGCATCAACGGCGCCACCGCCTGGAGCGCGGCCAGCCATGGGCTCAACGACACCAACGTCTTCACCCTGGCGGTCGACCCCGTGACCCCACACAACCTGTACGCCGGTACCAACAGCGGCGTGTTCTCGAGCGTCGACAGCGCTGCAGGCTGGGGTCCGGTGGGCGCTGGCATCACCCCGGGTGCCGGCGTCTTAGGAATTACGATCGACCCGACGAACACGCGCACCCTCTACGTGGGCACGAACAGCGCCGGCGCCTTCAAGAGCACCAACGCCGGCGGGACCTGGACGCCCATCGACATCGGACTCACCACCATTTCCGTGCGTGCATTCGCGCTGCGCACCACCAGCCCGCCGATCGTCTACGCCGCCACCGCCAGCGGCGTCTTCAAGAGCTTCAACGGCGGGGCTGTGTGGACCGCGGCGAATCAGGGCCTGGCGGTCAGCGACGTGCACGCGCTGGCCCTCGACCCGCGGCAACCCCTGACGCTGTACGCCGGCGAACGCGACACCGGCGTCGGCGTGTACAAGAGCTCGGACGGAGGAAATACCTGGGTCGCCGCCAGCAATGGCTTGACCAACACCGTCGTGCAAGCGCTCGCCGTCAGCGCCAGCACCCCCAGCACGCTGTACGCGGCTCCGGCAGCCGGCGGCGTCTTCAAGAGCACCAACGGGGCGGGCAGCTGGAGCCCCGTGAACAATGGGTTGACCAGCAGTACCAATGTCCTGGTCCTCGCCATCGACCCGACTGACGCCGGCAAGGTGTACGCGGCAACCGCCGGCAGTGGCGTCTTCAAGAGCACCAACGGGGGCGCCAGCTGGAGCCCTGCGAACAACGGCTTTCCCAGCACCGGCGCCTTCGCCCTCGCCATCGACCCCCTGGCTCCGCAAACCCTCTACGCCGGAACCGACGGCGGTGGCGTGTTCAAGAGCACCGACGGTGCCGGCAGCTGGCACAGCGCTAGTGGCGGACTGACCAACCGTCGCATCTTCGGACTCGCGGTCGACCCGACCAACAGCACCACCGTCTATGCGGGCACCTTCGGCGGTGGCGTCTTCAAGAGCACCAATGGTGGGACGAACTGGAGCGGGTCGAGCACGGGGCTCAACACCAGCAACATCATCCCGCTGGTCATCGCGCTTGCGGATTCAGCAACCGTGTATGCCGGGACGTTCGACGGCGGTGTCTTCAAGAGCACCGATAGTGGAGTTCATTGGGGGCCGTTCAACAATGGCCTGTCGAGCAGCGATATTGAGGCGCTGGCTGTCGACCCGACCACCGCGACGACAGTATACGCGGGGGCCAATGGCGGCGGCGTCTTCCGTATCGACGCGGTCTGTGCCGGTAGCTGCAACGGCGATGCTGTGGTCGGCGTGAACGACGTGGTAACGATGATCGACATCGCACTCGGCAGCCTGCCGCTGAATGACTGTTTCGCCGGCGACGCCAGCGGCGACGGGGAGATCACCATCGACGAACTGGTGCTCGCGGTGAACAACGCGCTCCACGGCTGCACCGCGGCCGGATGACCGCGCGCGGCGCTGCTCACGGGGCTCCTCCCCTGTCGCCGCCCCAAGGCGGGGACAGCTGGAAGCGCTACCCGTACGTCCCCGACTGGGGCGACGCACGGCACTTCAGCTTTCCGGCCGTCGACGGGTATCAACCCGCGCTCGGCATGTCGACATACTTCGTCGATGGCTTCTTGCGCGGGCGCAGCAGCGGGCGGCTGTACGCCTTCATGACGATCTTCACCGACATGCGCGTGGTACGGCGCCTGTTCCGTGCTGCCTTCTACACCTTCGCGCTGTACGATTGCGACGCGCAGCGCTACGGCACCTGCACCGACTTCGACCTGCCGCGGCCGGCGCGCCTCTGGCAAGGCGAGAAGATCGCCGCCACGCCGGGGCACCTGGCGCTGCGCTACGCGGCGCCGGCAGGAATGAGCCGCTGGGAAGCACAGCGCGATGGCAATGGTGCGCTGCGACCGTTCGCGTGGACGCTGGAGTTGCACGGCATCGACCATCACGGCGCACGTATGGCACTGACCCTCGAGGTGGACGCCATGCGTCCCCCTGCACCGCTCGGCGGCCGTGAGCTGGGAGGCGAGATGATGTTCCTCGGGGCCGAGCGCACCTACTCGTACTTCCAGAGCGGCCTGCAGATGCGCGGGCGGCTCGAATGGAGCACGCACGCGGAAGACGTCGAGGGCGACACTGGCTGGATCGATCGCCAGTGGGCGGTCGACGACTTTACAAAGCATCAGGACTGGCGCAGCACGCGCTACCGCAACGAGTGGCGGGTGATGCAGTTCGACAACGGCTGGGACATGAGCTGCTTCCACCAGTACCATCGCCACCGGCGCAACGCGGTGGTGCCGTGGTCCGGCCTCTCGGCGCAGGGGCCGGGTCCGGACTTCGAGCTGCGTTCTACGCATCGCGTCGAGCTGACGACGCCGGAGTTCATCCGTAGTCCCGGCGTGGTGCGGTCACCGATGATGATCACCGACGGCCCGCGCTACTTTCCGCACCGCTACCGGCTACGCGTGCCGGAGTGGGAGATGGACGTGCAAGCGGAACCGCTGGTCGACGCACCGGCGCATCGCCTGCCGATCGAGTATTGGACCGGTCCGGTGCGCATCACCGGCCGGCTGTTTGGAAAGCCCGTCACTGGTCTGGGCTTCGACGAACGCAGTTGCCCGCGCGTGCGCGGCTTCGAGGTGGCGGAAGCGCTGCGGCTCACCGCCGAGCATCTGCCCGAGGTCGACGACGACGTGCGGCGCATGCTGGCGTGCGGCGCATGGGAAGTCGAGGCGCTGTGTCTGCGCGGCGACCGCCGTGCCGCGGCGGCGCACCTCCGCGCCCGCGTGCAGCCGCTGCTCGACCGCTTACCGGACAGTGCGCGTTCCCGCGTCGCCGCACTGGCGGCGGACCTGCTTGGCATCCTCGACGGCAGGTTCCCAAAGGGGCGCTGAACACCGCGGCGTGACGGCACACACTGCCGAATGCATGAGTAATCGAGAGGCGAAGGCTGCCGGAAGTGCCGGAAAAGAGGGGACGAACCACAGAGGCTCCGAGGGCACCGAGAAAGAACACGGAGGCCAAGCCAATGGAATGGAAGCTCCCAGAGATAAACCTTGGCTCACCGAATGCCCGAGGTCGACGAGCCCGGCCCATCGACCTCGGGTGCATTGGCTGGGTGGTGTTCAAGCAGCGGTCGTGGCTGTCGGGGCCGGCGCGGCTGCCGCCGCCGGCGAGGGCTTGACCGCTTTGTTACTTGACCGGCGCTGATTGCCAAACAGCGCGGTATAGAGACCGGGCGCACCGTCGTCGGCGGCGGCGCGGACGCCACGCTTCAGGGCAGCCAAGGTCCTTTCCCAGGTTTCTCCGATGCCGTCACGCGCATGGCGAGCATGCGAGAGCGCCTCCTGGAATTTGTCCACGGCGAGCTGCGCGGTTTCGACTTGCCGTGCCGCTTGCTCCGCGGCCTGCGCGGCTTGGGACGTTGCCTTGCTGACCGGCTTCTGGCGTTGCACGGCGGCGACCAGTTGGCGAATTGTCTTTGCTTCGGTCACCGGGGGCAGTTGCTTGACAGCCGAGGGTGCTGCTGTACCGAAGGCGGTGAACGGATTCCCCCGTGGCTGCCCGCTGCTCACCAGCGCCCGTGCCAGCTCTTCCGTCGCTTCATCCTGCTCGGCGTCGCGCCGGGCCAGGCGGATCTGTTCCTCCTTCAGCCGGGCCTCCGCCGCCTCCACCTGGGCCTGCGCCTCCGCGTAGCTGCGTTGAGCGCTGGCAAACGCCGCCAGCCGCGCCTTGACAAGATCGGTGTCCACCACTTTGGCGGCCGCCAGAATTGCCGCCCCGGTTTCCAGCTGATCACCCGAACTCACTTTGCGTGTTTTCATGATTCCTCTCCTTTCCATATGGTTGATGGTGCGTTTGTGGTTCGTTGTATTGGTCACCCCTGGCTCGGTCATCGCTGCGGAGGGGCGCGCGGCTGACAGCCGCAAAGCAGACCCCGCGTTAAGGACTGCGGGTCGTAGCACTTCGCTGCCGCCGTCTTCCGAGCATGTGGCCTCCAGGATGTCATGGTGGTTCCATGACAAGGCGAATCGCATGCCAAGCGAGCGGGTTGCTCGCCGACGCGTCAATCCGCCGCCGACGGACACAGCCACCCTGAGGCCTGTACATTGGATGTACTGCGTGTGAGCAAAGGATGTACAGCGATGAGGAAGATTCGTAGATGGATTTCCTGTTTTGTTAGGTAACCAATCGGCAGGACGCGATCCGAAGACTTGGGAAGGCTCGCACCAGTCGCGGGCAAGCGTTCCAAGGACTTGGGAGGGCTCGCACCACTCGGGAGCGAGCGATTCGGTGAGCTGGGAAGGCTGGCAGCATTGGGGAGCGAGCGATCCGAGGAGTCAGGAAGGCTCGCACCAGCGAGGAGCGGCCGATCCGCAGACCTGGGAATGCTTGCACCACTGGGGAGCGAGCGATCTTACATCAGCAGCCTGCGGCGGCCGCAGCGAGCGACGGCGGTTGACCAAAGCGGACGAAGGATGGCAAGCGGGAGAAGAGCGGATGAGGGATGCGGCCGATCCGATCGTCGATTCATCCCTCATCTCAACGCGCTACATTTTCCGCCAACGCGCCGCTACGTTCCATCGGTTCGTTCATCTTTTCTCAGGCCAGACCGAGTAGCCATGGATGGATCAGCGGTGAGGGATGCGAATCGCTGCTCATCCTTCATCTCTCATCTCTCATCCTTCATCTCTCATCTCTCATCCTTCATCTCTCATCCTTCATCTTGTTCTCCCGCCCTTGCCGTCAGCACGGTGGGTTGTGTAAGGTCCATCTCGCAGTAAACCGCGAGGGGGCATGGCGACGATCTCGGACAGCTTCGGCCAGTTCTTCGGCGCAGCGACGGGCCTCGCACCATGAACGCCGTACGAGTACCAGCGGGTCGGCTGGCGACCCGAGGGGTGGACTGACGGCTGCGGCGCGGACTTGGCTGAGTGGTGAGCCACCTTGGGGAACTTCGACGACTTCTTCGTCCGAGCAACTGGCATCGGCACCGGACCCCATCCGTGGCAGGTCAGACTTGCCGAAGGACTTGAGTGCGCGCATCGGCTCATTCGTATTCCGACCGGCTTCGGTAAGACGGTTGGGGTGCTGACGGCGTGGCTGTGGCACCGAGTCGAGCGGAACGACGATGGGTGGCCGCGGCGACTGGTTTGGTGCCTTCCTATGCGTGTGTTGGTGGATCAGACCGAGGCGGAAGTTCGAGAGGCCCTTCGCCGTCTCGATTCTCTTTGGGATGGTGAGGCCGATCACGAGGGCAAGGTTGGCGTCCACCTGCTGATGGGTGGGGCTGATTGCGGTGATTGGCACCTCTTCCCCGAGCATTGCGCCGTGCTCATCGGGACGCAGGACATGCTTCTGTCCCGGGCGCTCAACCGAGGTTATGGGGCCCCGCGAGCTCGGTGGCCGATGGAATTCGGCCTGCTGAACCACGATTGCCTATGGGTGATGGACGAGGTCCAGCTCATGGGCGTCGGTCTCGCCACTTCGGGTCAACTGCATGCCTTCCGCCAGCAGGACAGCGAGAAGAGTTATCGACCCTGCGTGACTTGGTGGATGAGCGCGACGCTACAACGCACCTGGCTCCGAGCCAGCCCAGAGACACAAGGGTCGGCCGACTCGATCTCTCAGACCGACATTCCTGAGCCGGCACGCATCGGTCATCTGTGGGACGATGTGACGAAAGCTGTCCGGCTCGTCGAAGCAACCGGGAGCGAGGCCGTCGCACACGTCGTGGCCGAGGCCCATGTTGAAGGTGGACATGGGGCTGACGGCCCGACGCTCGTCGTATTCAATACTGTCGACAAAGCAGTTGCGGTTCACGCCGCCCTTAGGCGGAACACAGCGCTGGGTGGTGTGGACATCCGGCTCATCCACAGCCGATTCCGGGGATACGAGCGAGTGCCGTGGCGCGGTGAGTTTCTCAACCGCGCCGCGTGCGCGGCCGGCACCAATCGAATCATCGTCGCGACTCAGGTGATCGAAGCCGGAGTGGACCTGTCCGCGGCCGTGTTGGTGACGGAGATCGCTCCATGGGCAAGCCTGGTCCAGCGCTTCGGGCGCGCGGCCCGCTGGGGTGGCCGAGCAGATGTGATTGTCGTCGACCCGCAGCCGGACACCGGCAAGAAGGCCGCCCCTTACGCGAAGAGCGAAATTGATTCTGTACGCCAGGCTCTCGGGCTGATCTCCGATGTGTCGCCGCTCTCCCTGGAGCGGTTCGAGGAAGCGCATCCGGAGCTTCTGCAGGATCTCTACCCCTACGCGCCGCGCCACCTGCTGTTGCGACACGAGATCGAAGAGTTGTTCGACACCACTCCCGACCTCTCCGGAGCAGATGTCGACATCAGCCGCTTCATTCGAGACGGCGACGAGCGTGACGTCCACGTCTTCTGGGACGCAATCCTGAAAGACTCATCACCGGGAGCGAAGGTGCGCCCGGCACGTGAGGCGCTCTGCGCCGTACCGTTCCTCAAGGCCCGCGATTGGCTGTGCGGGAAGGAGACAGGGAAAAAGAAAGCGCCGCGTCTCAAGAAAGGCATGCGGGCCTGGGTGTGGGACTGGCTGGACGGTACGTGGCGCGGCGCGGAGCGAAGGGATCTCTATCCTGGGCAGACGGTGCTGGTTGCGTCGGATTGCGGCGGCTATTCGATGGACACTGGATGGTCACCCGAAAGCACCAAAGACATCGCGCCGGTGCCAGCACCATCCGTATCCCCTGACGAGTTGGCCGACGCCAGCGAGGACGACGAAGCGTTGAGTGCCTATCCGTGGCAGACGATTGGCTTTCACGGCCAGTGCGTCGGGCGCTTGGTCACCGATATCGCGGGCAATCTGTTGCCGGCGCGCACTGAGTTGTTGAGCCTCGCCGGCCGATGGCACGACGCCGGAAAAGCACATGAGGTCTTTCAGAATTCGATCGTCGGCCACGCCCGGCCGAGCAGACGTGACCTCGCGAAGGCGCCCGGCGCTGCATGGCTACCGCGGGCGAAACTGTATCCCGATTCCGACGGGAGCCGTCGTGCCGGCTTTCGTCACGAGTTGGCGAGCACGCTTGCAATGTTTGCCGTGCTGGCGCGGCACCGGCCGGATCATCCGGCGCTGCTCGGCTCTTGCCGCGGTCTGCTCGAAGCGGCTGGGATGCCTCCCGAGGATCGTGAACTCTCCGCCCAACCGCCCTCCCCACTCGAACAAGAGATTCTCGACATGGATCTCGATGACTTCAACCTGGCCGCCTATCTGGTGTGCACCCATCATGGAAAGGTTCGCGTCGCTTGGCACGCCAGCGCGGCCGACCAGCGTGCGGCGGACGCCGGTCTGCGCATCCGGGGTGTCCGCGACGGGGAGGCCCTACCGGCGGTTCATCTCGCGACCTCCGAAGGAACATTCGTCGAGTTACCGGCCTCTTTGCTCGACTTGGCACCCGCCGCGGTGGGGCTCAGCCCTCGGACGGGACCAGGGTGGACCGAACGCGTCCTTGGCCTGCTCCGGCGACACGGTCCGTTTGCACTCGCTTGGCTCGAAGCGTTGCTCCGCGCCGCGGACCAACGGGCCTCGCGCCTCACCCTTGCGGACCCGCGGCTGGAGTTGCACAATCCAGCGCATGGACTGGAAGCAAGTGATTCGCGACTGGCGGCGGCTGCCCGAGGCGGAGAAGCGTCATCGTCGCTGGCGCCGGATTCCGGCGAGCGTGGCGGCGAGCATGGCCTTCGAGGGCGAACCGGTGAGCCTGGAGATGCTGGAAGCGGAACACGCCCGCCAGCCGATGCCACCCGCCACATTCAAACCACCCTTGGAATCCTGAGCTACGGCGAACTGGCGCCGCACCTTGCGCGGCGCGTCCAGTCGCTGGAAGAGGCAATCGAAGCAGGAGAGTTTGACGCTCGCCGATTGGACGAGCGACTCATCGCAGAACTCCACGAGCGAATTTGCTCCGACCTGACACCGACGATGGCGGGCTGGCGCCGCTACGACGTGCGAGTCGGCACGCACACGGCCCCCGCGCGCCATATCGGCGGTCACCGGCGGTGCGAAGCCATCCGATAAGGAGCGAGAGAAGCGGCTGCTTCTTACGCTGAGGCTTCGCAACTCAGCGCGACGTGCAGCCTCGGCGTGGTTAGATTCCGTTGTCGCGGTCGTTGACCGGAGTGAGAAGGGATTGGAACAGCCCTCCCTACTTGGAACGGGCGGAAGTGAAGGGAGCGGGAGCTATACGGCCGCATTCATGCAAGCTGTGGCAGAGTGTCTCAGCGAACGCCGCTGGGATGCCGCGCTCGCTGAGTGCCTCTTCGGTGCGAATCGTGTCGCTGGGTGTCAGTGGAGCCAATCATTCGGTCAGTTCCTGCCGTCTGGTCAAGGGAGTCCCTGGGATCTGTTGCTGGCGTTCGAGGGCGCCTGCGTCGTACGCTCCGGGGTCTCGACGCGGGGGGCGCAGGAGGGAAACAAGTGGTTGTCTTCGCCTTTCTTCGTTCCGCCTGCGTCGCTCGGCTACCCCAGCGGTGCTCGGCTGGACGAGTACGCTCTGAACAAGGGGAAGGAGCTTCCAGGTCGTGGCGAGCAATGGTTCCCACTATGGCGACAGCCGATGACCTTGGCCGAAGTCCAGCATCTCTTTCTTGAGGGCCGCGCGTGTACGCGGCGCGGTAAGGTCCACGACGCATGTTCGATGGCGCGGGCCGCCGCGTCGCTCGGTGTTCAAAGGGGCGTGACAGAGTTCGTTCGGTACGGTTATCTGCAACGTAACAATCTCGCGACTCATTTCGCGGTCCCCCTCGGCCGAATTCGCGTGTCGGAGCGTGCGTCCCCACGGCTTGCTTGCCTCGATGACCTCGACGCATGGCTGCCGCGGCTGAGGCGGGAAGCACGGGCCAAGGGTGCGCCGGCGCGGCTGGTTCTCGCCGAGCGGCGGCTGGCCGATGCGCTCTTCGCGGTCGCGCAGCATCCTGATGAGCCCGCACGCTGGCAGTCCGTACTCCTCGGATTGGCCGATGTGGAGGCCGTGCAGGTCACCGGAAGCGGATACCGGGCAGGTCCGATCCCACAGCTTCGGCCCGAGTGGGTTACCGCAGCGGACGACGGCTCTCCGGAGCTTCGGCTCGGCCTGGCGTGCGGCCTGCAAGCCGCACGCTTTACGCGAGAGGGCCTCCCAGCCCTGCGAGTTCGGTTGCACTGGCTACCACTCGAACGCGCCCGATACGCGGTGACCGGCGTTGGCGCGCAGCGCCGCTTGCTGATCGGTCCCGAGGTCGTCCTGCATGGTCGTGCGGGCTTGGATGACGCGATCGCTATGGTGGATCGCCGGCTCGTCGAAGCGGCGCAAGCGGGCGAGCGCCGGCTCCCGTTGGTCGCTGCGCGTCATGCGGCTGCGCTTCCGGATGACCTGGCCACCTTTCTTGCCGGGGAGATCGAGCCCGACCGCACGCTTGCGCTCGCACGCGCGCTCATGGCTCTTGATGCAGGCCGCTGGGCAAAAGCGCCGTGCCCTGCGCGAACGCCGGAGCCACGCGGGGCGATGCCCGATGAGGCCTGGCTTGCGATCCGGCTTGCTTTGCTGCCATGGCCGCTACCCGACGAGCGGGTTATCAACGTCGACCCGGCGATCTTGCGCAGGCTCGACTGTGGTGACGTACCATCCGCAATCGAGTTGGCGCTTCGCCGACTCCGCGCTGCCGGCATCGCGGCCACCGTGCGTACAGGCATGGTGGCGCCGGACACTGCGCGGCGCTGGGCGGCCGCACTCGCGTTTCCGATCACGCAGCACACGGCGGCGACCTTCGTCCGACGGCTCGACCCCAACACGATGAAGGAGGCACACGCATGACGATCGACTTATCAGCGCTGACCAACACCACCCGATTGCTGTTCGAGATTCCCCTCGCGCCCCTGCAAGGGCACCGCTTCCAACCCACTGGGTTTCCAGGACTCGGCGCCGCGACGTTTCAAACGCCAGCGGGCACGTCTCTGTTGGTGGAGAGCGCCCAGAGCATGGCGAATCGCCTCGAGCTGACGTGTTGGGACGACGCAGCCAACGATCTGAAGCCGGAGCTGCAGGGCCTTTCGCACGTTCGGGTTCTTCGGCAGGGCAAGTTCCTGACCGACACCGTTCTTGAGGCTCACCGGCTCAATAGTCCGTACCTCCTTGAAGCCAAGGACAAGGCTTTCTTCAACAGCGTGAAGGGCGAGCTTGGTGCGCTGGAGGACGGACCGATTGACCGCAAGAAGCTTGGGGATGTTCTCCTGAAGTACGACATCGGCTCTCTTCTCCACGGCGTGTTCTTGGCGAAGAAGGAACTGGCGGGAGGCCGCCTCCGCGTGCCCCGCAGTTTGTCGGCGTTCATTGAGGCGGACGGTGTGCGAGTCGCTGCATCCGGAGGTGTCAAGAACGACCATGTGAATCCTTCGGGCGTAACCAAGGAGGGGTTTGGCAACGTGCCCTTCGCGCGTGACGAGTTCACAGCCGACGCCATCACGCTCTACGTCAACGTCGATCTCGCCCAGATCCGTGGCTACGGTCTGGGATCGGACGTCGAACGGCTATTGGTTCTCCTGTCTCTGTACAAGCTTCGTCACTTGGTTGAAGGCAGCCTACGGCTGCGCACCGCCTGCGATCTCCGTGTCAAAGCGGAATCGATTGTGGCCGTTCAGCCAACCGACTTTGCGCTGCCTACAGCCGACCCCTTGAGGTCTGATCTGCCGTCAGCCATCGACGCGTGCAAGGATCGCATGACAGTGACAACTACGACCTTCGATGATGAGCTCAAGAAGGGCAAGGGCCAAGAAGAGGTGGCCGAAGAGGGCGAAGGCGAAAACGAAGAACGGGGCGAGGAATAGACCGTGCCGACCCTTGTCCTTCGCTTCCTTGGCGGGCGCTACCACGCCACGCCGTGGGGCAATCATGTGAATGAGGGTCTGATCGAGTGGCCGCCCTCGCCGTGGCGCCTCCTGCGGGCGCTGCTAGCAACCGGCTATGGAAAGCTCGGTTGGCCCCCGAACGGTCCGCCCCCCGAAGGCCGATCTCTCATTGAGCGGCTTGCATCGGCTAGTCCGCGCTACGGTCTCCCTCCAGCTGCTGGCGCACACTCTCGCCACTACATGCCCCTTGGAGTGCTCGAGAAGGGACGAGAGAGGACGACCCTCGTTTTCGATACGTGGGCGCAAGTGGACGGGACGTTGCGCGTAACTTGGGACGTGTCGTTGAGTGACGCCAAGCTGACCGTGCTCAGACAGCTCGCGCGCAACCTTGGTTATCTCGGGCGTTCCGAAAGCTGGGTGGATGTGGAGATCCAGCCGGACGCAACGGATGCTCCACTCGATGGCAGCGATGTTATTCCATGTGAAGAAGCTACACCTCGTGGCCCTGGGTGGGAGCAGTTCGCCCTTCTCTCGCCGATGGCTCCTTCGGACTATGCGTCTTGGAGGAGCAGCGCGGTCGTCGACGAGCTACGCAAGCGCGGCATCGAACGCGACAAGAAGAAGCTCTCCAAGAAGGAGCAGAAACTGATTGCCCGTATCGAGGCCTGCTATCCCGCAGACTTGATCGCCTGCCTCCAGGTGGAGACTGGTTGGCTTCGTGAACTGGGGTGGAGCCAACCGCCAGGGAGCCGCCGAGTGCTCTACTGGCGCCGGGCCGATGCGCTCGAAGCAGGTGCGCCACGGCCTCAAATCCGCCGCCACACGGCGCCGCCGGTTGAGGTGGTCTTACTGTCGATGGCCACTGCCTGCGGCAACACCCACGCATTGCCCTCGGTCACGCGTACACTGGCGCAGGCAGAAATGTTGCATCGCGCCCTCGTCGCACGCGTCGCCGAGTTCCCACGTCATTCGACAGTGTTGACCGGACGGAAGCCCGACGGCCGTCCACTTGAGGACTCCCATCGCCATGCGCACGTCCTCCCGCTCGATCTCGATCTCGACGGCCACCTCGACCATGTTCTCATTTGGGCACCGATGGGACTCGACGCCGATGCACAGGCTGCGATTCGCGCCGTCCGCCGAACGTTCACAAAGGGTGGAGCATCACCGTTGAGAATCGCTGTTGCCGCCAGCGGCAACCTCAGGGATCTGCGCCGATTGCAATCGCCCTACGGGGACTCACTCGATCGGCTTCTTGGGAGGAGCGAAGCGGGACTCGTTTGGCGCTCTCTGACACCTTTCGTCGCGCCGCGCTTCTTGAAGGCGCGGGGGCGAAATTCCCTCGATGGGCAAGTGCAGGCCGAACTAGCGTCGCGAGGTTTGCCGCCAGCGACTGTGGTAACGGTATCCGACCCGCATCGAGAAGCATCTGCGCTTCGCCATCGCCACTTCGTGCGGGTTCGACGACACGGTCCGGCGCCACCCATCGATCAGGGATGGTCCTTGGAAATGCGGTTCGCTCAACCGGTCCCCGGCCCGATCGCGCTCGGCTATGGGAGCCACTATGGGCTCGGCCTCTTTGCGGCAGCGTCGAACTGATCAAGCCACACTCCGCCCACTTCGGCCTCGGGCAGTTCAGGCCGCGGGAAGATGAGGGATGAACGATGAAGGATGAGGGATCAACGCACTGCGCTTGCTGCAGCCAACATCCGCCATCTCTCATCGCTCATCTATGATCGGTTCATTCCTCCCTGTGCCCCGATTGTAGCTGACGTGCAAGGCGCTCGCGGGCCAGATCTTTCATCGTCTGCGTGCTATACGGTAGGCATGAGCGGAGCCATCCGAAGGAGAGCCAGTGGACATCGACACGATCCGCGGACGGGTGAGGAACGGCAAGTATCTTTTGAAGAGTCACGTCATCCGGCACGCATTGAAGGAAGGCTTCGACCGCTCGAACGTCCAGCAGGTGATCCTCAAAGGAAAGATTGTCGAGAGCTACCCCGAGGAGCAGCGGGTGTTGATCTGCGGCAAGACAACGTTGTTGGGAAACGTCGATGTCTATCTACACGTCCTCTGCGAGCATGCCGACCCGGTGTGGCTGGACATCGTGACGGCGTATATCCCGGACGAAACCATCTGGGAAACCCCGCCCCTCAGGCGCCGCAAGATCAAAAAGAGGTGAACAGATGGTAACCACGCTGGAGGCACCGGTATGCGCGGAGCATAAGTGCGCACGGGAATGGCGCACGGCAGTGTTCGAGTACGACGAGGATGGTGTCTCGATCCGCATTCCGAACGTCGAGGCGTGGGTGTGCCCCGCCGGCGGCGACCCAACTTTTCTTCCTGAAACCGCCGACGAACTGATTGCGGTCGGACGCGAGCTGCTCGCCGCTGCCCGCAAGGCTCGCCAGCGGCGGTCGGCCCTGACGGAGTACATCGTGTCCGTCGGCTCGCGCTGAGCGTCTGTCCGTGCTCGGCGACTCCGCCCACTTCGGCCTCGGGCAGTCCAGGCCGGCAGAGTCGATGAACGATGAAGGACGGATGAGCGATGAACGATGAAGGATGAGGGAACTGCCCAATGCCCAATGGGAGCGCTGCCGACGTAAGGCCGCCGCCGCGCGCCGATTGCTCATCCGATCCTTCATCCTTCATCGCTCATCGCTCATCCCTCATCGGTTCTTGACGCCGCTGACCACGCGAGGTAGTGACCGTCACTACATCGGAGGTGCCGCATGCAACTCGGGCTGCGCGAAGCCAATCAACACTTCTCCAAGGCCATCAAGGCCGTCAAAGCCGGCAAGGAGGTCATCCTCACCGAGCGCGGGAAGCCGATTGCCGTCATCAAGCCGCTCCCGCAAGGCGATACCCTCGACGCCAAACTCGATCGCATGGCCGCGGCCGGCTTGCTCCGGCGCGCCACCAAACGCGGCCCGATGCCTCGGTTCAAACCGCGGCGTATCAAAGGGCCGCCACTCTCGCAGACCATCAGCGACGAGCGGGATGAACGCTGACCCGCGTCTGCCCGCGTACTTCGACAGCAGCGCGCTGGTGAAACGCTACGTCGCCGAGTCCGGCTCCGCGACCGTCCGCGGATTCGTGATGAGACATCGGGTCATCTCCTCCACCCTGGCTCCGCTCGAGATCACGTCGGCCGTACGGCGGCGCCACTTGGAGCAACACATTTCGAGTGCACAGTTCGCCGACATCCTCGCAGCGCTCCGGCTCGACCATCTGTATTGGGAGCTGACCGAGGTGGATCGCCACGTCCTGCAGCGCGCCGAGGAACTGTTGCGATCGGCCAACGTGCGCACCTTGGACGCCCTCCATGTCTGCTCGGCCGCTGCCGCCGGCGCCACCCTTGGCGAAGCGCTGCCCTTCATTACCGCCGACCGTCGCCAGCGCGAGGCTGCTGTGGCTGCCGGCCTGGATGTGGCCTGGGTTGAGTAAGACCAGATGCCGCGCAACACCTACCTCATCTGCTACGACATCTGCGACGACAAGCGCTTGAAGACGGTCTACAAGACCATGCGCGACTTCGGCGATCACCTGCAGTACTCCATCTTCGAGTGCCAGTTCACCCCCACCGATCTGGTGCGCTGCCGGCACGCACTCGGCGAGATCATCGATCACCGTGAAGACCAGGTACTGTTCGTCGACCTCGGCCCCGTCGAGGGCCGCGGCGACCGGGTGATTACCTCCCTCGGCCGCGCATACTCCGTGATCGATAGTCCGTGCATCGTCGTGGACGGACGGGAGATGAAGGATGAAGGATGAGGGATGAGGGATGAAGGATGAAGGATGAAGGATGAGGGATGAAAGATGACCGATGCACGGCGACCGCATGAGAGCGTGCAGGTGTACCAATTGGCGCACGCGTTGGCGTTGCGTGTGCATGCGCTCTCGCTCACGCTACCGAAGCATGAGCTCTATGAAGAAGGCGGCCA